>JAOARU010000063.1 GCA_025210675.1 Candidatus Altimarinota bacterium | reverse complement strand
CTCCTGCCCAGTGACCCTCAGTGTCTGAGAAAGTCGCTGCTTGAACAGGTGTTACTACTGTCATAGCAATAGCGAGTGCAGAGAAACCCGTAAAAAGTTTTTTAAGAGTTTCCATAGGAAAAATAAAAAAATAAAAACAAAATTGTATATATAGATAACAACTAAAGCCTTAGCCTTAGTCGACTGGAAAGTAAGTAGCTAACCTTACTTAAATAAAGAATTTTTCTAGTTTGTTTTGCCGAATTTTTAAAGGTCAATTATTCAGAAGGCATTTCTGTGTGGACACAGAAAGCTAATTTAACAGTATTCAGAAAGCCATTTTATAGGATAAAAGCCACATGTCAATATGCTCAAAAGAGCAAAAAACTGTACTTTTTCCTTTAGGTTCGCTTTTTTAAACGCATCTGACACAAATTTGTTTCACTTTTTCTTGTTGATTAAATTTATTTTTATTGTAAAAACACACTTTTCTACTTTACACTATTTTGCAATTATTTTCTAGTGTTAAAAATTGAAATTAAACTTATACCAATCTTCATTAAATTTATAAAAAATCTCTTTCTGCATAGGAGAAAAAAGTGTTTTTGCGTCTTTATCTTTATGAAACAACAATCTTTCATTTTCACCGTCCTTGTCTATAAATACCACCTTATTAGCAAACACTAATACAAGAGAGTTACTATCAGGAAATACAAAAATATTTTCTATATTGGCTTTGAAGGTTTTTATTAATTGTAGATTCTTTTTTTCACCGTCCTGTCTCCAGAGTACATTTTGTTTTGCTATATATAGATAAGAGCCATCATAGGCTAGGTTTTCTTTTTCTTTTGGAAATGGATTAAGGGAAAAGATGTTATCCGAATCAAAAGGCTTCAAATAATCCTCACTGTTGTAATAAAATTTGCCCTTTTGGCTAAAAAATGGACTCTTTATATTAGACACAAATTCAATACTTTCTTTACCCCAACTTGTATTATACATCTTAACAGCTGCAATATCCCTATAAACCTGCACAAAACCACGCCCCATAGGATCTATAAACATATCATCTGATTTTGCAATAAAATCAGTATAAAGCGCCTTTTTAATTGGTATCAATATAGGATTTTTTATCTCAACCACATAATCTTTGTTGGTTTTTATCTTTTTTTGCCAAGGTTCAAAGCCATATTTCTCTAACCTAATAACAAAAGCACCAATTGGCACTCCACGTAAAAACCTAGGAGTCATGCCAGCAAATTTGCCATCTACAAAAACCAAGGCATCAGGAGTAGATGATACATCTATTACACCTGTCTGAATCAAGCCTCCTTTTTCAGAATCAAATCTAAGCCCACTTGCAAAAAACAGAGAAAAAACCAACAAAGCAAAAAAAATGCTTTTTATAAATAGTTTTGGAACTAGCGAAATAATTCTTTTTTTAACTTTTTTCATTGTTTTTTGATCTCATATCCTCCTTGTGTATCCCTTAGTTCATAGCCTTTTGCGATAATCTCATTTCTTAGAGAATCTGCTAATTGATAATCTTTTTGCTTTTTGGCTTCAACTCTGCGTTCAGCCAAATCAATAATATCTTGAGGGATTTTAACATTTTTTTCGAAAAAATAAATCCCAAAAATATCCTCTGCTTCTTTGAAAAATTGACTCACTTCGTCTTTTTTATAATCCCCTTTGAGCAGTTCCATCATACAAGCTAATGCCACAGATGTATTTAAATCATCTCGCATTGCCCCATAAAACCTGTCTCTAATATCAACTATGTCCTTGGATCCTTCTTTTTTAATGCTGAGTAAATTGCGTATGTTTTTCAGGGTATTTGAAGCAGCTTCAAGTGATTCATCTGACAGATTTACTTTACTGCCATAGTGATTAAACACAAAGAAAAACCTAATAGCCTCAGCACTAAAGCCTTTCTCTCTTAAATCAGCTAAGGTGTAAAAATTGCCTAGTGATTTTGACATTTTTTTACCATCTACCATCAAGTGCTCATTATGTAGCCAAAAATTAGCAGTATCAAGCTCATAACCAGCCTGAGCCTGAGCAATTTCATTTTCATGGTGAGGAAAAGTCAAATCAACCCCTCCTGTGTGTATATCAAGCGGCAAACCCAAAATAGCATGCCCCATGCTCGAACACTCGATATGCCAACCGGGACGACCTTTTAAGTCATGACCATCAAGCTCAAAATCCCAATAAGGCTCACCTTTTTTGACACCTTTCCATAAGACAAAATCTTGTACATTTTCTTTTTCTATTTCATCAGACAAAGTTCTTGTGCCTGTTTTTAAATTGTCCAGATCCAAATTAATCAATTTTCCATAGTCATTTGATTTGACATAAGACACTAGGTCAAAAAACACACTCCCTTCAATGATTTTGGCATAGCCTTTTTCGTAAATCATACGAGTAAGGTCTTTCATTTCTTCTATATATTCGGTTGCTCTTGGATTATTAAAAAATGATTCTTTTTGGATATTTAATTCAGCTAAATCATCAAAAAATACCCCTTCATAATATAGTGTATACTTGCTCAGTGCTGTTTTTTCATCCATTTTTGGATATTTTTCACGAGAGTTTTTTATAGTCTTGTCATCAACGTCTGTCAAGTTCATGACCCATTTTACATTGCATTTTTCCCCGTATTTAAGCCACCTATAAAGAGTATCAGCAAAAATAAAAGCTCTTAAATTACCTACATGAGGATAATTATATACAGTTGGTCCACACGAATACATTTTTACCTCGTCTTTATTAATAGGTCGAAATTCTTGTTTTTCTTTGCGTATCGTATTAAAAAGCTTTAACATATAATCAAAAAATTGCTCATATAATAGCATGAAAATACTCGTTGTGGGAAATTCTCTTTTCAAAGACAAACAAAACGCCTTTGCACTTAGAACAGAACAATTTATCAAGGCAATTCCTGACAAGCAGAAAATCTGTTTAGTTAGTATAGATTCAGACGAAAAAAACCCTATTCCTAAGAAATTTTCAAGCTTTACACATATAAAAATCAACAGAGAACTGCAAACTCTTAAAAAAATAAAAAAAGCTTTTGCACCAGATGTAATAATAGGAGTCAATACTTACGCTTCTTATCTCGCCTCGAAAATTTCAAGTAATACACCTTTTTGGGCTGATCTAAATGGCTGGATCATAGCAGAACTTCAAGCTCAAGCTAAAAGTAGCCAAAATGATATTATTATTCCTTATGGGGCTGATATAGAGAGGCAAATATTGCGTAAAGCAGACAAAATCTCAGTAGTCTCAAGAGCTCAAAAATACACCACAATAGGCGAACTGGCTTCAATATTAAGACTAGGCAAAGATAGTTTTGAATATGAATTTTTAGAAATCATTAAAAATATTCCTCAAAACCAAAAAAAGACTATCGGTAAATCAAAATTTATTCAGAAATTACCTGAAAATAGCTTTAAGATAATTCAGATTGGAGGATTTAATGCTTGGTTTGATGAGGAGACACTTTTTAGGGCTCTTGAAAAATCAATCGCTAAAAACCCTCAGATTCACTTTTTAACAACTGGAGGCATAATTCCCAATGTAGATGAGCAAAGCTTCTTAAAATTTAAAAAACGAGTCCAAAAATCAAAGCACAAAGAGAATTTTCATTTGCTAGGCTGGGTAGACAAGCGAGAGATCCCTCTATTATATAGAGAGGCTGATTTTTTAATAAATGTAGATCTGGACTGCATTGAAACCCATACAGGCGCTCGGAATAGAATCACTGAGGCGCTTGGTTATAATCTGCCTGTTATCACAACACTTGGCAGTGAAATATCTTATGAGATCGCAATGTATGAAGCAGGCATAGCCACTCCAAGCGGTGAAGTGGCAAAACTCTCAGAACAGATATTGAGCGCTGCTAGTAACCCATCACTTAAAAAAAGATTTCAAGAAAATATCTCTGATTTGATAAAAAATGAGTATTCTGACAAAATAATCATGAAAAATTTTATAAATTGGATTCAAGATCCAAAATCAGCCCCAGGCAAAAAATGTCTCAAAAAAAATCATATAAATTCACTGATTTACTATATTAAAAACAAGGGGCTAAGAAAGCTTTTTAAAAAGATATGGCAAAAAATAAAATGAAAAAAATCACCAGCATATTACTTATCTTAATCTTAACACTGTCTCTGACTTCTTGTAGAACCAAGAAAAAGCCAACAGCAGGAGAAGGACAAGAAAAAGGTGCTCAAGTTGAAAAAATAGAGCTTGTTTGGTGGAGCTTGTTTGATCCTTGCGATACTTACAAAGGACAAATCCAGCAATTTCAAACTGAAAATAAAAACATAAGGATTAGATGTAAGAAATTTAGCAACCCAGAAGAATACGAAAAAATCCTAATCAATGAAATAGCAGAAGGCGAAGGCCCTGATATATTTTCTCTTAAAAATACAAAAATCACTCAACATAAGAAAAAAATCTCCCCAATTCCATCAAGCATGGTTGCACCTGAGCAATTTAGAGATATATTTTTTGCAGTTGCAGCAGATGACTTAATTCTTGAAGATGAAAAAAAAGTACCGCAAATTTATGGAATACCTCTTTACATAGATACTTTAGCGATATATTACAACAAGCAATTGTTCAGAGATAATCTACCAACCACAGACAAGCCAGCAACAACATGGGAGGAGCTAAAAGAACAGGTTTATGGGCTTACTAAACGTGATAATTCTGTTGAGAGATTTAATGTATCAGGTATTGCCATGGGTAGAGCTGACAATATAAGTCGGGCAATAGATATACTTTCGATGCTATTGATTCAATATGACACAGAAATGTACAAAGATAGCAATCCACCAAAAAGCATCTTTGGGCTTCAGCAAGGCACTATCGAAGGTACGGGTAAAGCTTATTACCCGGGCAAAGAAGCACTTAGTTTGTATACAAGTTTTGCATTATCAAGCTATAAACATAACTCATGGAATAGCTGGATCACAGCAACAGCAGGCGACCAAAAAGAGGTTGGGGCCTTTGTAAAAGGCAAAGTAGCTATGGTTTTTGGTTATTCTTGGCTTTATGAAGAATTAAAACTCCAAGTGCAAGCCGCTCAAAAACAAGGCAAAGATCATATCAAGCTTGAGGATATAGGCATTGCGGCTGTTCCGCAAGTGATAGACCCAACAGAATCAGGGCGACAAGATGCTTTGGCTAGTTATTATCCATTAACTGTCTCAAAAAACTCAGAACACCCAGAAAAGGCATGGGATTTTATTACTTTTTTGACTACGCCAGATAGCTTGCAGGATTATCATGAAAAAACCCACAAGCCATCGCCTCGCAAGGATATGTTTGAGGAACAGTCTATTGAACGCTTATTTGGAGTATTTGCACGTCAGGCATCTTATGCAAAGAGTATCAAAACCATTGACGACGATACTTTTATTAAGATTTTTGAAGATGCTATCAATTCAGTAGCCAAATCAAAAGCAGATACAAAAGGAGCTTTAAGAATAGCTCAAAAACGCATGGATTGTGTACTAAAACGCAAAATAGACCCAACAATAGATACTAAATGTGAAGATCTAGATTAATCCTCTTCGCTCTGAAATTCTAAAAACGCTAATGTCCAAATAGCATGAGAAAATACAGACAAGGTGCCTGTTATTAAAGCTGTTAAAGTAATCAAACAAAAAGCCACAACACCAGCAATCAAAATCCCTATTAAATTAAAAATATCAGCAAAAATACCGGTAATCCAAAAAACAGCCACAGGCAAAAATAAGATCACAGCAATATTCAATATCACCCTAAGTTCAATCAAAATAAAAATCAGAAACAATGAAAAAGTAGTCTTAAAATTGCGAATTACAAATTTAGAAGAGCCAACTATACTTTCTGAGAAATTTTGATTTTTAAGAACAATAAACTGAGAAGTAAGCGCAAAAAAGAACAATATCACAATCCCGACAAATGCAAAAAATATCAAAAACGGTGTCACTAAAACAGCTCTGCCTGGACCAAGATTGCGAATTACAAAAGACCATTCAGTAAAAAAAGATACAGGCTTCATTGTGCTTTTTGCGGCTGATGTCTCAAGCATTGGCAAAAAACGAAAAAGTCCTACTGTTAAGCCCTCTTTTGGTTTTTTACCTTGAGCGATCTTGGAAATCATATGAATCAAAGCACCACTACAAATCACAGGGATTATAAAATAACAAAACAAGACTAAAAATGTAGATATAAGCAAAAACAAAAACACCCAAGGATAATCACTTACAAAATCTTTTGCATGGGAAAAAATCATTCCATAATCAGTCTTGTGATTCGAAAAAAGAGGTGAGTGCATAAAGGCTTGAATCTGATAAAAAGTGTATACACCTCCGACTAATATCCCAAAAAAAGAAGGCCAAAAACCATATTTCAAAAGATATTTGTGATTATTGGTAATTTCCCAAGCCTTTTGTACTATCTCTTTCGCTCTTTGTTGCATTTATCTAAATATGCTCTTTGCAAAAATAAAGCATATTTGCTAATATTGAAAGGCTTTTTTGAATAATAATGTACTGGATAAACGAAAAAATTGAAGGAATTAGGGAGAGATTTAAGGACAGAATAAGCAAAAAAGATCCATTGATTGTTCGTGAGGAAAAAACACTTTCAGGACGTGTACATATCGGCTCTTTGCGTGCTGCTGCCCTACATGGAATAGTAGCTGAAAAACTCCAAGAGAGTGGCATTGAAGCTAAGTTTTCATTTGAGGTTAATGATTTTGATCCAATGGACGGTTGTTCTCCTGATTTAATCGAAGAATTTGGCGTACATATGGGAAAACCACTCTGCAATGTACCATCTCCAGACGGAAAAGCAGAAAATTTTGCTGAATATTTTGCGGATATTTATACTAAAGTTATCTTGGATTTGGGATTTGAGCCTGTGTTTCACAGAGCTTCAGATTTATATAAAACAGGCAAGATGAACGATGTGATCAAAAAATCATTAGAAAATGCACCAAGAATTAGGGAGTTGTATAAAAAAATCTCAAAAACAGAAAAACCGGACGATTGGTATCCATTTCAAGTAATTTGCCCAAAATGTGGAAAGGTAGGCACAAGTCGTGTTTATGATTTTGATGGAGAAGAGGTTAGTTTTGTTTGTGAGGAAAATATGGTCTCATGGGCAAAAGGTTGTGGACACAAGGGTAAGATTTCGCCATTTAACGGCAATGGCAAGCTCCCATGGAAAGTTGAATGGGGCGCAAAATGGGCTGTCTTGAAAGTAGATGTCGAGGGCGCAGGAAAAGATCACTACACAAAAGGTGGCTCAAGAGACATCACAAAAGCTATCTGCAATGAGATTTTTGATTATCCAACACCATTTGATATGCCACATGAATTTATTTTGGTAGGCGGCAAAAAAATGTCTAGCTCAAAAGGAACAGGGGCAAGTGCAGACGTAATTAATGAGCTTCTCCCGCCTGAGATTAATCGTTTACTGTTACTTAGAAAAGATCCTAAAAAAATCATAAATTTTGATCCAGAGGGTGAGACTATCCCTACTTTATATGATGAATTTGATGAACTTGAGCGTATTTATATTGAAAATGATTCAAACAAGCAGGATTTTATTGAGGCTTTTAAGTTACTAAAAACAGAGGAAGAATTAAAAAATATAAAAACAATTTTTAGACCTCGTTTTAGAGAATTGGCTTTTATTGTGCAGCTTCCACACCTTGACCTAAAAGAAAAACTGGCAGAAATAAAAGGCTCAGAATTAACAGAATTAGAATTTACCGAAGCTACCCGCCGTATTGAATATCTCCAAAAATGGCTAAAGGACTTCGCTCCCGAGAAGTATATCTTTGATATTTCAGATGAGCTCAAGCTTGATGCAAGCCTACTTAGTCAGACCGACAAAGAAGTATTGAGTGAGATCTTAAAGTACTTTGAGAAGATGCCAGAGGTTACAGGGCATGATCTTCATGGCTTTTTCCATAGCCTCAAGGAAAAATTGGAAATATCACCAAAAGAAGTATTTACACCAATATATCTCGCTTTTTTAAATAAAAAAGAAGGCCCAAAAGCAGGATTTTTACTGTCAGTACTCGACAGGGACTTTGTGATTAAGAGATTACAAGAAATTTTATAAAAAACTAAAGCACCTTTCGGTGCTTTTTTGTGCCATAAAAAATAAACACGAATTTTACAACTTGACTTATTGCCAAAAATAATTAAAATAAATACTTAATTAACAATAACCCCATGATAAATTTTTCAGAATCACCAAAGAGGCGCTTTCCTGTTGAAATAGAAATCCAAAAATCTATACCCATTGGCACAAGGTGCTCTATCTGTGAGCACGGAAGAGAAGGAAGAACCATGGAGTTTTTGATAAACGAAAAAAGTGATATCCCAACCATAGGAGGTCTTTTTTGTGGAGAACTTATTATCAAAATTATTCAACACGAAAACTCATTTGAAATACACACAGAAACAAAAAAACTTAACTTAATCATAGAAGAAATACCATCACAAGAAGTATCAAAAATATACCTAAAAAGGGGTTCTCATTGTTCTATAAAAGACCAAAGAACAGGCAATTTGATTTTTTTTACACTTGAACAAGAAATTAGTGAAAATTGCATGCTTTTAGGGCAATATCGCATAGAAAAAATCATTCAAATCAATCCTGAAAATTGGATCATAAAGACAGAAATGGGCAATTTTAAACTTGAATTTATAAAAGAACCTGATCCTGAATCAGTTACAAAAACAATTGGTGGCATAATTACAAAAATCAGAGAATATTTAGGCGCAACAACAAAGATGCCTGATACACCTGAATTAAAAACAGTAAAACGCACACCATCAATAGAAGAAAGGCTTAGTATGCTTCAGGGAACAAGACCATCAGAGACTATTGAGCAATAGAGAGTGGTATCAGTAATATCTGCACAAGAGCTCAAGAAACAAGGATAAACTACGGCTTAGATATTTGATTTTCTTGAAAAAAAATGCTATAATATAAGGAAAATTTAAATAAAAAATAAAATGCCAAGCGAAGAGCAAAAAAGTGTATTTTTGCAAGAATTAGACGGAGATACCCCGAAATCACCTAAAGATCAAAAACCAAAGAAAAAGCACACCCTAGCGTTCTTTGTAACAACTGTGGTGCTTTTTTTGATTATTATTGCACTTTTTATATTTATCATGAGTGCAGGAGGATCGGGCAATCCTATCCTCAAAACTTTTGGTGTACCTGAAGACGGAGCGAAGTCTTTTTTATTGAAACTTGTAAATGGCACCTTTGCAACATTTGGGGTAATCTTGCTTTTTACAGTTGCAATTAATCTTTTTCTTGCACTTTCAACAAAAGAAAAGCTCAAAAGAAGTGGTTTTTTTATCTTTTCTGGTGTATCAACTGGATTGATGTTTTTGGTGGTAGTTGTATGGCTTGGAATGTGGAACTATATAAATCGCTTTGTGGTAGAGGCATCAGGTTTTGTGGCTGCCATTGAGGTTAATATGGATAAAGATGAATTAAAAAATATCAAGGCTCCAGTTAATGTTGAATTTTCTGCTACAAAAATCAAAAAGGCTATTGAAAACAGTGGATTTAAGATTCAAGGATTTAAATGGGATTTTGGTGAAGGATTTGGCAAAATTCAGCCATCTGACACAATAGTACACCATTTTTCAACTGCTGGTGATTATGTAGTTAGAGTGGAAATAGTTACAGAAGACGGCATAAGCGAAATATTTGAACTACGAGATAGAGTATTTAAGATAACTGAAGCTGATTTTTCAGCGACACCAGAAGAAGGATCTGCTCCTTTAAAGGTAGAATTTGATGCTACAAATATCTCAAAAGGCATTAGGGTTAGTAGCTATTCGTGGGATTTTGACGGAGACGGCAAAACAGACGAAGAAACAAAATCACCTCGTATTGAACATGTATTTAGCAAAATAGGCACTTATAATGTCAAATTGTACATGATGGATTATGATAACAATGTCAAATCATTTGACAAAATCATAACCGTAAAAGGCGAAAGTAAAGATCGTATGCAATCAAAAATCAATATAATTCAAGGGCAAGCAGAAAGCACTATACCGTTTAAAGTTGTATTTAGTGGTGAAGAATCAAGCAGTATTGACAGTGATATAGTTTCGTATACATGGAAATTTAATGACGGCAAGCCAAATGCCTCAGGTCAAGTTGTATCACACATATTTGATCAGGCAGGTGTATACAATGTTGAATTAATAATTAAAAATGCTAAAGGTGTAGAAAAATCAAACAAAATCACTATTGAAGCAAAAAAACCACTTGACCCGCCAAGCTCAATTATCAAGACGCAACCAGAATTTGACGCAAATCACATAATTACGGGCTTTACACCTCTTAGTGTCAATTTTGACGGATCAAGCTCAAAAGATAAGGACAGCAATATTATTTCTTATGAGTGGGATTTTAATAAAGATGGCATCACAGACGAAACAGGTGACAAGATCGGCAAAAAAGTCTTTCGAGAGCCAGGAGAATACAATATCTCATTGAAAGTTGTTGATTCAGACGGCAATGAAGATACAAGCTCTGTAAAAATCATTGTTCAAGAAGAAAAGCTAAATGCGGTGATTAAAGCAGATCCAGAGACAGGCTCTGTACCATTAACTGTTAATTTTGATGCCTCAGAGTCATGGTGTACGGGTGATGATTGTAGTATTTCATCTTATGAATGGGATTTTGATGATGGCTCAAAGGCACACCACTCAGGAGCAAGTGTAAAACATATGTATTCCCAGGTTGGGAGTTATGAGGTCAAGTTGACAGTATTTACAAATGAGGGCGAAAGCAAACAGACAACAAAAATGATTTATGCCAGAGAAATGCCACTAGTTTCATGTTTTGCTGCTAGTCGTACACATGGAGATGCTCCGCTTACGGTGTCATTTGATCCATCTTGCTCATCTGGGCCTATAACTACTTATGAATGGGAATTTGGCGATGGAGTCAAAAGAACAACCCGCAGACCAACTTACACTTTTCAAGAAGCAGGCAAATATGAGATACTGCTCAGGGTGATTGACGACAAAAATAACATATCAGAAAAAATAATGGAGATTGTCGCTGAACCAAAACAAGAAAGTAATTTTTAATAAATCATGAAAAAAAAGAAAGCATTAGTTTCAATTATTGCCATTATCGCTGCAATAGCAGTAATATCTGCTAGCTTGCTGCCAATTCTTAGTGTTATAATCAATTAATACGATTTGTAAATAGCTTTACAAATCTCAGCCTCACGCTTAGCGTCTATTATCATTGCTGGATATTTGCCTAAAGCTTGAGGCTTTTTATATAAACCATACAAAGTCTTATTGTCAAAGCCTCTAAGCTCACTGATCCACTCCGAAACATAATCAAAATCCTTATCAAAGCGCTCCTGTTGGGAGAGAGGGCTAAAAATTCTAAAATAAGGAACTGCGTCAGCTCCTGTTGATGCAGCCCATTGCCAATTGCCATTATTGACTGCTGGATCATAATCGACTAATTTTTTTGCAAAATACTTCTCACCCCAACGCCAATCAATATGTAAGTTTTTCACTAAAAAAGAGGCTACAATCATACGTACCCTATTGTGCATAAAGCCTGTTTGATTTAATTGCCTCATGCCAGCATCAACGATCGGGAAACCGGTTACACCATTACACCAAGCCAAAAATCTCTCCATATCATAATCCCACTTCATAGACTGAAACTTTATCTTAAACTCCTTGCCAAACACATAAGGACAATGAAAAGCCAGATGAATTAGGAAATCTCGCCAAAAAAACTCCCTCAAAAGCTCGTGATTACTAAAAAATCTATCATGAATTTCCCTTGGAGAAACGCAGCCAAACTTGACATAAGCAGAAAGCATTGTGGTCTTTTTCTGACTTGGGTAATTGCGAAAATCAAAATAATCCGAGAAATTATTTTTTAAAATATTAAGAGCATTTTTTCTGCCGCCCCTAACAGCTAGATGCGTATTGCGCTTTTTTAAAAGACTATCAGCAAGTCCAATATTGTCAGAGGATATATTTGTGAAATTATGATAATTATTTCTACGTATTAATTTTGGCTGAAAAGTAAGCGCTCTTTTGAAAAAAGGTGTAAAAACTTTATAAAAAGTTCCATCATCTTTTAGTAATTCTTCAGGCTCATAAAAAAGACTATCAGCAAATTGATAATAGCTTATGTCTTTTTCTAGCGATAATTCAGCAATCTCAAGATCTCTATTTTGCGCAAAAGGTGTATAATCACGATTGGAATAAATTGCGTCTATGTTTTCTTTTTCTATTAATTCTCTCAATACATCGACTGTTTTGCCTTTTTTTATCATATTTAGATACGAACCCCTGCTTTTTAGTTGCTGATCAAGATCAAAAAGAGACTCGATCATAAATTCAAAAGCATTTTCTGAAAAATAATCATTATTCAAAAGCTGTCTCTCGTCAAAAATAAAAAGAGGTACTACTTTTTTAGAGCTCATCAAAGCAGCAATAAGCCCTGTATTATCCTCAAGGCGGAGGTCTTTATGGAAAATAAAGATAGATTTTCTATGCATATCGACTTTTTTTGTTACACTTATATTAAACTACTTTTTTGATTTTTTTTCCACAAAAAAAACACCTTAAATGTTTTTGAAGATGCTTTTTTTGTTTTTGTTTTTCGGAACTTCTTTGACTTTAAGTGTATCTATTTCTCACTAAGTCAAGAGTTTGCTGTAGGGTGACTAATCCTTGATTCTATGCTGT
>JAOARU010000062.1 GCA_025210675.1 Candidatus Altimarinota bacterium | reverse complement strand
TGATTATTAATATTGCTATTTTGATCTGTTACTCCAAGTATCTCATCTGCTTTTTGTAGATCACTTAAAAATATTACACGACTAGACGAAAAGGTGTTTTTTGCATTTTGCATGAAATTTTTCTCTGCTTTTGCCATATTTTCCTTTTCATCTTTTAGTGCTTTTTCAGCTAACTCAAGATCTACCCTTGCATTTTCTATGCCTGTTTCCACAGAGTCTATTTGCTCCTCTACTGATATGTCAGTTGATGAATCTGATTTTTTAGCTGTTTCTAAAGATATCACAGCTTGTTCAACCGATAACTCTGCTGTTTTTTTTGCACTTTCTGCAGAACTAAGAGTTAAATTATAAAGAGAGTCAGAATTATTAAATGCCTGACGTGCATTTTCTAGGCTCACAGTAGTCAAATTATTATTTGGGTCAAACTGTAAAAGCAAGTCACCATTTTTTACATAATCTCCTTCTTTTACATAAATATGAGAAATTGTGCCTGACGCCTCACTTGCTAAAGTCGTTTCGCTTTTTGCTTTTAATGAGCCAAGTGTCTCAACAATTGGTGCAAATGATTGCTTTTGAGCCTCTATTACCTTAACTGCTCTAGCTTTTGCCTCTTTTGCATTTTGATCTCCTACGTTCACATCTTCCTGATCAGAACAAGCTGCTAAAAAAAGCGTCATAAATAAAGCTAATCCTATACTAAGATTTTGTCTTGTCATCTTTTAGTAGAAAAATTATAAAATCAAAAATATTTTCTGAACTAGTTATTTTTTCAGCTTGTGAAAATCTCAAAGCTCTATCAAGAGCAAGAGAGTCAAAAACCCTTAAAATAACTAATGTTGCCTCCACTGGAGGTACTTTTTTAAATGTGCCGTTTCTAATTCCATTTAATATAACACTGTGAAATATATCAAAAAATCTCTTATGTATCTTGTTTCCAAGTTTCATGAATCTTTCATTTCTATCTAGGCAATTTTTAAACATAAAATGTGCAAAACTGCCTCCTTTTTTTGTGTTTTCAAGAAATATTCCTAACATTTCTATTATTTTTTGATCTTCTTTGATGGGTTTTTGCTGAATCACTTCCAATTGATCAGCAATGCAATTTATCATATCTTCTGCGAATTCATAAAACAGATTTTCTTTATTTTTGAAAAAATAAAAAACCAATGATTTAGAAACATTAGCCTCTTTAGCCACTTTTTCAACAGATATGCTCATATCTCCGCTAAGAAATAATCTCTTACATGCTTTCACTATATCCTCTCTGCAATTTTTATCTTTTGGCATTTCCAAACAAAAGTCTCAAGAAATTATATCAAATCCTGACCAATCGGTCAAGGTCTATAAAATCATTTTTGAAAAATCCTCATCATATATATCACAAAATGCCTCTTTCATAGAGTTGTATTGCCCCATAAAAAAGAGACAAAATGCGGAATTTGCATATATTAAATCCTTGTGCTGAGTATCACAATTACCTCTTAATATATCTTTAGTTACTTTAGTATTAAATTCTGGATCACCCCCCTTTATCTCATTAAAATCAACTTTTTCAATACCAAAATCCTCAGGAGACACAATATAATCATTTATCTGTCCATCATTAAGCTCAAATACAATAGTATCATTGGAAATATCTATCTCGTCTAATCCCCCTTTAGAAGTAACTATAGCTACTTTTTTCTTTTTCATTTTTCTGCATGACTCTATAAGAAGCTTAGCATTTTTTTCTGAATTTGTACCTATTATCTGAATTTGTGGCTGAGCAGGATTTAACAATGGACCCAATATATTAAAAATAGTCGGTACGCCTATTTCTTTGCGAACATTTGCAAAATGCCTCAATGCTGAAAAAAACTTAGGCGCAAATATAAATGCCAGATTTTGCTTGTCAAAATCATTTTTTAATTGGTCAGCATTCTTCTCTATATCAAAACCAAGAGCTTCCAATAAATCAAAACTCCCAAAACGTCCACTTGAAGCCCTATTGCCATGCTTTGCTATTTTTATACCCTTTTGAGCAAGTATAAAGGCAGAGATAGTAGATGTATTAATTCTTGGCAACTTACTGCCTCCTGTGCCACATATATCTATTGCTCCTGGCATTTTTGGAAAGTCTTTTGGCAATAGGTATTCTACTAATTTAGCCACATCATCACTTGTAATGCCTCTTTCATTCATTTTTAAGAGAAAATCCATTCTTTCTATGTCTGTGGCTTGTTCTGAAAAAAGGTATTCTAAGTTTTTCATATTAATTTATACGTAATTTAAAAAAAATCTTTCAAAAATAAGTCTCAATAAAATTTTTCATTAATTTAAGACCATTGTTGTTTTCCATGGTCAAGACTGACTCAGGATGAAATTGAACAGATTCAATTGGCAAATTCTTATGTCGCATACTCATAGCCAAATCATCTACTTTAGACGATACTTCAAAGCAGTCTGGAATATTGTCACCAACTAAAGAATGATACCTGCCTGCCTGAAAGTCTTGTTTAATATTTTTGAAGATGGTTTTTTTGTCATGATGAATTGAAGATTTTTTGCCGTGTACAGGCGGTACAAACTTAAGACTTCCTCCAAATGCTTCAATCAAAGCCTCATGCCCCAAGCAAACTCCAAACATGGGATATTTTTCGTAATATTGATCAATGATTTTAAGTAAATTTCCAGCATTATTTGGAACAGAAGGGCCAGGCGAAAAAACCAAAAAATCAGGCTTGATCTGATCTATTTTTTCAGGATTTATAATATTTCTATATGTTTTTACTTCGACATCTAATAAGCGCAAAAAATCTACCAAATTAAATGTAAATGAATCAAAATTATCTATTAAAAGTGCTTTCATAGCTATTTAACAAAATGTATCTAAAAATGCCCTACTTTTATTTTCTGTCTCTTCAATTTCAGCCTTAGGATCAGAATCATAAAGCAATGTTGCACCTGCTCTATAGGATAATTTACCCTGCTTAATATGTGCTGTTCTGATAATAATACCTGTATCCATATCACCATTAAAGGCTAAATATCCTATACCTCCTCCATAAAATCCTCTACGAGTTTTTTCATGTAATTCAATTTGTCTCATTGCTGCTACTTTTGGAGCACCTGTCAGCGTTCCGGCATTTGCTGAGGATATATAGGCATCAAGCGCTACTAGCCCGTTTTTTAATTTGGCTTGGACATGGGCTACTGTGTGCATTACTCTGGAATATTTCTCTACTGTTCTGTATTCAGTAATTTCGACACCTTTTTCTGAAATTCTCGCCAGATCATTTCTGGCTAAATCTATAAGCATATCAAGCTCACTTCTTTCTTTTTCAGAATTGAGCAACTTGAGCATATTTTCATGATCTTTAATCAAGTCATTTTCTCTTTTTGCTGTACCTGAAATAGGTCTCACATGCACTTTTCCACGCTCAACTCTAATCATCATTTCAGGACTTGCACCTACTAAATACTCATCATCTCCAAAATCAAAATAAAACATATAAGGAGACGGATTTATATCACGATATCGTTCATAAAGAGCAAAAGAGTCACCTTTAAAATCAGCTTCCATCTTGCGAGCAAAGACAACCTCAAAAAGTTCTCCTTTTAGTGCTAAATCCTTTGCAGAAAGCACATTTTGCATATATTCCTCTTTGCTCTGGTCAAAAGACTGGTTAGAAATTTCAAAATCCCCTGTCTCGATCTGGTTTTTAAAGTCAATATCCTCTTCTTTTTCTCTATATAAAATCATTTCTGCTTTTTCTTTTAAGTGATCAAAATGCAAAAAACTGTCATAAATAAAAAAGCAAAAATCATCAACCCCTTCATCCTGAGCATGATTTCCAATATCTTCGTATAGCCTGACTATATCATAACTAAATGCACCATAAAGACCTAAAAAAACCTTATTTTTTGTCTTAAATTTATCAAGAATTACTCTAAGTGCGCTTAATGTGGTATTTTGACTAACTCTTTGATCCTCATTAAAGGTGTATTTTTTAATATTGATCTCAGCTTGAATTTGGGTTTCAGTTTTTGCAAATGAAGCTAAATCTTCAAAATCTGACTGATTAATATGATCAAAAAATAGTCTTCCTCTTGAATTTAAAACCTGAATGCTAAAAATTTGGTCTTTTCCTGATATTTTTAAACATGGATCAAAGCCCATTAAAGACAGTCTTCCATAAACCCTTGATATGTCTTTTGATTCATAAATAAAAGGGTTTTTGTATTCCCTAATCATAGGGAAATAATACGATGTATTATCTTTTTTATATTCTAATGTTTTTTTAATTTCTTTTAATTGTGTATTTTTTAAATTAACTATTTTCATCTTGGCGTTTAAATAATTTCTGAAAAATTCCATTTCCATACTTAATTTCTCTTGACCCTCTTGAGACTTTACTAATGCTTATTCCTAAATCTTTTGCAATTTGCCTTTGAGGTTCTTTTTTAAGTATTTTTTTGACGATTTGCCAACGAATCGCAATTTGATCAAATTCATCAGGAGTTAGTATGCTTTCTATAAAATCATTCATTTCTTCGATATTTTTGATACTCAGTGTAATTTCCAAAAGCTCTTTTTTAACTAGATTTTGCATATTTTGTACTTATGTAACAGTACAAATATACATTAGTAAATTCCAAAGTCAAGGGAAAAAGCGAAAAACCGAAGCATCTCAGTCTCAAGACCAGGGAATTGATCATCATTGATCTCAGTTCAGCTCTGCTATCCTTTTCCGCCAAGACCTTCAGGTCAGATACGTGAGTTATTTTCACTACTTGAGCATAATTGGTATAAAATCAAGCCCCCTCGCAATACTAAGACCTTTCTGTCAGTTGGCAATTAGCCCCCATTCAATAAGCATTATTGATATGCAACACTTAACGATTTGAATCGATATTATCAAGTTTGACAAAATCTGCCCATAAATCACAAAATCGTAGCTGTAGGCATTTTTTGGCATTGATGAGTCCAAACTACAAGATAATCCCAAGAAGATCACCAAATTCTAGCTTAACACTTATTCTCTCTGCAGAAAAAGCCAGAGCCAGAACAAGCCAACTTCTCATCATAATTCCATGAATTGATTATTTTGGTGCAAATTTTTAAAATATGATATAATAAGTTTATGAAAAAAATAGCATTAATTACAGGCGCAACCAGTGGAATAGGCGCTAGTGTAGCGAAAAAATTTGCTCAAGAAGGATATATAGCACTAGTTCATGGCCGTGGCGCAAAAGATTTTAAAATAGTCGACGAAATCCGCTCAAATGGCGGTAAGGCTTTTTCTTACATTGCTGATTTCCTGAAAGCTGATGAGATTGATACAATGTTTGAAAAAATCAAACAAGATCACAGCAAAATTGATGTATTGATTAATAATGCTGGCATGGTAAATCGTAAAAAAGTTGATGATTATACTGCTGATGATTTTCAAAATCTATTCATGGTAAATTTAACCGCTCAATTTTTATGTGCAAGGCATGCTTACCATTTAGGAGCCTCAAATATAATCAATATTGGCTCTATGAGAGCGCTTCCTGCTCAGGCGACCACTATTGACTATTCAGCAAGCAAAGCTGGTATTCATAATATGACTATCTCACTTGCTCGGGCCTTTGCTCCTCAGTGCAGAGTAAATTGTGTTGCCCCTGGTTTTACAAGAACACCAATACATGACACATCTCCTGAAAGACTCGTAAAGGAAGCCTCAATAACACCACTTCAGATATGCGCTGAGCCTGAAGATATTGCAGAAAGTATTTATTTTCTAGCATCTGAAAAATCACGCTTTACAACAGGAGAATCACTAGTTGTAGATGGAGGCAGAAGCTTTGTATAAGACATTTAAATTCAACAAGGGGCTCAATTAAAAAGAAATAAATATAGACTGAAAATTTTTTAAATCACCAAGAAGATAATACAATCTAGGTATTACAAAAAGCCCCCCAATTACTTGGAGGCTTTTTGTATGGTCGTTTATTAAACTTCCATTCTGATAAAATCGACAACTTTTGCTCCTTTTTGAGCAACTAATTGCTCAATAGTCATACTTGGGTCTTTTACAAACCCTTGAGATACTAGAGCGTTTTCAGATGCAAATTTTTTCTCTTTTCCTTGCATGATATTTTCCCAGATTTTTTCTGGTTTTCCGCTATTTTCAAGCTCTTTTTGCCATATCTCTTTCTCTTTTGCTAATAATTCTTGATCTATATCAGCAGGAGAAAGAACCAAAGGATTTGTGGCTACAATATGCATTGCGACCTCTTTTGCAAGTTCTTCATCACCACCCTCAAGAGCGACAATAGCTCCTACTTTGCTATTAAAGTGAATAAATCCACCAAATGTATCGCCTTTTGATAATGTTTTTTCGCCGCCAAAACTTATATTTTCACCCAATTTTGTGATCATTTCTGCTTTTTCAGCTTCAAATGTTTGTTCCGCATTTTCACCTGCTTCAGCAAGACGAACTACAAAATCCTTGAAATCTTGATTATTTGCAACAAAGTCAGTTTCACAATTAAGAGATATAATACTTTTTCCTGCAAATGAAACTGCGCCTTCTTTTGTCTCTCTGTCAGCTTTTTTAGCTGCTTTTGCCATACCTTTTTCACGAAGAATTTTGATTGCCGCTTCTTCATCACCCTGAGCTTCAACCAAGGCTTCTTTGCAAGCCATCATTGAAACACCTGTTTTTTCACGCAAAGCCATTACGCTTTTTGCTGTTATTTCTGCCATTTTACTATTAAAAAATCAAAAAAATTATAATGAGATCTTTTTAGAAAGACCGTATAATAATGGAAACTCTATCCATTTACCATTCCATGCCTGAAAGGCAAAGAATACTCTTACAAACATAAGCACAAATCCAAATGCAAAACCAACCACAGCACTACCAAGAATAAGCGATAAAAGACCCACTATTGTTGCATCAAAGAAATACAAAATAGCAAATAATATCACTCCTTGTTTTGCATGAAATTTTGCAAACTCACTCTCCTTTTTAAGAAGCAAGGGGATAAAAACCAATACCCACAAATAACTCATCGCAGCATACATTCTCTCATCATTAGTTGTAGCTTTTTGCTTGGCCGCTTCTAATTTAATAGCTGCCTCTTGCTCTTTTGCCTTTTTTTCTTCGGCTTTTTCAGGAGCAGTCATAGATCCAATAGTATTATTAAAGCCATCAACCAATTTATGAGCTACGTCTTCCACTTTATTCTCAGCCTGAAGCCCTATTGCTTGCTCTGGAGACATTTTCTCAAGAAGATCTTTTGCTTCATGGTCTGGGAAAAACTTTACAATTTCTTTGCAACCCTGAATTGCTTGATCTTTTTTTCCTTCAAAATTCCACCTTTTTACATACTCCCAAGCTTCTTCAAGACTCATGCCGTTCTCTTTTTGGAATTGATCCAAGGTCTCTTGTGGGTAGGTCATATTTATCTATTAGATTTATTTTTACCTTCTTTTACTGCATCAAAAATAAAAGAAAGAATATAGGTCAATGATGAAATAGCGTCATCATTTGCAGGAACAGCAAGATCATACAAATCTGGATCTGCATTAGAATCACAGATTCCTACAACAGGAATTCCTAAAATTTCTGCTTCTTTTAAAGCATTTTTATCACGCTTACCATCAACAACAAACATAACATCAGGTTTTCTGTGCATTTTCTCAATACCACCAAAAGCTTCTTCTAGTTTTTCTAAGTCTTTTTTAAGCTTAGCCTGTTCTTTTTTAGTAAATTTTTCGATTTCACCTGTTTTGACCATTTCTTTTAAATCTTTGAATTTTCTAATTCTAGCTGAAATAGTTTTTTGATTAGTCAAAAGTCCGCCAATCCACTTATTTACAATAATTGGCACACCTACCTCTTTTTGAAATTCCTCAAAAAGAACCTTTGTTTGTGGCTTCGTAGATACAAACAAAATAGTCTTGCCTTCGCGTGAAGCACGATTTAAAAAATCACAAGCTTCTTTAAGCGCTTTAGCAGTTTTGTTTAAATCAAATACATGTACATCACCCATTGCTCCATGAATATAAGTTTTCATTTTTGGGTTCCATGTAGTTTTTTTGTGTCCAAAATGGACAGCATTTGCGAGCATCTCGCGTACTGAAATTTCCTTCATGTGTGTTTTAAAAAAATCCTTAATCGCAATATCTATTGATTATCTGCACTTTAACCCTTTATTAAGGGAGGATTGGTGCAATTCAAAAGATACGGAAAATAAAAAATCAAAAGTATTTTCCCATAAAATAAGCTCATAAGCAAGAGTTTTTAGTAATTTTTCAGCTTTCTTGAAAGATCTCTGTCTAATGATTTCTTTTTAAGTGATTCACGTTTGTCGTATTGCTTTTTACCTCTTGCTATGGCTATCTGTATCTTACATAGTCCATTTTTTAGATACACAGAAAGCGGTACACAGCTAATCCCTTGCTCATTTAGCTTTTTTTCTATTTTGAGCATCTCTCGCTTATTTAAAAGCAGTTTTCGATCTCTTTTTTCATCAAGTAGCTCAGTATGAAACTTATAACGAGCAATGTGCATATCACGAAGCCATGCCTCATTGCCTTTTAAGAGCACATAAGCACCTTTTAAATTAACTCTGGCTTCACGAATAGACTTTATTTCACAACCTAAAAGCACAATTCCTGCTTCAAATTTTTCTAAAATCTCATAGTCAAAAAATGCCTTTTTGTTATCATGAATCTTTTTCACTTTTTAAGTATAGCATAAATTTTACCCTGAAGATTCTCAGAAAATTCAATCTTGTGATGAAATGGAAAAGTTTTTTCGCCTATTTTTATCTCTACAAAACATGATCCCGTGCTTTTAGTTAGCACTTCATTTACCCTTTGAAGATCTTTTTTATTGATACCTTTTGGAATATCTATAGTCCACATACTAGGTGCTTTTTCTTTCTTTTCAAATTGACGCTCGATTTGAGGCATACGCTTTGATGCTATACGCACCTCTTCAAATTTTGCAGTATCAACACTCATGGCAATTACCTGAACCTGTTCATCTCTTTTGTCGTATTTTCCTTTTATCTTCATTATTTCTGCACCTTCTAAAATATTAGAATATTTTTCATAAATTTTAGGAAAAAGCACTACATCAATCTTGTCGGTTGGGTCTTCAAGCTGCACAACTGCCATTGTGGTATTATTTCTTGTAATGATTTTTCTAAAACTCGTAACCATACCTCCTATCTCAACTGGTTCATCTTTTTTGCCTTTTTCATGAAGTTCAGCAATTAACCTGCCTTTTCCTGCAAAATAATTATCCATACCCTTCAGGGGATGATCAGAAACATACAGTCCTAATGTCTCTTTTTCGTAATTCAAAGCTTCCATGCGAGTAGCTTTTTTTACATCTTTGAGAGTCATTTTTGGCTTGTATTCATCTACTACCTCATCTGCGAATAATCCTATTTGATTAGTCTCTTTTGGTTCTGCATTCCTCTTAGCAAAACCTGTTATTTCTTCGATATTTTCTAGTATTGCATGCGGATTATTAATAAATTCCTTAATAGCGCTTGACTTAGCCAGTGCTTCAAGAGCTTTTTTATTGACTGATTTTTGTGGAAGCCTAGTTACAAAATCTTCAAAATCTTTAAATTTATCTGCTTTTCTAGTATTAATAATATCATTTACCACGCTATCCCCTATCCCCTTAATTGCTGAAAGTCCAAAGCGAATTTCTTTTTCGCCTGATACTGTAAAATTTTTTAGAGACTCATTTACACTTGGAGGCAAAATCTTTATCTCCAATACATCACATTCTTCAATGTCTTTTTTAACCCTATCTGTATTACCAGAATCACAAGAGAGTAAAGCTGACATGAATTCAGTAGGATAATTAGCTTTCAAATAAGCTGTCTGATAGGCAATCATTGCATAACAAGCAGCATGCGATCTATTAAATCCATACCCCGCAAATGGTTCAATAACTTTATCAAATACATCTATTGCCATTTGTTCTGAATGACCTTTTTCTACTGCACCATCTATAAACTTACGTCTTTGTGAAGCTAATTCTTCTGGGATTTTTTTACCAATAGCACGCCTCAATATATCAGCCTGCCCAAGGGTAAATCCTGCTAAAACCTGGGCTATTTTTAAAATCTGCTCCTGATATATCGCAATACCATAAGTTTTTTCCAAAACAGGCTTCAGACTCTTATCAACGTATTTTACCTCTTTTAGCCCGTGCTTACCTTTAATATAATCAGGTATGAACTGCATTGGACCTGGTCGATAAAGCGACACCATCGCAATAATATCTTCGAAGTTAGTTGGACGCAATTCACGCAAATACTTTTTCATACCATCAGATTCCAACTGAAATACACCAGTGGTTTCCCCTCTTGTCAAAAGCTCAAAACTTTTCGCATCATTCATAGGAATTGTATCCAGATCAATATCAACTCCATGAGTTCTTTTGATGATTTTTCTGGCCTTATCCATAATGGTAAGGTTTTTTAGCCCCAAAAAGTCCATTTTCAAGAGACCAAGAGCCTCAATTGGTTTCGCTGAAAACTGAGTAATAATTATTGAATCATCTTTTGGAGGATATTGAAGCGGTGTGTAATTCATTAAATCATCAGGCGCAATCACAACAGCACAAGCATGCACCGACACATGACGCACTGAGCCTTCCAATTTTCTTGCTGTTTCAAATATTTTTTTATGAACTGAATTTGATTCAATATCATCTACTAACTCCTTACTCATCTCTAAGGCTTCCTCAAGGGTTGTACCGGGCTTATCAGGAATCAGTTTCGCAAATTCATTCATCTCTGTAAAAGGTATCCCAAATGCCCTACCTACATCTTTTATAGCAGCTCTAGCAGCCATTGTTCCAAATGTACAGATTTGAGCTACACGATTTTTGCCGTACTTCTCGCTAACATAACGAATAACCTCATCTCTTTTGTCATCAGCAAAATCAAGATCTATATCAGGCATTGACACTCTTTCAGGGTTTAAAAACCTCTCAAAAAACAGCTCATGCTCAATTGGATCAAGGTTTGTAATCTCAAGCACATAAGATATAAGTGAACCAGCCGCAGAACCACGACCAGGTCCCACTGCTATTCCTTGATCTTTTGCCCATTTTACAAAATCCCACACAATTAAAAAATAGGAAGGAAAACCCATATCATTAATAACACCAAGCTCTAGCTCAAGCCTATCCACAATCTCCTTTTCTTTATCTGTTTGAGGATTTTTTGGATCAAAATTAAATCTATTTTTAATACCCTCTTCACATTTACGTCTCAAGTAAGTCTTATCATCACTACCATCTTCAGTCGGGTAATTTGGTAAATGATTTACCCCAAATGTAAATTCAAAATCACATTTTTCTGCTATCTTTACAGTATTTTCACAAGCTTCAGGCACATGAGAAAAAACCTCATACATCTCCTCAGGAGTCCTTAAAGAAAAATCACTATCAAGCATACACATACGCTCTTTTTCATCTTTTTGAGCATTTGTTTGAATACAAAGCAATGTATCATGCACATCCGCATCTTCTTTTAATGGATAATGAGAGTCGTTTGTTGCCACAAGCGGTATATCAAGCTCTTTTGAAATCTGAATTACGCCCTCATTTGCCTTTGCCTGATCTGGAATACCAGGATGATACTGAACCTCAAGATAAAAATCATCTTTAAATAAATCTTTAAATTTAAGAGCGGATTTTTTTGCTTCATCTAAACCATGATTTATATAATTATTAGGAACTTCGCCAGCTATACACGCAGAAAGGCAAATAATCCCCTCTGAATGCTTTTTCAGTAGCTCAAAATCAATTCTCGGCTTATAGTAAAGCCCTTCAAGATACGCCGTAGTTACCATTTTTACTAAATTTTGATAACCTTTTTGATTTTTTGCCAAAAGCACAAGATGGTGTCGCTTATTATCTATGCCTGCCTCTTTGTCATGCAGACTACGATTAGCCACAAAACATTCACAGCCAATTATTGGCTTAATTCCCTCTTTTTTGCATGCCTTAAAAAACTCAACCACTCCGTACATAGTACCATGATCTGTAATAGCTACCGCAGGTGCATTTTGCCTCTTTGCCTCACGAGCAATATCCTCTGGACGAGAAAGCCCATCAAGCAAAGAAAAATGACTGTGGACATGAAGATGTACGAACTGCTTTTCCACTTTTTTATATCTAAAATCTTATCTTATTTTTTCAAGAAATCAGATAATTTTCAAGGGAGTTTTTATAAAAAATCAAAATAAACTATCCATCTCATTAATAAGCTATATTTTTATAAAAATACTTTATTTGACAAATTTATAAAAATATTGCAAAATAGTAATATATTTAACAAAAATAAATATGAAAAACAGATTAATCCTTAAAGCCTCGCCTTTTCAGCAAACTCCACTTTAGATAATAAAAAATTTCATGATTCTTAAAGGTGGGTGTGTTTAAAAATCATAAATATTAAAAACAAATTTTAATCCCTTACAATGCTAAGAACAATAAATGGACTGCCTTCGAACAGAAGAGCAGAAAGCCTAAGCGGCAATGAAAAACTACTACCAGGAGGAGTAGGTGCTCTAAATGATATATTAAAAAATGGAATAACCAGACCTGATCGCATAGCAACCAAAGCCAAGGTTTTGGGAGTAGTCGAAAAAGCCGCATAATTTTATAAAAAACTTGCCTATGTATTCATATTCTGCAAAAATTCCTTTAGTTTTTTATTCAAAATGTTAAAAGTAGGAATAAATGGATATGGTCGAATAGGCAGGAATGTGCACAGGCTACTATTGGACAACCCTAATATTGAGGTTGTAGCAATAAACTCACGTGCAGATGCACAAATGAGATCACACCTTCTAAAGTACGATTCTTTACATGGTCGACTAGAAAATAAAATTTCATACAAAGAAAATTCACTTTTTGTAGATGGCAAAGAAATAAAAAACCTTGCTATCAAAGAGGCTTCTGAGATACCTTGGGGCAAATTAGGTGTAGATGTCGTACTAGAAAGTACGGGCAGTGCCAAAACCTACGACCTAGCCTCAAGGCACTTGGAAGGTGGTGCAAAAAAAGTCTTAGTAACAGCTCCTATGAAAGACGATACTCCGACTTTTGTTTTTGGTGTAAATGAAGATCGATTATCACCTGAACTTAATGTTGTATCAAACGCATCTTGTACAACAAACTGTATAGCGCCAGCACTAAAAATAATTATTGAAGAATACGGTATTAAAAACGCTTTTGCCACATCTCTTCACAGCTTCACACATTCTCAGAATTTACTAGACAACTCAGGCAGAGATTTAAGAAGAGCTAGAAGCGCTGTCCAAAGTCTTATTCCAACAACAACGGGTTCTATTAAGGCTACTTCTAAAATAATTCCAGAATTAAGCGGAAAGCTAGACGGGTTAGCATTTCGTGTACCAATTGCCACATCATCAGTTTGCGACGTAAGACTTGTCCTTGAAAAAGAAGCAACAACCGAAGAAATCAATGAATTATTTAGAAAAAGAAAAGAAGAGCCAAGATTAAAAGGGATTCTTGATGTTTGTGATGAGCAATTAGTATCTATTGACTTTAAAACCAATACATCAAGTTCTATTTTAGACACAGAACTAACAAAAGTTATAGATGGTAAATATGTTCAAATAATGCTCTGGTACGACAATGAATGGGGTTATGCAGCTAGACTGGTAGATATATTAAAAAAACTAGAATCATTCCAAGATGATGGTGTAAATTTTAAATAAGCCTTTTTTATGAGGTTTTTATTAAAAAAGCTTGATTTATATTATTTTTTAAGTAAGATATATTAGGTAATTTAAGATGTACGGGGTATAGCTCAGTTGGCTAGAGTGCGCGGTTTGGGACCGTGAGGTCGCAGGTTCGAGTCCTGCTACCCCGACCATTAGGAAAATCAGGCTTAGAAAGGCTTTCTGCCATTATGGGGAAGGCTTCTTTAAGCGGTTTTTCAGCGTCTGGTCGTAGGTTCAAGAGGAGCTTTTCGCCCTCAAGCCGATTATTGGCTAATCTCAAATTTTCAAATTCAGAAACCGCTTCAGCAAGCAGTTTCTGACCGTCTAGTCGCAGGTTCAAGAAAAGAAAGTTCAAAAGCTTTCTTTTGACGATTGGACTCAAGTTTCGGTAGTTATTTGGCAAGATATTAAAAAATGAAATCACTCTCTCGGTTAGATTCCAAAGAGTATCTTCTTTTTCTGTCTCTGCTCTGCCCAGCTGTTCGATCAAAGTTTGCTTCTGTTCAACGATTTTATTTTTCTCTTCAATTCCCTCCTGTGGGTCAAAGAATCCCTCGATAACCGCATTATTGAGTTTTTGCAGGCGACCATCAAGCTGTGAGAGCTGCATATTGAGAGCTTTGCGTTTTGCCTTATTATCCTCTCGAATATTTCCCGACATCTCTTTGATGGCGAACTTTGAATATTGCACAAATTCTCCTTCCAGCGAATATCTTGCTACAAGTGTAATAACCTTGTCTTCAAATTGATCTTCTCGAATCGATGTGAAATCACACTTCTTATTTTGGCATTCAAGGTAAATGTGGTCTTTGTGCTTGCTGGCGATTAAATAATTTCCACAAGTACACTTCACCATTTTTGAATAAATGTAATCGTGTTTAGTTTTTCCTTGTTGTGTTCTGCCCTCGATGATGGCTTGTACTTTTTCGTAAAGGGCTTTTGTAATTAATGTTTCGTGGTTTCCCTGATAAAGGATGATCTTTCCCGTATTCTTTTTTTGCCATTTAATAGTTCCATAGTAGAAAGGATTTTTTAGCATTCGCTCAAAAACTCCCTTACGAAGTTCTCCTCCATGGGAATTAGTCATCCCTCGGCTCTTCATGTAGTCACAGAGGCTTCGGAGTGAGTAATTGCCAGTTGCAAAGAGTCTAAAGCTCTCTTTCACAAAAGGTGCAAGTTTTGGATCGGGATATTTCTTTTTGAAGTCATCATCCTGCCCTTTGATTCCAATTCGATAGCCTATCGGGGCGTGAGTTGGATAGTATCCTTTTCTCAAACACTCAGCCATTTTGGCATTTACTTCCTCTGACAGGTTTTCTGAGTACCAAACCGCCATATTACAAAATTGACGGAATGCGAGGCGACCTGCCGCCTTTTCCGTGTCGAATTCTCCCTCGATGACCACGATCTTTTTGCCTTCTTTGGTCATGAGCTTGTCGAGAACCGAGAAGTCTCCGACATTTCGGGAGCTACGATCTAGCTTATGAAAAATAACCCCTTCTATTGAGGGGTCTTTTAGTTGCTCGATCATTTTGTAAAACTCGGTAAGCTTCCCTTTGAAGCCCGATTTTGCCTCACTGTACCATTCGACCACCTCTAATTTCTTCTTTTGAGCATATTCTGTAATCGCTCGCCTTTGCACTGGAAGAGAGTTATCTCGATCAGCCTGTGCTTTAGTCGATACGCGACAGTATGAGAGATATTTCTTCATAGTTTTTTATGAATTAAAATTACTTTTTTCCTTTTTTGACAACGTCATATAGCTGAAAAAGCTTGTCTTTCTCGTTTTTTTCTAATTCTAGGATTCTCAAAATAAGCTGATGTTCTTCATGATCTTTTTTCATGAGTTCTTAAACGAGTTTTTGAGCATTTGGATTTACATTTACATGGTTGCCATTTCCTCCAACGGTAACATTTTTCTCACCACCATTACTGTTCACACTGCTGTTAGATCCTCCATTCATAATTCCAGTTTCTTTGAGAACTTCAACTAAGGTGTCATACTTCCTTGCTTTTTCTGCAAATTCTGTTAATTCGGGATTGTCTTCTCCGAAGAAATAGGAGAGAGGCTTTCCCATAGTCTCAGCAATAAGCGGAAGGTATTTTTCAGGGTTTTTAATAAACCCGCTTTCTCACTGGGACGCTCAGATTACCACTGGAAGCATGAACCGTTCTTTTACTGTGCAGTGAAAGGCAAAAAGGTGCAGTTCTACGGAGACCGAAAACACTCAACCGTGTGGGATTTTCAAAAGCCCGACGCACAGCTCTTCGCGTGGGCACAGAAGATGAAGCGAGCTGAGGAGCAGGGCAAGACCACGGTGTGGAGCATGGCACGGGATAAGGTCGGAGAATACGTCCATCCAACCCAAAAACCAGTGGAATTAATCGTTTATGCACTCAGAAACAGTAGTAAATCGGGTGATTTGGTCTTGGATTTCTTCATGGGGTCAGGGTCAACACTCATCGCTGCCGAGAAGTCCGAACGCTCCTGTTTTGGGCTTGAATTAGACCCTAAATACGTGGATGTCGTCATCAAACGCTGGGAAGACTACACAGGAGAGAAGGCAGAAAAACTGACCTAACTTCTCACACTTCTAACAGGGGAAGCACCTATTACTTGTTGCACTTGTTACACGGGAGCACCCCATCAACTAAATAAATTCTATGCAAGGAAAAAAAGGCACAAAACGGGATAAAAAGAAGTTCTTGGAAGCACTTAAACGCCGCCATGGAATCGTTACGCTTGCGTGCAAAGACGTGGGTATTTCGAGTATGACCTTTTATCGCTGGCAAAAAGCGGATGTGGACTTCATGCAGGAGTCCGAGGAAATCCGCGACATTGAGATCGGGATCATTGCTGAAGACCGCCTTGCTGAAGCAATCATCGTAAACAAAGACATGGTGATGGTGCGTTTTTACTTGCAATCACGCTCGGCCAAGTACACGCCGAAACTTCAAACCGAAGTGTCCGACCCGACACAGGAACTAGCCAAATTACTATCACTCGACGATGAGAATAAGTCTAAATAAAACATTCAAGGCGTTAGACGCTTTCGGGCAAAACTACTTCAAACGCCCGTTTGCGAACTACCAAAGCGAAATCGCTCGCGAGATTATTCGCACGATTTTCAAAAAAGGTGGTGCGGAGGTGTTTATCGAGGTGTCCCGCCAAGCAGGTAAAACCACAGCTGTGGTTGATACGCTGGCGTTCGTGATGACATTTGCACACCACTTTTTTCCAATACCTCTATCGGTTGGGATATTTGCACCGCAAAAGGAGCAGGCAAAAACAGACTTTGACCGTCTCAAAGAAAACCTGCGAGTGCTGCAGGAGCTTTACCGACTACAGTTTGAGGAAGCCAACGGAACGACACTCAAGCTCGGGAATGGGAACACGATTTATTGTTTCTCATTGTCACCAACCTCACACCTTGAGAGTAAAACGCTTCACCTTGCCATCATCGAGGAGGCTCAAAAGATCGACGACGAGAAAGCAAAGAACGAGGTGTTCCCAATGCTCGCCTCAACCAATGGAAGCAAAATCTTTATTGGCTCGGGAGGTTATCAGCTCTGCGACTTCTATCGCGGGATTGAGAACGGCAAAAACGTGTTCCGTTTTGACTATGAACAAGTGATCGCTGACAAAGAGAAACTGTACCGAAAAACCAAAAACCCGCTCCATAAAAAGTACAAGGAGTTTGTAGAGGGAGAAAAAGAACGCTACCGCGAGGACTCGGACTACTTCCAAACGCAGTACGCACTCAACTGGAAGATCGGGCGTGGAATGTTGATTACCAAGTCGGAGCTTGAGAAGTTGCGGGGCGATTACGAACTGCCGACTGCTTACGATAAGCCCGTGTACGCAGGGTGGGACGTGGCCAAGGAGGAAGACGAGAGTGTGTTGACCGCTGTGGGTTGGGATGAAGAACTCAAGAAGTTCAAAGTCCTGCAATGGCTGGCAATGCGTGGCGACGATTACACTGACCAAGTGGAGATCGTGCAAAAGGAACTTTCAAAATACAAGCGTGTGATGAAGGTCTGCATTGATGCCACTGGTGTGGGCGACCCTGTTGTGGACAACTTCAAACGCTCAACGAGGCTACGTACTGAACCAGTCAAGTTCACGCTCTAAGGACAACCTCTACAAAAACCTGATCAAAATTCTGCGGGATGAAGAGCTGGTGTATCCGAGCGATCACAAGCTCGCTCCCAAGTTTGAAATGCAAATGCTCGAGATGATCAAGGAGTACAAGGGAGAGTTCTTGTCGTGCCACCATCCCGATCGAGCAGGAGCACACGACGACTTTCCCGACTCATTGGCTCTCGCTCTCTATCAGGCTCGTAAGATCACTGATCTTGAAATCAACCGAGGCGACCTCGGACTTTAATAATTTTTTAACTTTTTACTCATGCAAAATCAATTTCCCAGCAACGAAGACTTCGCACGTGTGGCACGTTTGAATAACTTTTACAACGTATTCAAAGGACTGCACAACAAGGTTTTCAAGCTCAAAAGCTACTTCGAGGAAGATCAAAAGAAACGCACTCTTTTGTACCTTGCCTACAACGTCGGACAGATCGTTTCGCTTACCTCTGCAGACTTTCTTTTCGGCGAGCAACTCAAAATTCAAACCAACGAGGACGATTCTAAAAAGCCCATTGAAGGCAAAATTAACAAGATTATCCAAGAGAACTACCTCGACGAGAAACTGTATCAAAGCTCTGTGATCCAAGACGTGGCAGGCTTTACTGTCTTTCTAGTAAGGCAAAAAGAAAAGGAAGCCATCATTGAGGAGATTCCCTACGACAATTACTTCCCCGACTTTTCAGGGGTGAGGCTTGGTGAGGAGTCGCAAAAGGTCGTGATCGCTTCTTACGTGGACATTGTGAACCCAAAAAACAAGAAAAAAGAAACATTCCTTTACAAACAAATTCACAGCGTGGGCAAAATCGAACACGAACTCTGGACAACAACCACTGACATGAAGCAGTCGGAAAAGGTGGAGCTGGCAATTTACAGCTCTGACTTGCCCGAGGAGGAAACTACAGAGCTAGACTACATCCCAGTATTTCAAATAGATAACTTCAAAACAGTCAAGGAGCGTTTCGGTATTTCTGCCTATGGAAGCGTGATGAACCTCTTTGAGGAACTGAACGACCGTATCACTCAAATCTCGGTGCAACTTATCAAGCACCTCAATGCCAAAGTGGCCGTAGGTGAAGGAATTTTGACAAAAAAGGGAGAGATTGACAGCGATCAAGAGCTTTTCCTTGTGGAAAAGGGTGATATCGTACCGCAGTACATCACCAACTCAAACGCCCTCATTGAGGAGGGCTTCAAACAGATTGAGGGAATTCTGCGTCAGATCTGCACAGTAACTCAAACTCCGACTTCTTTTCTTGGGCTGGATGATCAGGGCGGTGCTGAAAAAGTGGAGACCGTCAAAATCCGTATGGCTTCTTTTTTGAAGAAGATCAAGCGAAAGCAACGAAGCTACGAAGCCAAGCTTGTAGACATTCTCAAGACAGCTCTGTTTTTTGAGGGAACGAAAAAACTTCCCGACGGTGTAGAAATCAAATTCACGTGGGACTACGGACTACCACGCGATCTACTCACCGAAGCACAAACCCATCAAATTCTTGTGGAGAGTGGAATTGAAAGTATAGAGACCGCCATTCGTGAACTCAAAGACCTTGACGGAGAAGCACTCACTCAGGAGCTGGAACGAATCAAAAACCAACTGGCAGAAGAAAAGGAAACGCCAGACATTGAACTTTAACCCCATAAATCATGAATAGCTACAATACCCATCCAAATCCGTACAAAAAACACCTCTCATCGGAGGAGGTGCTGGAGAAGAGACTCGAGAACCTCGATCAAAACCTGTGGCGATACGCCAAGATTTTCCTGATCCTGAACCTCGCCGTGCTTTTCTTTCTGTTTACGGTCATCGTGACCTGTCGTTTTGCATTTTTAATCTTTTAATCCATGCCAACCGTAACACCACCGCCAGCACCAAGGCTTCTAAAGGCATATCGTCGGGCGGCCAAAGAACTCAACCAAACAATCACGCGTGCCGATCCTAAAAAGCCGACCGTTTATCTCAGGCGGGTTGTGTTGGTGGATATCGAGGAAATCACCAAGAAGCTCGAGAAAGAGACACGCATTTGGTTAGAGGAAGAAGTGCCAAAGCAGTACAAGTCGGGTACTTTTCGGGCAGTTAGCGACTGTAAAGCACGAGAACTTGTCCTGAAACGGACGGAGTTCGGGCAGATTCACAAAGAGGCTGTCGAAACACTCGTAGAGGAGGCATACCTTGATTTTGCCAATGGAATCGAGGGAGTGAAGCGT
>JAOARU010000061.1 GCA_025210675.1 Candidatus Altimarinota bacterium | reverse complement strand
GAACTAGGCGAAGACGCTTATCCAATCGAATACAATGCAAAAATCCTAGTTAAAAAAGGCGACAAAGTCACTCAAAACCAGATTATCTCAAAAGGACAAAATATCCAGAGAGCAATCAATGCAGGAATAATTAAAGAAGTAGCCCAAGGCAGGATTACAATCAAACACTCAGAACCAGCAGAAAAAACATACTCATTTCCACAAGGCGAAATGATCATCGTAGAAAACAGACAAGCAATCAATGCAGGTGATCCACTCAACATGGGACACTTCAACCTAAAAGAACTATTCGACAGAACAGACGCTTACGTCGTTCAAAAATACCTGATGAGTGAAGTACAAAAAATCTACGCATCTCAAGGTCAAACAATCAACGATAAACACATCGAGATCATCGTCAAACAAATGTTCTCAAAAGTTCGCATTATTGATCCAGGTGATGCCAAAGACATGCTTCCAGGTGAAGTTGTAGACATTCAAAGAGTCTACAAGATTAACCAAGACGCCAAAAAACCAGTTGTCTACGAAAGACTACTACTTGGTCTTACAAGAATCGCCCTTGCAACTGATTCATGGCTTAGTGCAGCCTCATTTCAAGAAACTATCCGTGTACTTGTAGGTGCTGCCACAACAGGCAAAATCGACTCACTCGAAGGACTAAAAGAAAATGTGATTATCGGTAGATTAATCCCAGCAGGACACGTTTACAGAAAGAAATTTTACGAGGAATTATAAAAAAGCCTTGCAAAAAACTGAAAAATTTGTAAAAATCTCTAAGCTTTGTTAAAAAAATTTAAATAATTTTATTATGCCAACAATTAGTCAGCTTATTAGAAAGCCAAGAAAAAAGGTAGTAAAAAAATCAGACTCACCAGCAATGCAGACGACTTTTAATACTCTAAAAACCTGTGCAGTAAACCTAAAAAGAGGAGCACCACACAAAAGAGGAGTTTGTACAAAAGTTCGTACAATGACACCAAAAAAGCCTAACTCAGCTTTACGTAAAATTGCTCGTGTGAGACTCACAAATGGCATGGAAGTAAATGCTTATATCCCAGGTGAAGGCCACAATCTTCAAGAGCACAGCGTTGTCTTATTAAGAGGAGGTAGAGTAAAGGATCTTCCAGGTGTACGTTATCATATTGTTAGAGGAGCACTTGACACTCAAGGCGTTAAAGACAGAAAAAGAGGTCGTTCATTATACGGAGCGAAAAAACCTAAAAATTAATTTCATATTTTAAGTTATGGCACAAAAAAAAGCAGTATTTATCCCGTCAAATTCAACATCACTTCAAGAGAAATTTATCTGTTGCTTGATGCACGACGGCAAAAAAACAGTAGCAAGAAGAGTTTTTAATGACACCATGGAAGCAATCAAAGCAAAAGGTCATAAAAAACCAGAAGAAATATTCGAAAAAGCATTACGTAATATAATGCCACAAATTGAAGTACGCCCAAGAAGAGTGGGTGGCTCAATTTATCAAGTACCAGTAGAAGTAAAACCGCACAGACAGCAAACTCTTGCTATTAGATGGGTTTTACAAGCTACAAGAGGCAAAAAAGGCTCATCAATGAGTCATAGACTAGCAGCAGAATTGATCGCAGCATCAGCAGAAGACGGTGCAGCATTCAAAAAAAGAGAAGACGTTCACAAAATGGCAAAAGCCAATCGTGCATTCGCTCACTTCGGAAGATATTAATATTACTATTAAATATAATAAAAAGCCTCACATTCTGAGGCTTTTTTTGTTGTTGATATTTTTAAAATTGCCCCCTTCCACACATTACCAAACACCCTCCACTTCCACTACACCTTCCACACATCGTAAAACTCCGCCACATCACAAAACTCCCGCCACACATACCTCTCTGACCCCTCTTTAGAGGCCCTGAGGAGCTTTTTCGTGTTCATCTTCAGAATTTTGAGGCACTATGAAACATATCCTATTAATTTGTGCAACACACTCTCCCTGTATCGTTGCAATGCCACATCTACGTATAAGATCATATTTATAAGTATATTTAGCTATTTCTGCGCTCAATCCATGGCTTGTATATGCTTCAATTAAAGCCTTAAGACGCTCCTCGTTATTTGCTATCACAAGAGCATCTATTATCTTTGTTGTAAGACAGCTTTGCCTTGTTGATGTATTTAGTCTTTCCATAAGGGGTGTGATTAAAATACTATATATAATCTTATTTTTTTTAATAAATTATGTCAAGAGTAAATTTTTAAATTTACTTTGACTCTTTATTTCAAGATTTTTTTATATTACAATTAATGAGATTTTATACTTAAAATGGAAAAAATAATCAGCTTAGCCAAACAAAGAGGTTTTATATACGCAGGTTCTCAGATTTACGGAGGCTTAGCCAATACTTGGGACTATGGTCCACTTGGCTCAGAACTCAAAAACAACTTAAAAAGAATTTGGTGGAAAAATTTTATCCAAAAAAAATCAGACATGCTTGGTCTTGATGCCTCAATCCTTATGAATGCCAAAGTCTGGGAAGCTTCAGGACACGTTTCAAATTTTACAGATCCACTTGTAGACTGCAAATCCTGCAAAGCTCGCCACAGAGGGGATAAGCTTCTAGAAGAAAAGCTGCCAGTTGAGGAAGTAGCAGGCAAAAACAACCAAGAGATCCACAAGATGCTGATCGACAACAATATCACTTGTCCAGACTGCGGAAAATGCGACTGGACAGAACCACGCAACTTTAACCTCATGTTTGAGACTAACCAGGGCGTAGTTCAAGACAAATCCACAAAAGTATACCTCCGCCCAGAAACAGCCCAGGGTATTTTTGTAAATTTTAAAAATGTCCTTAACTCATCAAGAAAAAAACTCCCATTTGGTATCGGGCAAATCGGTAAAGCCTTTAGAAACGAAATCACACCAGGAAATTTTACCTTTAGAACTCGTGAATTCGAGCAAATGGAAATTGAATATTTCGTAAACCCAGCAGAATGGAAACCAATTTACGATACATGGAGAGGAGAGATGGACACCTTTTACAAAGACATATTAGGATTAAACACAGACAAAATGCGCTGGAGACAACACGAACAAGACGAACTCTCACACTACTCATCTGAAACTTGGGATATTGAATTCCTGTTTCCTTTTGGCTGGGGAGAACTATGGGGGATTGCTTACAGGACAGATTTTGATCTACGTCAGCACTCTGAGCATTCAGGAGAAAAACTCGAATACAGAGACCCAACCACAAACGAAGTATTTATACCGCACTGCATAGAGCCGACATTTGGCTGTGATCGTACCGCACTAGCGATTTTAGTTTCAGCCTATCATGAAGAACAACTCGAAGATGGTGACACGAGAGTAGTTATGAAATTTAAACCAGAACTAGCACCATACAAGGTAGCAATCCTACCACTTATGAAAAAAGACGGACTCAAAGAAAAAGCAGAAGAGATCTACACTGAAATCGCCGAAATCACAAGCGTAGATTATGATGAGACAGGCTCAATCGGCAAAAGATACAGAAGACAAGACGAGATCGGCACACCATACTGCGTTACAATCGACTACGACACCATGGAAGACGGCACAATAACCCTAAGAGACAGAGACACCATGGAACAAAAAAGGATCACAATCCAAGAACTAAAAGAACTAGCAAAAACATGTCAATAGCCAGAAAGATTCTCAAAAGTACATTTGCACAAGTAGCAGGCAAGGCAATTACAGCCTTGCTTGCTGTTTTAGTAGTCAAAATACTCTCAAACTACCTAAGCAAATCAGGCTATGGTGATTACGGTACAGTTTACGAATTTTTAGCATTTTTCGGAGCAATGGCTGACCTAGGCATATTCACAATAGCAGTTAGAGAAATGTCCAGTTCCAAAAATTCTGAAAAAATATTTCAAAACTCACTAACCCTCAGGACACTCACCACTACTATTGCCATGAGCTTAGGGGTCATAGTTGCCTTTCTGATTACTCGTTATCAGGGCACTTATATCCCCTACGGGATAGCGATTGCCAGTATTGCCACCTGGCTCGTTATTCTTTCAGGGACACTTTCTATTGCCTTACAAGCCCGCCTAAAGATGGAATATCAAGCAATAGCACTCGTACTTGGCAAGATTTTGACTGTAGGTGCCATTATTACCACTGTAAATACTCACCCCATTGCCACAAAACAAAGCTTCTACCTACTCCTTTGGGCAGGTGTTGCAGGAAGTTTCCTTACTTTTTTACTTACTTATATTTTGCCCGCAAATTTATAAATGTCAGATTTCGTTTCAACAAAAACACCTGCAAAGACATCTTAAAAGAATCAGTCCCTTTTGGACTCTCCCTAATCTTAAATACAATTTATTTTCGCCTAGATACAGTACTTTTCTCCTTGATTCTGCCTCGTAGTATTGATGGCGTTTGTCAATCAGCATATTGCGCTGATACAGAAGTGGGCAGCTACATGGTAGGTGTGAGAATGCTCGAAGTCCTAACACTTGTGCCTATTTTCTTCATGAATTCAGTCCTACCGGTAATGACTCGTCACATCAGAGAAAAAAGCCAAAAACTAAAAGACATCATGAATTATAGTTTTTATTTTCTCTTGGCAATAGGATCAGCAGGAGCAGTGGGGATTGCTATACTGGCTCGCAAAATTACCCTGCTTCTATCAAGTAAAGAATTTCTCACAAATGATGGCGTATACGGATCAGATACAGCAATCCAAATACTTATGGGAGCAATGTTTTTGTGCTATTTGGCAAACTTCCTAGGATTTTCGATTATTGCCTTAGGCGAACAAAAAAAACTCCTCTGGATCAATTTTTGGGCAGTTTTATTCAACCTAACATCAAACCTCTGGGTGATACCACATTACGGACTTAGAGGAGCTGCTACAACCTCTGTGATCTCAGAATTCATCATATTTACCCTGTGTTTCATCACTCTCAAAAAAATAAGCCCTGAATTCACACCAAAACTCACCAGAGTCATCAAAATCCTATTTTCCAGTACAGTAATGGGCGCTTTGGTTTACTTCTTTCAATTCTCTTTACTCTTGAGCATTGGAGGAGGCATGTTGATATTTTTTGCTTTGCTTTATTTCACAAAAGCCATCACACCGGAAATGCTCCTAATCCTCAAGAAAAAATAGCTAATTCTCCTAAACAAATCTTTTGAGTGCCATAGTCTCACGAAATTTATCACCAGTCTGTGCAATAATGTCAAATACATTGGTCTCATCAAGTGAATGACTCATTTGATTGATAGCATTTGTCAATTGATTATCCTCGCCCAATGCTACATTTGGAACTGTCTTGGCAATACTATTAAAATAAGCAATACTGGAATTTCTAGTCGCATCAAACAAATTCATCGGAGCGCTTCTAAAATTAATCCCTGCAAAATCCTCAGCCCCTGATTTAAACCCATCCTCAGAATATTTTTTGATTTTATTAGATAAAAACCCAGGTATTTTCGTCAAAAGCCCTAGAGCTTTTTTTCTTGTACCATTTACGATTTTGTACATATCACTAGGCAGATGACGCATTACATTGAGTCCGATTATTGACGTATTGTAAGCCAGCCTACTAGGCTCTTTAACCAAAGGATTAAATATCAAATCACGACCAAGCCTCAAGGTCCTTGCTCCCCCCTCCTTGATTCCACTTTTTGTAAAATCATAAACATCGCTAATTTTAGAACGAGTCCTATTTACAATATTGGTTTTTTCAAGTATCCATTTTGCTGCGTCTTTTTCCATTTTTAAGGCATCAGCTGCCATTGCCGCAGGCAGTAGCGGCACAGTCGCTTTACTCAAGATGCCTTCCTTAGCAGGATTAGTGGCCGCCGCAACAGTAAGCGGCATTTTGTTTTTTAGATACTCTGTATTGTACACAAGCCGTTGATTTAAAAATAAATTTTCCATGGTTTATTTTTTAGATTCTTCTTCTGATGAAGATTTTCTTTTTTTACGAGATTTATATATGCCCAAGCCAGAAAGAAAACTAGCAACAGACGTAGGAATATTTTTTGATGATCCAATTATAAAATCCCTAGCAGCAGTTATTGCCTGAATAGATACACCCCTGTCAAAAATATCATTATAGCTTCCTTCGATTCTTTGATTCATCACTATTGCCTCTGGATTTTGTTTGATTGATTTTAAATCATCACTCACCTCAAAAGCATTAAAAATCATATCAAGTGCCTCTCTCTTAGTCCGAAACTCACTTCCTCCATCAGGCACGATCATGCTTCTTGGATTCATTGAAGTAATATTTCTGACCATATAATTCAAAAATGCCAAATACATTCTATCATCATCACTCTCCAGTCTTGGCTTTTGCGGTATGACATTTATAGCGGGAAGCAGTCTTTTGACACTATGCCTAGTTTTTTTGACTATTTTCGCAGGCGCAGAAAAGAAAAAATTTTGCATTTCTTTATGTATATATAATCCGGGTATCTTGCTAAAATCTTCAATTTTCGGGACACTTTTTAATTTTCTCAACTCCTCTAACTCTTTTTCTAACTCATTATTTAATTCACTTTGCTCTCCCAATGTTCCTTGCAACTTGGCTTGCAGTTCTTCAACTTTTGCCTCTTGAGTAGAGATAGCATCACTGCTTTTTATCCTTTCAGCTTCTTTAAAAGCCCTGTAGAGCATTTTGGCTTTTGTCTGATCACCTTCTGTTAGCTCTGATTCTGCAAATGCAGACTGCTCAATCCTGTTGATATCTTTTTGAAATTTTAAAACATGAGTAGCATAATAAAATCCCAAAATTGCCACATCATAATCACTAAGCCCCATTGAAACACCAGCAACCGTCGCAAGCCCCAAACTCTCTACAAACCCCATAGCAGCATTGTCCTTGCTCATGTCTTGTGGTTGTGATATTTCTGCGCTTCTTCCTGAGAGTCTGACATTGGCTATGATACCATTAACAAGCAGAGCAGTTTTTGCAGCGATTCCGCCTATTGTAGCCATTGTCTCCGTATTGCTTCCCAGATACGCAGCATTATCAGCAACATCTTGTTGAAGATCGCTAATTTTTCTTTGGTTTGCCTCTTTTAACCCTTTTAAAAACTTACTCATGATGCTTGCTTCTTAATTAAATCAAGAATATAACTAAAAACTGCTTGAGGAGATTTTTTATCATTAATCAAAATCAATACCTCATTTTTTGTGTCAAATTTTTCATAAATATAAGACTCCAATTCTGATCTATACCTCTCCTCTACCAACAAGCCAGCCTCCTTTGCGGCAAGGCTTAATGTTGCGTAAAAATTCTCATAAGTCCAAGGATAATTAACATCACTATAATCCCTAGGAGCCTCTTGAATTAGGTCTCTTACCTGCTTAAATCCTTCCACATTGGTGATATTATATACATAATCAAGCTTACTAGACTGTATCAAATTAGAAGCCTGATCGTTTAGGTGACCTATATTATCTGACAAATTCATACTAGTTACCATATCTGCTGTAAAATCAGTCGCAATCTCAGCAGTTTTACCTATCACACTTGTTGATATGTCAGCAATTTCAAGAGCACCTCTCTCCGTTGCTATTGCTCCATTGATACCTTTTTGAGCTAGTTTTGGTATTCCGAAAAATGACTGCACAAATAATTTCTTAATTTCTTTGTGAGATATGTTTTGTGAGACATCATAATCATCTGCATCTTCAGCCCTAAATTGATTTACTAGATCGCCAAAACTGCCCTGTTTGACAATCTTATCACAAAAATTCATTAGATCTTCTTGTCTGATAAATCCATAAACACTCTGGACTTTTTCGCTGATCCCCATGTTTTCCAGAGCTTCGTACAACTCTTTTCCTGTTGAAATATTTACTTCTTTTTCTAGCTCTTTTGTACCTATATCAACCCAGCCTTTGATATAATTTTGCGTAAAATGCCTTACAGTTTCAATAATTGTAGGCAAATGCTCTTGAGTTGTATTTATAGTAAAATCAAGCGCAATCAAAGGTGATTTTGCTATAAATACAACCCTATCTTGCACCATCTGAATCTCTGCTGCAAATTTGTCCTTGTGAAACACAATAGTATCTTTTGTATTATCAATTATGTCTTTGCCAATTCTATAACCCTGATCTTTGAGTTGATATAAAACAGGCATAAAATCCTCATTAAATAGCGATTTTAGTTTGTCGATAACATTTGGCAGCGACTCTTTTGATCCGTCCCAAATATCCACAAATAAATCCCTGGCATCCTTGAGATAAGGAGCACCTTTATCAACAGCCATATCAGCCCATGTTCTGTCTATTTCCACAGAAGCTTCCATGTCGCTGATTTTGATATTACTTGAAAGTATATCGCCAAATGTTTGATTTGGTGCGAATGCTTTAGCATCTTCAAGCCATTTTTGAACTGATTCTTTACCAGATTGTACATTTGAAATTCCTGTATCTCTATGAGCTATATCCTTGAGTGTTAGTTCAAATAGCCCGAGTGCCGTAATAGCCAGCTTAAGCTCATCTTCACCCTCAATATTAGAAAGTGATGAACGCAAACGAGGTGGCATATTCTGCATAATGATTTTTTCTGTGTTTTCGCCTTTTCCATCGAGACTTTTGATACTGTCGTGCCATTCAAGTAAATCAGCTATCTCAATAGAGTTCATGGCTGAAATCACAGGCACTTTTTTGCTTGATTCCATTGCCTCTTTTTGCCAACCATCTGGATTTAGGAGATCTTCTTTTCTCTGAAATCTGTCAATTTGAGCCTGCATGTAGCTACCTTCTGCAATATTTTCTGTGCTTTTTAGTCCTGCTTTTTCAAACAAATCAACTCCATAAGCCTTTTTTGTAAATTCATTTCCAGCCAGTATCATTGCCGCATAGCGAGCATATTTAGCTGTATCTGATCCACTCATCAAAAATTTAATTCCAAACAACAAAATAGCCCCTGAAATAATTATTTCTTTTTGATTATTAGACATAAGCATTTTCTTAAATGTATTAAATGCCTTGTCCACATAATCATCAGCGTTTTGGTATTCGAGGGTTTCTGTGGCGATTTGGGCGTTTGTCTTGTCTTGTTCTATGGCTTTTTGTAAATAATCCTGCAAAAAAGCAAAATCCATTAAATTGTCTATCTTTGAGCCTTTTTCGCCCTTTGTAATTACAAATTGACTGAGTAAATCCTGATCAATTTGATCCCAAGTGCCAATCTTGAGCAGCGGTGAATCCTGCTCTGCTTGCTTATACAATGCCAAAAACTTAACTTTTGTCTTATTGAGATCAACATTTGTATCTATCTCAAATTTGGCTTCATGAAGGGCTTGTACTGAATCAGCAACATTTTCGAGGTGTCTTGTCTTATCATATTTCAAAAACGCCTCATAAGTCTCAGCTTTAAATGGCTCTGAATTTGTTATCTCTTCGCCCTTTAGAGCTTGACTCAGATTTGTGAGAATCTGTGGATAGTTTGCAGGTTTGATACTTGGCTTATCTCCTCGAAGGTAGGCATATATGATAAATTCCCTTACTTTTGGGCTTCTTGGCTCTGTCTCTCTGGTAAAGAGCTTTTCTTCGACATGCTCTACATAGTCCCTGACTAGTTCCCTTTTTTGTCTAACTTGAAGCGGATTAAGCGGCTTATCATCAATCTTTAACATGTCTCCTTGACCCTTAATCGACTTAAGCTGTCCAATCCTAATATCAAGCACATCGAGAGCTTCTTTTGTTACTATATAGTCTTCTTGGGCTTTGGCTGCTTTGATCTCTAGTTGGCCAGTCTCTATCCCTAGGCTTGCTTCTGTGTTTCCGCCTATATCATCATATTTTTTTCTGGCTTGCTCTTGGGATTCTATGTTTTTTTCTAGTCTGCTTATTTTACCTTCTAGCTCTGTGATTCTTGTCTTGTTTGTGTTTATTTCGTCCGCTTTTTCTTGATAGGCTTCAATTAGTTTTTGGATTTTTGGGATATATTTTTCATTCAACCCTATACCTTCTCTAATAAAATCAGCCTCCAAAATATCTGGCGTGTCCCAGATTAGTAGATCGTTTTTTTCTTTTAAGTTTTTGATTAGCTCTTTGGCTGCTTGGATTTTTTGGTCTAGGTTTTGGTATTTAGGGCTTTTAGAGATACTTGCAAGAGTTGATTCCTCTAGGCTTAGGTCTCTCTTTTTGCTTGACAGGTCGCCTTTTAGCTTGTCTATATCAATGCTCTCATCTACTCCTAGATCTGCTTTTACTTGCTTTAGCTCTGCTATTTTTGCTTCTTTTGCTTGATGGTCTGCTCTTGCTTCTCTAAATTCCTTTTGTTTGGCTTTTACGGTCTTTAGGCTGGATTTTCTCTGTTTTTCTAGAGCTTCTAGGTCTTGATTATCAAATCCTTTAATGATTTCAGATTTTTTTTGCAGGATATGCAGCTCTTTTTGTAGCGATAACATATTGCGGTATTTTATAATCTCTCTGACTTTTTTGTCTCTTTCATGCGGTTTTAACTTTGCTAGTGCTGCTTGTTTTTTTTCAAGTTTAGTTTGAGTAAAATCCTCCTGACTTAATTTTGCCTGAATTTTTTTGATGCGATCTTGAATTTTTGTGAGAGCTTTTTGATTTTTCTCGGTAAATTCTGCATTATTTCGCTCGAGAAATTCCTGATCTATATGCTCAAAAAAGCTTGCTTCTGGTCTTTCAGCGAGATAGGAAGTGTATTCTCTTTGCTCTTGTTCAGCGAAATTCTCAGCTGTTTTTTTGAGAATAGGGGCTTGTTCTGGACTGGTATTAAAACACAATCTCCCCTCTAAGCTAAGTGGTTTTTCTAAAAAATTTTGCCTAATTAAAGTTGACCTTTGCTTCAATTTTTTATTTTTGTATCAAAATATTATCTCATATTTTTGAGATATTATCAAGTAATAGCCTCTTTACAAAGCAGATAAATAGTGGTCTTTGAAAAACTCTTATTTATTTCCAGCTTTCCATTCTAGGTATTTTCGACAAAAAATTTCTATATCTCCATCAAGAACTGTTTCAGTATCTGAGCGTTCTGTGTTTGATCTAAGGTCTTTTATCATTTTGTACGGGTGGAGAACGTAGTTGCGGATTTGATTGCCCCAAGCGGCTTCTACTGCTTCGCCCCTGACTTCACGAGCACGAGCTTCTTCTTCTTCACGTTGTTTTTCTGCCAAACGAGAACGCAGAACTTGCATGGCCTTGTCTTTGTTTTGGTGCTGTGAACGTCCACTTTGACAACTTACAGTGACACCTGTCGGTACATGGACGATTCTGACCGCTGAGTCGGTGGTGTTGACGTGCTGACCGCCTGCTCCAGAAGCTCTAAATGTATCTATGCGAAGGTCTTTTTCTTCGATTTTGATGTCATCTGCATCTGCCTCTTGCAAAACTGGCGTGACAGTTACCCCGGCAAAAGATGTCTGCCTAAGATTTTTAGCATTAAATGGTGATTGGCGTACAAGTCTATGAGTGCCTTTTTCGCTTTGTAGCATACCAAATGCAAAAGGCCCCCTGATTTCCAACATTACGCTTTTGATGCCTGCTTCTGTGCCTTCTGTTTTTTCTAGGATCTCCGTCCCAAATTCCATGCGTTCTGCAAAGCGTAGATACATTCTAAGGAGCATGTCTGCCCAATCTTGAGCTTCTGTGCCACCTGCGCCTGCTTTTATCTCCATGATGGCGTCTCTATTGTCAAATTCTCCTGAGAGATAGAGGTCGATTTTTGCCTTTTCAAAGGTTTCTTCAAGTGATTTGTATTCTAAATTTATGTCGCTTAATTCAGGGGAATCTTCTTCTAGCATTTCTATCATTTCCTCTAGGGCGATCGCATCGTCTCTAGTTTTTGTCCAGAGATTAACTTTTTTTTCTAAGGCTGAGATAGCCTGATTTACTCTGCCTGCTTCCTTGGCATCATTCCAAAAATCCTCTGCCATTGTTTTTTGTCTTAGTGAGTCTATTTCTGCTTGGATTTCATCTAAATGTAGGCATTCAACAGCGCTGAGAGCTTCTTTTTTGAGCTCAGAAATAGCTGTTTTTAGTTCTGAGTAAATCATATCTAAAAAAATTTTACTTATATCTAAATCACGTTATAATAATATATACTTTTTCTAATAAATCTATGGAAAATACAGAAAATATTGTGAAAGAGGAGCAAAAGAGACCAGAGCTTGGCAAGAAGGCTCCGTATTTTAAGGCCAACACCACACATGGCGTGAAAAGTATTGATGATTTCAAGGGAAAATGGTTGATTTTCTTTTCTCATCCGGCTGATTTTACACCGGTTTGTACTACTGAATTTGTATCTTTTCAGGAGCATTATCCTGAATTTCAAAAGAGAAAAACTGAGCTTTTGGGGTTGTCGATTGATTCGATTTTTTCTCATATTGCATGGACACGCAATATCAAAGAAAAGCTCAATGTAGAGATACAATTCCCAATTTTAGAAGATCTATCAATGCAAGTCGCAAGGTCATACGGCATGATTCATGAAAATATGGGTGAGACTCAAGCTGTGCGTTCAGTGTTTTTTATTGATCCAAATGGAATATTGAGGGCTATGGTGTATTATCCAATGAGCATGGGTCGTAATATGAGTGAGTTTGTCAGAATGATTGATGCGCTTCAGGAGTCTGATAAGAATCAGTGCGCTACTCCTGCCAATTGGCAAAAAGGCGATAAGGTGATAGTGCCGCCAGCTATGACTACGCAGCAGGCTGAGGATAATTTTAACAACAATGATTATGAGGTGACAGATTGGTATTTATGTAAGAAATCAGTTTGAAGCTTTGGTGGTTAGAGGGGTCTTTGGACTCCTCTTTTTTTTGATCAGTAAACATCATCAGTAGAGTAGTTTTGACGTCTATAATAGCAATTTTCTTTGAGGATTTTTTTGTCTACTTCTTGCTTTTCTTTGTGTCCGACTGCCATATACCGAAAGGCGTCAGCGCCATGTGAACTCCAGTCGTGGAGGGGGTGTGATTTGTACATTTTGAGCTTGAAGTCGTATGCTTTTTGGTAGTGCTCTAGGCATTCTAAGAGGCGTGAGGCTTTCTTTCTGTCAAAGTGGCATTGTTTTAAAATATTGCGTCCAGCGTTGATTCCGTCTATTAGGGGTATGTTTTTGACAATTTTGAAGTCAATGCCAGCTTTTCGGGCTATTTCCCAGCGACTTTTGCCTGTGCCTAGTTCTCTGACTCTGATGTCGTGGGGGGCGTGGTGTGTACCGTATTGGTATGGTTTTTTTGAGATTTGTTGAATATAAAAGTCCAAGCTTTCGCCGCTAGCTTCAAGGTAGTCTATTACTCTGATTTCTTTGTTGATAGTCTGAGTAAAAATAATCGCAGTAGAATCACTCATTCCTAAGTCCCACCAGGTGTCTACTTTGATTTCTTTTTCTTCGGGTATGTCTTTGATTTGAGGTTTTTTGATGAATTTAGCATAGTAGGCGCCTTCGATTGAGGCTTCAAATGAGCAGTAATATTCACGTTGAATCATGTCTTCGCTCATGCCTTCTTGGCGTTCTTCTTCTATGAAATCTTCGCTAATTACATTTGTGTCAGAAATGGTTAGTTTTTCTGCGTACCAGTTGGGATTTTTTTCTGCCATTTTGTACATTTTGTAGGCATGGTTTTTGCCGTTTGGAGTGGTGTTAAAAACTGCCCAGCCGCTATTTTCTGCTAGGATTGGGCGGATTACTTCCCAGGCTTCAGGGTTTTGGAAGGCGTATTCGGAAAAGACTGCTCCGATAGGGTTTGTCCCTCTGATACTGTCTATATCGTCTGTGCCAATTATCTGAAAAATACTCCCGTTTTTGAGGGTGATTTTCATTTGTTGGTCGTTTTTGTTTTTAATGAGTTCTTTGGGGAAATGATCCATTAGAGCAAAGCCATTTGAGTCTATTCCGTCCCAGAGAACCTTGCGTCCTTGGGCATAAGTCGGAAAGAAGTAGTAGTAGATGCCTTTTTTTTCAAAGGCTTTTTTGCTGATTAGGTTGATGAGGGTTTTGTCTTTGCCACATCGTCTGTGCCAGATGCAGATTGCTCTTTTTGTGCCTTTGTCCATTTGTGAAAGAAGCCGTTTTTGGTAATTTCGTGGTGTAAAATTATGCGGCAAGCTGATCTTGGTCATTGGATTTTTCTGAAAAGTCTATGATTTCTACTAAAATTTCGTCATTGGTAGTTTCTGATTCTTGGAGTTCAATGACTCTTTTGATGCTTTCTTTGATGGCTGTGATGAGATTGCTCATGGTCATTTCTTCGTTTTTAAGGGCTTCTAGGATTTTTTTTTGTCCTAGGCTGATGATTTTAATGTCGTTTTTGAATATTTCTGAGATAATATCTGGTTCTTTTTTTGGCATAGTATAATGAGAAAAAGTGTTTATCGTGGAGTGGGGAGGAGTGTGAGTGAAATCAAGTCTAAAATTCAATCCACCTCTACCTTCACTAATAAGCCCTTCTTTTTGTAAGCAAAAAGAAGCAAAAACTTTTCCTTCAGTTATAAAAAGTAGAAAACATAACTCCTTGAATACTGAAAATTCAAAACTCGCTTCGCTCAAACAGTTGATTTTTTTAACCGTATTCTGCGAAGAATGTTTTTGGCTACTTTTTATAAGTCACGGAAGGCAGGATTGATATTTTTTAAATTTTCAAGTTTGAGTTGGTAAATTTTAAGGTGCTTTTTTCTCGCTGAGAGCTAACTTAGGGAAAAGACTAGATTTTCTTAAAAACTAGGAATTAAAAATTCCAAGTTTTCCGCAAAAATCTTGCACCGCTCCGTAGCCTCGTTTCACTTTTGCAGGAGGGGGGGGGGCAAATGCCCCCTTTGCACAATTTATTTTGTTATTTTGGGAATTTTAGACTGTATGATATAGCTGTGATTTGAGGAATTTTTGTTGCATACAAAATTTCTTTGGTTCTACTGATAGATTGTCGCACCAAAATTCATCAATTGATTTTTGAATGTTGTCATTTTGGTCAAAAATAAATTTTACTCGTCTTGGATCTTCATCACGATCTAGCTTTTTAATTGGATACCCAAGAGTCAAAAGAGTGACCGCAAGACTAAAATCTGTTGTTTGGAAGTTTTCTTTCATAGCTTATTTAAAAAATTAAAAAGACCCAATTAGCCTTACTCTGTCTTTGTAGTGAGGGGGTCTGTACAAAGCTCTTCCTTTTTTGGTATGTATGATTTGCTGAATTTTTATCTTGGTTTGTTTTTGCATTTTTTTTATATTTTTATGGCAGAAATACTTGATTAATTTTTATTTTGTATTTTCTGTTTTATATTTTAGTATAAAAATCATTATATGTCAATCATTTTAACTATATAACATTAAATGAACATGAAAAATGTTTTTAAAAATATAAAAAATTATGTATAATAGTTAAAAATGAAATAAACATGAAACAAGGAGCAAAAATTGCAGCAAAAATAGAAACACTAATTGAAGAAAAGGGTATTAAACGCACTAAATTAGGGGAAATTTTGGGTGCTCCGGAAGACGTATCTGCTCAATGGAAATACGTCAAATTTAATAATTTTATGAAGAATGTTAAGAATTCAAAGATAAATTTGAGCAATCTTGAAAAGATAGGGAATTTTTTTGGTAAAAGCACAGAATGGTTTCTTTCAGATGAGGAGGAGATGGACGAGGTTGTGCCAATTGATAGTAGGGGTGCTCATATTGTGCCGATGTTGGGTGATTTGTCTGAGTTTCGGGAGGATTGGACAGAAAAAGATGTAAAAGATTGGTTGGCTTATCCTTTTGATATGAATGAGATGTGCAATGTGTTTGCTTTGAGTGTGAGCACTGAGCACATGTCTCCCAGGATTAATAAGGGAGATATAATATTTATTGATACTGATGCAGGAAGTGACACAAACAATAAAGTAGCTGTGGTTAAAATGAAGCATCAGTATTATTTAGGGAGGATATTGAATCGACCTGATGGAACACTGGAGTTAAAAAGTGACAATCCTTATTATCCGAGTAGTATAGTTGATCCTTTGAAGGAAAAAATCCACATCATAGGTGTAGTGGTGCGAAAATTATCTATTATTTGATATTACGAGAGTTGATATGTATTAAAAATAATATATATTAAAATATTTAATTAATTAAACAAGTGATACTTGTTGCTTCTTCTTCTGTCGCTTTCGCATAAGGCTTTTTTTCTGAGCCTGACGGTTTTTGGTGTGATTTCTGCGTATTCATCATCTGCAATGTATTCAATGGCTTTTTCTAGGGTCATTGGGACAATCGGTGTCAATGTTAAAGCATCATCTGCACCTGATGAGCGGACATTTGTCAGTTTTTTGTTTTTGGTTGGATTTACTACTAAATCAGTGCCTTGATTGTGTTCTCCGATAATCATTCCTTCGTATATTTCTGTGGCAGGACCTACAAACAAAGGGCCTCTTTCTTGTAATTTCCAAAGTGAATACGCCATTGTGGCGCCATTTTCACCGGAAATCATAGAGCCAACTGTTCTTTTGTTGATTTTGCCCATGTGAGGTACAAATTTGTCAAATGAGTGATAAAGTGTGCCTTCGCCTTTTGTGAGGATCAAAAATTCTGAACGAAATCCTAAAAGTCCACGAGTAGGTATTTCAAATTCTAGTAGTGTGTTGCCGTTGTCGCTTTGCATGTTTTTCATGATGCCTTTGCGATCGCCTAATGCCTGTATAATAGTGCCTGCCATTTCATCTGGTACATTTATTACTGCTATTTCTAGTGGTTCGTTCATCATGCCGTCTATTTCTTGCATGATGACTTCAGGTTGGGATATTTGAAGTTCAAAGCCCTCACGACGCATTGTTTCGATGAGTACTGCGATGTGCATTTCTCCTCTTCCGTATACTTTGAATGTGTCTGAGTTATTTTGAAGTTCTATTTTTAGTCCAACATTGGTTTCTAGTTCTTTTTCGAGGCGGTCTTTGATATGGCGGCTGGTGACGAATTTGCCTTCACGTCCAGCAAAAGGAGAGTCATTTACCATAAAATTTACAGCTAGGGCTGGTGGGTCAACTTTGATTGCTGGGAGTGGTTCTGTGTTTTCGTCGATTGTGATAGTTTCGCCTACGTAGATATCAGGAAGTCCAGCAAGGGCTATGATGT
>JAOARU010000060.1 GCA_025210675.1 Candidatus Altimarinota bacterium | reverse complement strand
ATCATCACAGATGATGGCGGTACTGATACTTCAGAGAAAACAGATAATGGTGATGATATGTACGTATTTAACAACAAAGTTATTGCTACACTTTCATCTAACCAACCAACAACACTTACAACTGGTACAAAAGAAATACTTAAATTTACATTGACTCCATCAGGAGACAATAACGCTTTCTTGAAATCAGTTAAGGTTAAAATTGATGAAACTGATGCTGATACTGATACACCTCTAAATGTTACAGCTGTTGATCTATATGCTGGTTCAACAAAAATAGGTTCAGGTTCAGAAAGTGGAAATGAATGGACAATTGATATGGCATCAGGCGTTGGCAATTTAGAATTTGCTGGAGATCGTTATGATGAAATCTCATCTAAGGGTGAAACATACATCGTAAAAGTTACAGCTGCTAATGTTGGAACAGATGATGTTATCACTGCTTCACTTGATGTTAACGCTGATGCTCCAGGAGAAGATGATGTTACATGGAGAGACTATGGTACAAATGGTGAAAACGGTATTGATGTAGCATGGATCAATCTTGGTGAAGATCAAGGTGATATATCTACAATCGAAAACTCAATCGACAACAAATAATATTTGTTAATAGAGTTTAGATATAAAAAAGAGAGACTTAGGTCTCTCTTTTTTTGTGCTTGAATTTGCTTAGTGTTATAATAATTACGGAAGTTTGCTGAAAGATGTGTCAGATCTAATCTTAATAGTTAGTCCTGATCAAGCTGATTAATAATCTCATCACGCAATGGGCGCTTATGTGTTTTTGTGATTGTCTTTTGGGTGGTGCCAATTGGTCAAGCTATAAATATTGTTCTAATTCTGCAAAAAAAAGCCTTTGATATTCTTGATGAGCGTTACAGCAAGGGTGAGATTGGCAAGGATATGCTTTTTAGTCTTGCTCTTCTATCTCAACTACACTATTCATTTGATTGATTAGTGCTATTGCATGCTCTTCAGCGTTTTTTATTCGATCTATGGCTTGTTGTTCGGTATTGCATGTTAGTATTCCAAATACAACTGGTATATCTCCTCTGAGGTTGCATTCCATTATGCCTCTAGTGGTTTCTTGTGATATGTATTCAAAATGTGGTGTATCGCCTTTTATGATAGCTCCTAGGGTTATTATCCCGTCGTATATATTTTTATTTTGTAGTTTTCTGGTGATAAATGGTAATTCAAAAGCCCCTGATGTGTAAAATATATCTATATTGTAAATTTCGCACTTTTTAAGGGTGCGTACACATTCTTCAAGGAGTTTTTCTGTAATTTGCTCATTAAATTGACTTACGCATATTGCCACATTGAAATCTCTTTGTGCTTTTGGGAGTGATGAAAATGAAAAAATCGCCATAAGTATTATAAAATCAATATTATTTTGCCAGATTTCTGGGAAATATAAACTTTTTTATTTTTTAAAAATGTGAGAAAATAATTTGAGATTTTATAATAATAATGCAACCACAGAATCCATTTGAACGATTTTCGGAAGATGCCAGGCGAGCTTTTCGTGTGGCTGATGAGGAAGCAAAAAATTTTAATGCTGAAGAAGTAGGCACAGAGCATTTGCTGCTTGGTGTTTTAGAAAATCAAAATTCCATTGCTTATTCTATATTGAATTCAATGGGGGTTAATTATAAGGCTGTACAATCACTTTTAAGCGAATATTCTCACAAGAAGATGGAGATGCAGCCTCATAGTATTTCTCCTTCGCTCAAGCGTGTTATAGAGGGGGCGCTTAAAATTGCTTTTCAATTTCATCATAACTTTGTAGGAACAGAGCATCTTTTATTGTCTTTGGTTGAGCATAGAGAGAGTGCTGGCGCTGTGCTTTTGACAAAGATGCAAGTGCCGTTGATTGAGGTGCAAAAGCAAATCAAGGACGTGCTTGTGAAACTTTCTTCAAAAAAGAAAACTGATGGGGATATTTCTTCAAATCCTCAGGTTGTCGAGGAGTTGCTTCAGGGCTTACAGGGAGCGCTTGTGTCAATGCAAAAAAATGAAGACTTCCAGCAGGGATATAAACACAAAAAAAGACCACATGAGGAAGATGATGAATCGGAAACTCCTGCTCTTGATTATTTTTCAATTGATTTGACTCAGGAGGCTAGGGAGGGTCGACTTGATCCTATTATTGGGCGTGACAAGGAGATTGAGCGTACGATCAATATTCTTAATAGAAAGACAAAAAACAATCCAATGCTGATTGGTGAGCCTGGTGTTGGTAAGACAGCGATTGTTGAGGGTTTGGCGCAGGCAATAGAGCGAGGTGCTGTGCCTGATTCACTTTTAAACAAACGTGTATTGTCGCTTAGTATGACCAGTTTAATTGCTGGTACAAAATTTCGTGGTGAATTTGAAGAAAGACTCAAGGAGGTTATTGATGAGGCAATAGAGAGTGAAAATGATGTGATATTATTTATTGATGAATTACACACAATAGTTGGTGCTGGTAGTGCTGAGGGATCACTTGATGCTGCTAATATTCTTAAACCTGCTTTGTCGAGGGGTAAGATTAGGGTGATTGGTGCAACTACTTTTGATGAACACAGAAAGCATATCGAAAAAGACAAGGCTCTTGATAGAAGATTTCAAAATGTACAAGTAGATGAGCCTACTGAAGATGATACTATTAATATCTTGCAAGGTATACGCCCTAGTTTTGAGGAGTTTCATAATCTTGAAATTACTGATGAAGCTTTACGTGAAGCCGTAAAACTCTCTAAGAGATTTATTCAGGATCGTTTTTTACCGGATAAGGCTATTGATTTGATTGATGAGGCATCATCTCGTAAGGGCTCAAGAAATGAACGTGAAAGTAAGGAGGTGCAAAAATTAAGAAATAATATCACAAAGATTAATAAGAAAAAAGAGCAGGCAGTTCAAAATCAGAATTTTCAAAAAGCTCTTGAATTAAAAAAAGACGAGGAGAAGTTAAAAAAAGAAATTGAAGAATTAAGAAAAAAAGAAATTCAAAAAGCAAAGACTAAAAAAGTCGAAGGAGGTGATATTCTTGATGTGATTTCTGGGATTACTTCTATTCCTTTAAATAAATTAAAAAAGAAAGAAGCTTCTCAGTTGCTTGAGCTTGAAAAAAATCTTGAAAAAAGAATCATAGGGCAAGATGAGGGTATTTCTGAGATTGCAAAATCAATCAGAAGGGCAAGAGCTGGAATAGCGGTTACAAATAGGCCAATTGGTTCTTTTTTATTTCTTGGTCCTACTGGTGTTGGTAAAACAGAAACAGTAAAAGTGCTTGCAGAGGAGGTATATCACTCAAAAGATGCCTTAATAAAAATAGACATGAGTGAGTTTATGGAGCGTCACAATGTATCACGCTTAACAGGTACAACAGCAGGTTATGTTGGATTTGATGAAGGAGGTGAGTTGACCGAGAAGATTCGCAGAAAGCCTCACTCGGTTGTGCTTTTTGATGAAATAGAAAAGGCTCATAGGGATTTCCAAAATACTCTTTTGCAAATTTTGGAAGATGGGCAATTGACTGATGGTAAAGGGCGCAAGATAGATTTTTCAAACACTATCATAGTGATGACTTCAAATCTTGGGGCTGAGGAATTGACAGAAGAGGCTACAAAAATAGGTTTTTCAAATAATGGATCAGAAGAAAAAAAGGCAGAGCAAGAATTTGAAGAAAAAAAAGAGAGAGTTCTTGATCAGGTTAAAAAACATTTTCGTCCTGAGTTTTTGAATCGTCTGGACAAGGTGATAGTCTTTAATCCGCTGACCAAGAAGCATGTCAAAGAGATTGCTAAGATACATATGGAAGAGCTAAAAAAGCGTCTTGCTGAAAAAGAAGTGGAGCTTGATTATTCTGATGCGATATTGACTACTATCGCTGAAAAGGCATTTGATCATGCAAATGGGGCCAGAGGAGTCAGAAGAGCTGTGAGAGAGATGATAGAAGATATGTTGTCAGAACAGATGATCAAGGGCGATATAAAACCAAAAGACAAAATCAAAGTTGCTAGAGGCAAAAAAGCCAAGCTAGAAATAGTAAAAAATAAGTAAATTAAAAATCCTCCCTATTAGGGAGGATTTTTTTATGCTGCTTCAGATTTCGTAAATGTGCTTAAGTGTTTTAATATTGCATGTAGGTTGTTCCTTATTTTGCTGTATAGTATGATGTCGTCTTTTTGTAAATCTTTAAGTAGATTTTCGATGTATGGATCTAGGTTTACTTCTTGAATTAGTTCAGATCTGTATCCATTGCCTGATTGTATGTATGTTGATATTGATAAATCGGTGCCATCTTGTGAAATTGGCTTACTTTCCCCAAAATTCCAGCTGGATTCCATTGTGGCAATTAAATTTTCTCTGGTGGTTTTAATTGCTTCTTTTATAGCAAAATTTACTAAAACTTCTATGGATTTGAGCTCTTTTTGCGTAAATAAGTCATTTAAATTTCTTTTTTGGTAATTTTCTCTCATTTTAGAACTATTAAAGGATTTTATTTTAAATCAGATTTGCTTTTATGTGAAGTTTTTTTATAAAATAAAAAGGATTTTATTTATGTAAAATGCAAAATTACTCTCATAAAGAGATTGAGACCAAGTGGCAAAAATTTTGGGAAGACAATAAGACTTTTAAGTCTGATATAAATAATGCAAAGAGTAAGTTTTATGCTCTTGATATGTTTCCTTATCCTTCTGGTGCGGGGTTGCACGTGGGTCATCCTGAGGGTTATACAGCTAGTGATATACTTTCTCGCTATAAGAGAATGCGTGGTTTTGAGGTGCTTCACCCAATGGGCTGGGACGCTTTTGGGCTTCCTGCTGAGAATCATGCTATAAAAACAGGTACTCATCCAAGTGTAAATACTCAGAAAAATATAGATAATTTTCGTCGTCAAATTAAATCAATCGGTTTTTCTTATGATTGGGATAGGGAGGTAGATACTACTGATCCTGCTTATTATAAATGGACTCAGTGGATATTTTTGAAATTGTTTAATTCTTATTTTGATAAAAAAAGAAATAAAGCTTGTGAGATAAAGAAAAATGAAGATAGATTGGCTTATGAAAAGGAGGCGCCGATTAATTTTTGTCCAAGTTGTAAGACAGGACTTGCTAATGAAGAGGTGGTAGAGGGCAAGTGTGATCGTTGTAAGACACCAGTAGAGCGTAAAAATCTGCGTCAATGGATTCTTAGAATTACTGAGTATGCGGAGAGGCTTTTGAGAGATCTTGATTCGCCTAAGGCTTTTATTTTGCATGGTTGGGGTGGAAATTTTGAGGATAATTTTTTTCCTTGGGCAAAAAAAGAGCTTTTGTCTAGGAAGCATGAGGTGATAGTGCCAAATTTTCCAAATACTAATAATCCTATCTATAAGGAATGGAAAGCTTATTTTGATGAGCATTTTGCAAAGGATATTGATGAGAGATCGCTTTTTGTTGGGCATTCTTTGGGTTGCCGTTTTTTGCTTTTGTATTTGAGTGAGCATGAGATTTATTTAGATAATATAATTTTGGTTGCTCCTCCAAAAACAGATTGTGGCATTAATGAAATCATGAATTTTTATCAAAAAGAGGTAGATTTTGAAAAAATAAAAAGACAGGTTAAAAATATTTATATTGTATACAGTGATAATGATCATTGCATTAGGCATGATGAGTTTGAATCACTTAGGGATTTGTTAGGTGCGAAGGAGATATTTTTACCTCAGAGAGGGCATTTTAATGACTTAACTTTGCCTGAGATTTTGCCTTTGTTTGATGCTGCTTCAAGGGATATTATTGATTGGCCTGAGAAGATTCGCTTAATGCAAAAAAACTGGATAGGTAGATCAGAGGGGGCTGAGGTGGATTTTACTATTGATGGTGAAAAGGTGCGTATTTATACAACTCGTCCAGATACCTTGTTTGGGGCGACTTATTTTGTGCTTTCACCTGAGCATTCGTTAGTAGATCAGATTGTAACAGATGAGCAAAAGCGTTTTGTGGATATTTATAGAAAGCAAATTCAGTCAAAGTCAGATTTGGAGCGTACAGAGTTGAATAAAGAAAAAACAGGTGTATTTACAGGTGCTTTTGCGGTAAATCCCGTAAATGGCAAGGAGATTCCTGTGTATATCGCAGATTATGTTTTGATGAGTTATGGAACAGGGGCGATTATGGCTGTCCCAGCACATGATGAGCGTGATTTTGAATTTGCAAAGAAATACGAGATAGAGACTATTGAGGTTGTGAAAAAACCTGAGGGTGTTGAAGATGAGTGTTTTGCTGGTGAAGGTGAGAGTGTTAATTCTGAATTTTTAGATGGACTTAAGACAGCCGAAGCTAAGGTTAAAATGATTGAGTATCTTGAGGAGCAGGGCATAGGTCAAAAAAAGGTAAATTATAAACTTAGGGATTGGGTTTTTTCACGTCAGAGATATTGGGGAGAGCCTATTCCTGTGGTGCATTGTGATAAGTGCGGTATTGTAGGATTGAGTGAAGAAGATTTACCGCTTGAGTTGCCTGATGTTGAAAGTTATGAGCCATCTGGAACAGGCGAGAGCCCTCTGGCAACTATTGGTGAATGGGTTGAGGTTGATTGTCCAAAGTGTGGAGATAGGGCGAAAAGAGAGACAAATACAATGCCGCAGTGGGCTGGTTCGTCTTGGTATTGGTTGAGATTTATGGACGCTAATAATCCAGATGAGTTTTGTGCTAAGGATAAAGAAGTTTATTGGGGTCCTGTGGATCTTTATGTGGGTGGTGCTGAGCATGCTGTTTTGCATTTGCTTTATGCTAGGTTTTGGCATAAGTTGCTCTTTGATTTAGGCTATGTGTCTACTCGTGAGCCTTTTTATGCTTTGAAAAATCAGGGCATGATTTTGGCGGAAGATGGTCAGAAGATGTCTAAGTCACTTGGCAATGTGGTAAATCCTGATGATATCATTGAAGAATTTGGAGCAGATACGCTTAGAATTTATGAGATGTTTATGGGTCCTTTTGAGCAAGCAAAGGCATGGAATACAAATGCAGTAGAGGGTATTTACCGTTTTTTGCAGAAAATTTGGAGAATGTATCAAGAAGCGGAGATTTGTGATGTGGAAGATAAAGAGACAGAGGTATTGGCTCATAAAACAATTAAAAAAGTGACTGAAGATATTGAGAATTTCAAGTTTAATACAGCGATTTCTCAGATGATGATTTTTACAAATGAGGCAAGTCGCAAGCAAAAATTGCCTAGGGTTTATATGGAGGCATTTTGTAAGTTGCTTGCTCCTTTTGCGCCGCATATTGCTGAGGAGATTTGGCAAAATTTAGGTCATGATAATACTTTGAGTTTTGAGGAGTGGCCAATTTATGATGAGGTATTGACTCAAGATGATGAGGTGATTGTGGCTGTACAGGTCAATGGCAAACTTAGAGGTGATGTAAGAGTGTCAAAAGACGCAGGTAAGGAGGAGGTCTTTTCTTTGGCTCGTGAAAACGAAAATGTTAAAAAATATATTGAGGGTAAGCAAATTATCAAGGAGATTTTTGTGCCGGTTAAGATAGTTAATTTTGTAGTTAAGTAAAATGAAAAAGACAAAATCAGCGCTTGTGATGTCAGGAGGAGGGGCGCTGGGTGCATTTCATATTGGCGCTTATAAGGTGCTTTTTGAAAAATATGATTTTGAGTTTTTTGCTGGGGTTTCAGCAGGGGCCATAGTTTCAGGTTTAATGGCGATTGGCAAGAGTGCTGATGAGATGGCTGATATTCTCAATAATACAAGGCTTTTTTCTTTGGCTTTTGATCCTTCTCGTAAGGGATTTGCTTTGATTAAGGGTGTAAAGATTAAAAAATTGCTTGATAAGATGTATGAGGGTTTTTGTTTTGAGGATTTAGAAAAACCGCTTTATATAGGTGTAACTGATTTCAAGACTGGCGAGAGGGTGATTATCAATAAGGGCAAGATAGCAGATGCTGTAAGAGCCTCTATTTCTGTGCCTTATATTTTTGAGCCTTATTATTATCAGGGTCGATACTTGGTTGATGGTGGATTGACTCAGAATTTTCCTTTAGATATAGTCATGGAAAAATACAAAGGTGATTCAATTATTGGGATTGATTTGGCGGGGAGTTTTCCTGTGGATATTGATTTTAGTAAGCTTGAGTATGGTAGGCTCAAGGGTCTTCGTAGGGTGATGGAGAGGTCTTTTAGGATTATGTTTCGTGCTCAGCAATCGCATTTTCCTGAAGATGAGAGGGTTAGGATACTGCGACCTGATTTGCGGAAATATAACACATTTGATATATTTAGGTTGGAAGATATAAGACAAAAGGGTGAAAATGATGCTATGGAATTTTTAGCTAATTTATGAAAAAAATAATCTTATCAACACTTTTAGTGTTTGCACTTGGTGCTTGTGCTAAAGGTGCTCCAAGAGAAAAGCCGCTTGTTGTTGCTAGTTTTTATCCTTTGGCTCATTTTGCAGAGCAGATTGTAGGGGATAAAATGGAAGTAGTGTCAATAATCGAGGCTGGTAGTGAGCCTCATGCTTTTGAGCCATCGCCGAGTGATGTTGCAAAAATTTCGCAGGCTGATTTATTGGTTTACAATGGTGCTGGTCTTGATTTTTGGGCTGAGAAGCTTTCAAAAAAACTTGATCATAAGTTAAAAATGGCTGATCAGGTTGATTTGATTGGTGAAAATGCAAAAGATCCTCATATTTGGCTTTCTATAAAAAATGCAGAGATTGAGGTGGAAAAAATAGCACAAAAAGTAATGGAAATAGATCCTGAAAATAAGGCTTTTTATCAGGAGAATCTGGAGAATTATATGCAAAAATTGCAAAATCTTGATCAAAAATATCAAGATGAGTTGCGAGATTGTGAGCTTGATTTAATCATTACTTCTCATGAGGCTTTTGCTTATTTGGCTAGAGATTATGGTTTTGAGCAAATTGGTGTAAAGGGGGTATTTGCTGAAAACGAGCCATCAATAAAGGATTTGGAAAAAATATCTAATTTAATCAAGGATCGTGAGATTAAGTATATATTTGCAGAGGAATTGGTCAGTCCTAAAATATCAGAAACATTGGCTCAGGATTATAATCTTGAGGTTCTTGTGTTAAATCCTTTGCCAAATTTTGAGCGGGGCTATCTCGAAACTATGGAGGAAAATTTAGCTAATTTAAAAAAGGGTGTTTTATGTCAATAATTTCAATAACTGATCTGGATTTTTATTACGGCAAAAAACACATATTAAGCAATATAAATATAGAGATTTTTAGGGGTGAAAATGTTGTTGTAATAGGCCCAAACGGTGCTGGTAAAAGCACCCTGGTCAAGATTATTGCAGGAGTCTTGGAGGGTTATGAGGGTGTTGTTGAGATAAAAGATGGTGCTAGAATTTCATATCTTCCTCAGAGGTCGGTTAGCATTGGTGATATATTTCCGGCAACTTCTGAGGAGGTGGTTTTGAGTGGGCTTGTTTCAAAAAAGGGTGTTTTTATTTTTTTTGATAAAAAAGATAGACAAAAAGCAAAAAAGGCTATGCAGATAGCGGGTGTAGAGCATCTGGAAAAGCGAAATATTCAGGATTTGTCAGGAGGTGAGCGCCAGAAGGTTTTTATAGCTAGGTCGCTTGTTTCAGAGCCTGATATATTGCTTTTTGATGAGCCTTCGACTGGTATTGATGCAAAAAGTCGTGCTGATTTTTATGCTTTTTTGAAAAGATTAAACAAAGAGCATAAAATTACTATAATTCATGTGACACATGACTTGAGTGTGGTTTCAGAAGATGTAGACAAGGTGGTTTGTATTAATAAAGAGATTTGTTCTTGTAGTAGTGCTGAGCATTTTTTGCATAGTGATAAGCTTAAAGAGGTCTATGGAAAAAAGAATAAATTTCATATACATTGATGGATATTTTTTTAAATGATTTTTTAATTCGGGCAATTATAGCAGGTGGGATAGTTGGTCTGTTGTCGCCGATTTTGGGTATATTTTTAGTTGTAAGGCGATATTCTATGTTGGCTGATACTTTGGCTCATGCTTCACTTCCGGGGGTTGCTCTGAGTTTGTTTTTTAATATAAATCCGATTTTGTCTTCTGCTCTTTTTTCTTCTGGTTTGGCGCTTTTGATTGAGAGGGTTAGGAGGACTAGGCGGGTTTTTTCTGATGCTTTGTTGGCGGTTTTTTTGTCTGGTAGTTTGGCTTTGTCTTTGATTATTGCTAGTGTTAAGAGGGGGTTTAGTGCTGATTTTTATTCTTATTTGTTTGGGAGTATTGCTACTGTTTCTAGTTCAGATGTTTATTTGATGTTGATATTTGGATTGGTTTTGTTGTTTTTGGTGGTGTGTTTTTTTAAGGAGTTTTTTGCTATTTCTCTTGATGAAGATGTGGCAAGATCAGCTGGTTTGAGGGTGGGATTTTTGAATGGGATTTTGATGGTGATGACTGCTGTGTTGATCTCGATGTCTATATTGACTGTTGGGGTTTTGTTGATTGCGTCGCTTATGATTGTGCCTGTTTTGACGGCTATGCAATTTGGGTTGAGTTTTAAAAAGACTACGATATTGGCTTGTATTATTTCTTGTGTTTCTGTTTTTGTGGGGATATTTTTGAGTTATTTTTTTGATGTGTCTTCGAGTGGGATTATAGTTATGGTTAATATTTTATTATTTTTTGGGTCTTTAATTAGATCTGATAAATAATCTTATTTGTAAATATATCAAGAAAACAACTTTTATTTTTTTGAGAATAAGGTATTTTTTTGTAGTAAATTTTCTCCTTTCTTTCTTTTTCCTCTCTTTTTTAGAGAGAGGAAACCTCGAGGATTGTAATCCCTCCACATTTTTCCTTCTTTTGTGAGAGAGGAAACCCTCCTTTTATTCTATGAGCTCCTCCTTGACCGGTGTCGAGCTCGGGCCAGGTGCTAGCTTTTTTCAAAGCAGCACCTGGCCCTCCTTCCTTTAAGATAAGCCCCAGAGCTCCTCGGGTTGGCATCTTTTGTTTGGGCTGAAAGATTGTTTTCAAAATTATTGATAATGTGGCTTATGGGAGAAATCTGGCGTCTATTTTTCCTTCAGAGTTTAAAAGTACTACTTTGTGTGCGTCTGCTTGTTGGTTTAATACTTTTGCTTGAGCTATTCCATTTGTTAGATCTGTCCAATTTGGAGTGCTTAATCCTGTTAGGTCATCTCCTGTTTCTCTGTAGTAGCCATGTATTTTGTAGCAAAAATTTAACAAAGATGCTTCTTTTTTCCAAGATGCGCCGTTGTCGGAGCTGTATAATCGATCGCCTTCTAGTCCTGAGTCGTTACTCATCATGAGACCAATTGTATATGAGTTTGAAGGGGAGTCGTTTTTTATGACTATTGCGTAGCGAGATCCTTCTTGAATTTTTATTGCATCATTGAATACAAATTCATTAAAAGCGTTTGTTTGAATTTCGTTGAATGACTTGGTAGCTGACGCAAGCGCGCTTCCTGTTGGTAATCCGTTTGCGTCAGTTTCATAAAGTGAGACAGTTATATTTATTCCTGATTTTGTTTCCCATCTCATTATTCCGAATTCTACTTTTTTGATATGATTAAATCCTGTCACTATGAAAGATTGACCTTGACAATATTTCCCAAAGCAGCTATTTGTTGCTGTGTATTTTAGGTTTGTTTCGCCTTGTTGAAATGTTGATTCTTTTGTGATTTTTTTTGGTTTGTCTATGGAGCTGTCTGAGTTTTTTTTTGATGATGATATTATAAATTTATTGTTTAGGAATTGCACTGTTTCGGTTTGTCCTGTTTGTGTTCTGATGGCGCTTTGAATTATTAATGCAACATCGTTCATGTTTTGTATTGTTGAAAAATCAACATCTCTAATTTCATATAATGATCCGTCTATTCTTATTGACATTTCTCCTCTTGTGACTGATTGCCATTGGGTGTGATCTGTGACTGTGTTTGCTCCGCTTTCAAGATATGCAGGGGTGTAGATTTCTGGGGCATGTGTAGATGGCAGTGCTTGTTTGTAGTTTTTTTTCACCCATTTTGAATTTTCACTGATTATCAGTTCTTGGTTGCTGGGCGTGTCCATGCTTGGGTCAATTTGTGCATGTGCTGATATGTTTGAGTCGTTGCCGTGATTTGTAGCATGACCTAGTTTTTGCCAAGATGCGCCTCCGTCATCACTCCATTCGATGTTGCCTGTGTTTTTGTTTCTTCTGATTATGTCTTTTATGCCTGTGTCTGTTTTAACGGAATAGTAAATGTGTTCGTTTTGTTCGTTGCCGACTATTATTTTGTTGCTACCTGTTGCTATTTCTCCCTTGATTGCTTTGATGATCATCTGGATTAGTTGTGGTGATACAACATTTGATATTATTGCGCCTTGGGAGTGTTCTTGAGTGTGTATAGTATTGCCATTTTTTATGTCTGGCATTGATGGATCTAGTCCTCTTATGACTCCTTGCGCTGTTTTTTTATCTTCTGATAGGCTGCCTGCTGGTATGTATATAAGTTCGGTGTATGATCCTGTTCTGATTCCCAGGATTGCATTGTCGCTTTCGATTGGGTTTTCAAAATATAGTGTAGTGTTGTCTTTTTTTATGCTTCTAGAGAGCCTATTGATGGGGTTTTCGGGTGTTCCCATTTTAAATATTGCCAGATTTTCTAATTTTGTTACTTGTGTCATTTTGTTTTTAAAAAAAATTAAGAAGAGGGTTAGGGATTGATTTGTTTTAAGAGAGATTGTTTTTTCTTGCGTTTTTGACACTTTCTGAGTCTATGCCTATGATATTTATCTCTAGTGGCAGACAGGATTTTTCTCTGATCTTAACTTTTGTTTTTAGATAGTTTTTGAGGTTTATTTTTTTGTGACCAAAGCTTTCTTTTATGTTGCCTGATTTTATGGATTCAGGTTCGCCAAATGAAATTTCTCCAATTCCTAAGATTTCTGAGATTATGTCGGTGTCTTTTTTCCAGATAAAAGTTTTTTTATTTTTTATTAGGCTGTTTTTTTTGTCCCAAATATCAAATTTTACATTGATTTCTGAGTCTTCACATAATTTGCCTTTTATGTAGAAGTTTTTGCTTTTTTTAATAAGTGTTGGGTCACCAAAGCTTAATTCTGATGTTTCGTATATTGCTTCTATTTCTTCGCCGTCATCGCTTTCATCTCTAAAAAGTTTGTATATTTTTGAATCGAGGCTGCCTCCTGCATATAGATCGTTTCTGTCTTTAGAGAAGCATTCTATATTCCAGCCTTTTATTTCGCTCCATATCTTGTTTTTTATATCAAAATAAAGCACTGTGTTGTTTTGATTGCCTTCGTAGGAGCATGTAATGAGCAGTTTTTGATTGTCAGGGCTGATTATTATGTCGGCGTTTTTGAGGTTTATTTTTTCAAAATATTCTGTGCCGAGACTTTCTGATATATTGGTCGTATTGTGTCCTTCTTGGTGAAATATGCCAGATTCATTTATATAAAATACGCCATCATTAAATGATAATGATTTATCTCCTCCAAAGTCATATTTTTCAAAATAATTGATAATATTTTGATATAAAATTCCCCTTGAAGAGCGTTCGGCTTCAATTGAAAAACAGATTTTTCCATTTTCGAAAAATCCTATAATTTTGTTTTTCATGTTTGCTATGGAGTTTAGTTTGCCGAATTTTTTGCAGTCAATATTTCCTGCTTCGTGATAACGGGGTGTTGAATTTTCTGTTGTCCAAATTGAAAATGGTATTTGCTTGTTGTCTATAAATCTATTACTCCACATGATTTTTGATTCTGAATTTTCTATGTTTCCGGCGAACAGTTTTTCGTCATGTAGGAATAGTATTTTGGCTTTTGGTGAGTTTTCTAGGAATTTAAAACTTAAATTTTCATCTATGTAGCCGATTTTGTCGCCTCCATTGCATAAATAAAAAAAGTCTCCATACAAAACCCCTGAAAAAGGGTCCGGGAGACTAAAGTCGTTTTTGATTGTGTAGATTTTGTTTTTTTCTGTGTCGTAAGCTGAGAGGATATTTTTATGTGTAAATAGTATGTATTTTTTAAATACACTACACATTGTTATTTTGCTTGTTGTGTTTAGGTCTATTATTTTTTTGTAGCCTTTTCTTTTTTTGAGTATACCTTCTCCTTCATAGAATATGTTTTGCATTTTTGTGCAGTATTTATCTTTTAGGAGTGATGGCAGACTTTTAAGGTTTAGTCCGTTTTTGCTACCGTAAATTATTTTTTTCATAATGAAAAATAAAATCAATAAACATCAGCATTTCTCATTTTTATTGGAGTGCTGTTTTCTTGGTATTTGTAGAGTACTTCTTTTAGGGATTTTTGAGCTCTTTTTTTTGAGATTATTTCGTTTTCGGCCTCTTCTTCGTAGATAGAATATAGTTCATTTAGTGATTGTTCGTAAAATTCAGTAAACTCTAAGTCACCGATTAGTAAGTCATCTTCTGATGTGATGATGGTTTTTGCGGGTATATAGCGTAGCATGATTTTGCCGTTGATATTTCCTGTGAGGTGGATTTTTCCTGCTTTGATGTAGAAGCCAACTTTTTTTGAGTTGTATCCTGTGTATGCAAATTGTGAAATTGGGCTTTCTTCGGTGTCTACTGAAAAGACACCGCAAGATTCAGGATTGATTGAGTAAAAATCAGTCGGCAGGTCTTGATTGGGATTTCCTCCTGATATTTCATAGATTGCTTCTTGGGCAAAATCTTCTGCTTTTAGGTTTATCATTTCTCTGTAAAGAGCTAGGTCGATTTGATTGATCCATTTAAAAAATCTGTTGTCTTCTATCTTTTCTTCTTTTAAGTCTTCAAAAGACTCTCTGATTTGTCTTGCATTCATGTTTTTTTAAAAAAGACGAAAAATATGTCTTGCATATTTCGATCATCTTAATTTTTATTTTTATTTTTGTTTTAGTTTCTAAGGTTATTTGCTCCCTTGTGTGAAAGGAGTTGGATTTTTTTTGTTAAATCCTTGTCCTGAATTTTTGAAGCTTCATGCCATATTTCAGAAAATATTTTTTGACTACGAATTTTATAGTATTTTTCCATGGCTTTTATTAGCGCATTTGCAATTTTTTCTTGTTGATTTTTAAGGACATAAAGATCTCTTTTGTTACTGATAAATCCAAGTTCCAAGAGAATAGAAGTGGGTTTTGTATCATGTAAAATACCTAGTCTTTTGTGTTTATTTTTTATTTCGTTTTTTATGCCTCTGTTTTTTAGTCCTGTGTCGTTGCTGATTTGATTTGCAACGAGTTGGGCTAATGTTTTAGACTCTGAGTCAGTTTGATGATGCCATACTTCTACTCCTTGGGCTTTTGGGTTTGCGCTGTTGGCGTGAATGCTTATCAAAATATCTTCCTTTGAAAAATCATTGGCTTTGTTGATTTTTTGTATGAGTGATAGTTCTTCATAGACTCCGATATGCTTAATGTTTTTGCCTTGAATTTTTTTTGCAAAACTTGTTACTAAATCTCTTTCGGTTGTTCCATCAATGCCGATTGCTCCTCTGTCAATGCCTCCATGTCCTGCAATAATTAATATCATTTTTAGACAATAAAATTTAAAATTGACCAAATCGCACCTATTATTGAACCTGAAATTGCCATGCCTCCAACAATAAATGCTCTCCAAAGTTCTAGTTTTTTTACTCTTGAGTTTATTTCGCTCATTCCTTGTGTCGTTTTTTTGTGTGATTCAACGTTTTCCTCAAATTTTTCGTTTATGTGATCTTTTAGTCCGTCAATACGCTCTGCTATTACTTCTAGCGTTAATCTTTTTTTGCTCATGTGTGCTTTTTAAATTTCCTATAAAACTAAGATCTGTTCTTCTGGACTCACTGGCAGGCGTTGTCTCTTCTGGGAGTATGTCGTCTTCAAAAGAAGCTCCCATTTCAAGAAATATTGTTCTCACCAATTCAGAGCAGTAGTATTTTGTCTTGTGGTGAGCAATTATAGGGCTGGCTTTGTTGAAAAGCTTTATTTTTGCGGCAATTATGCCTCTCCATATTAATCCTATAAAGTCATATCCGTATTCTTTCTTGTTAAGTTTTTCTGCTATTTTTTTAAGATATTTAATTTTAAATTTTGATCTGTAAACATCGTGTGATCCTTTTCTTGAGAGGATTTTGTCTAAATCGACTATTTTTACACCATCTTTGTAGTTTTTTTCAAATAAGTATTTTTTAATTGAAAAGTCGCTTTCTATACATTTTCCTGATCCTATATACATCAATACATGTGAATATTTCGAATTGGTGCCCCATCTGATTGTGCGGGATAATAGGTTTTGACCGTCTTTATAAAAGAGTACATCGCCTGGTTTTAGTTTTTGTGAGTCCATTTATTGTGTTTATTATATTATAACATATTTTAAGCTTATGATCTATAAGCTATTGGATTATTCTGCTATTTTTACATCAACTAGGCGATTTGCGCCTTCTGTGAATGTTTTTACACCAAATTTAGTTTGTGATTTGAATAGGTATACAAAGTCGTCCCTGTATTCTGGTGGGGTGATTTGTACTTTTGGTTTGATATTTGCAGCAAAGCATACAGGGCGTCCTCCTCCCGCAAGAGCATGACGAATGTCTGAAGCTTTTTTTAGGTTGTTTGAGCAGTAGATTGTAAAGTTGTCAACTGTTCCAACCTCGCCTGATACTATTGTTTTGTCTCCTACTTTAGTGCTCCTGACTAATGCTGGTGACTGAAGAAGGAGGGCTTTTTCTTTTGGTGAAAGAATAATAAATCTATCAGTTTGTGGGACATTGGCTTCATCAAGTAGGCGTCCAATTTCAATGATAAATTGATAGATGTTGTCTTTTGTTAGAGATGCTCCATCTCCAGATGTGCCTCCTACAAGAGCGGCATCAGCAGTATGTTCCGCATTTAGGTATTGGCTTAGGATTGCGTCATCATAGGCTTTTGCAAATGATTCAGCGGCATCAGCAATAAATTGATCATTGGGTGAGACTTTCATTTGCCTTACGTCTTCTTCTGATAATTTAACTGCCCAGGCTTTTCTTTGATTGAGTACAAATTGTTCGTCAGTAACAGTCAAGTCTTGTGGTGCAGGTGAGTCATATGAGCTAGAAAGATTTTGAACTGTGATTTTGCTCATTTTTGGAAAATGAACTTTGTCTGTTCCGTCAAAATTTCCTTCAAATTTTGTGTTTGCAATTTCTTTTCCTATGAATCTTTCCCTTAAAACTTCTTGTAGTACTGAGCTCCAAGCTTCAGCATTTAAGCTTGTAATATTGTTAGACATGGTAGTTTTTTTAAAAAATTAAAAATGTTTAGCCTTTAAATAAATCTTACATTCCCAAAACGCAATTCTGATTCTTGCATGTATTTGGTTTTTTGTTCTGAATTCATTTTGTCAAAGCGTTTGATATTAATTAATTTAAAATGATCTTGTTTTTGAATTCCTGATTTTGGTGAAACTAGACCCGTACTTCTTGTTGAGTCTCTTTTTTTGTCTCTTGTGTGGCGAATTGTGACGATTTTTTCTGCTTTTTTGAGTGCTTCGTCAAGCGGTATGCCATATTCTTTGAGATAAGAGATTTCTTGTTCTAGTTTTTTGCCGTATTCTTGTTCAAATTCTGTGTCATTTAAACCTGCTTTGTTTTTTGCTTTGTCCAAAAAGGCTGTGAGGTTTTTTTCTTCACGTTCTTTTTTTCTTATGATTGATATTTCTTTTTGTACCCAGTGGGGTGCCTGTGAAACATCTTGTCTTTCTTGATCTTTCTTTAGCCATGAATCAATGGTTGATTGTCTGACTCTTTCTCTGTCTCCTTGTTTTTTCTTTAAAAGCTCATCGTTTTTGTGCTCATCTTGGTTGGTGGCATCTTGGTTGGTGGCTTGTTCTTCCTGGTTTAAAGGTGTCTCTTTTGAGAGTTCATCTTGTGGAATTTGTTTTTCTTCTGGTGTCATAAGAACGTAGAAAAAATTAAAAAAGAGTTGTGTTCGACAACTCTTATCTAGCTAAAAAATTCAAATAGATTAAGAATCGTCGAGACGCTTAATCTTAATTTGAATTTCTAATTAATTTTTATTGTTGATTTAATTATGACATATTTTTTGTATTAAGTCAATAGTGTATAATTTGATTTATTATGTCTTTTGTGTAAGAATTTTTAGTGCATTTCATTGAATATGAAAAATACATATATAAAAATTTTTGCTTTATTTTTTGTAATTTTTTCACTGACATCTTGTCGTTTATTTTTTAGAGAGAGTGAGGAATTTTCACCGACTGGCAAGGAGCATCAATCTGAGAAGGTTGTTGAGCTTCAGGGGGTTGTTAAGCCAAAAGAATTGTCTATCTTTAGTGAGGGGACTCATTTTTTATTAATTGAAGGTGAGACTCCGGGGTATATTTTGAAGAGCAAGATAGTCAATTTATCAAATTATGAGGATATGGAAGTAAAGATAAAAGGTAATTTGATAGATTCAAAAACAAGTGAGCAAGACAAGATCATAGATGTTTTGATGATTGAAAAAGTAGCCAAAGAGCAAGATGATGAATCAAAAGAAGACAAAGAATATGAATTAAAAAAAGCTCAGATGCAGATTACTTTGCCTTATGAATGGAGTATGAATGAGTCAGGTGGTTTTTATAGGTTTAGGTATAATGGCAATAGGGAGGTTTCAATTTCTATTGAGTCATTTTTGATGACTAGTGAGTCAGGTGAGAGATTTCAAGAAGATCAACAAAAAGCTACTGAGATTAGTATTCAGGGGCAAAAGGCATTTAGGATTTTGAAGGGTGATAATGTGCAAATTTTTGTTCCAATTGATAAGAAAATTGTCTTAATAGAATTTGATCCACAGGAAAACGAATCAGAAGAAAAAACAGACTTTTTAAATGCCCTATCTACTATTAAATGGACTAGTGAGGCGCTTTCTTTGAGGGATTTGGAGTCTTGTGGGGGAGAAGATAAGAAGTTGTGTGAAGTGGGTTATAGGTGTGAGCTTCAGGGCACAGACTTAAATGCCAAGGGATATTGTGTAAAAATTGGTGAAGAGTCAAGTTATGAGGAATTAATAAAAGCACAAAAGGATTTGCAAGAAAAAACGCAAAAAATGTCAGAAGAAATAATGCGTAAAGATGATAATGCTCAAGATGAAGAGTCGGTAGAAGAGTTCAGTAAAATCGAACAAAGAGATATAAAAGATCCATTTGATGAGTATACAGAAGTGCAAAATAGGTATTTTGATTTTAAATTTGATTATCCTAGAAATTATTTTTGGAGACATTTTGGTGCTGTAAATGGCTACAAGTCATTGACAGGGATTTCAGATCAAGAAATGGATACAGCTGACGATGCTTTTATTACAATTGGTATTGTCGATGATGAGGTTTCAAAGACAACAAAAGGCTATAAAAGGACAGTTGAGCTTGAGGAGGTGTTGTTTGAGGTTGATGGAATTTCTGATTTAAAAGATGATATTAATAAGATTGCAGATTCAATAAAAACTTTTTAAAAATAATTTTTTGAAAAAATATGAAAAAACCATTTAAATTATTGCTAACATTGGCAGCTGGTGCGTCAATTGGTATGTTATTTGCTCCTAAGAAGGGCAAGGAGCTTAGAAAAAGTATTGCTAAGTCAAAAAACCTAGATCCTATCAAGGAGGCATTTTTAGATGCTTCAAGGGATGCCTCAGAAGAGGTTAAAAAATTCATGGAATCTGAGGAGTTTCAGGATTTTATGGAAGATGCAAAAGATCGCATAGATGATCTAGCAGAGCTAGCAAAAGAGCATACAGGCGTATTTTCTGAAAAGGCTAAAAAAGAGTTTGATGCAATTATTAAAAAAGCCAAAAAAGAGTTTGAGCCGAAAAAGGTAAAGAAAAAAGCGCAAAAAGTAGTAAAAGATGTCAAAAAAAAGATAAGTAAATAGTGCATATTATAAAAGGCCTCTTGTAGGGGTCTTTTATTGTGCATAAAAAAAGCTCCAAACTTTGGAGCTTTTTGTTTTTTCTGTGATAGGTTTATTAGGCAGCTTTTTTGATGTCTGTAATTTCAATTTCAGTATATTGTTGTCTGTGTCCTTGTTTTTTCTGATAGCGTTTTTTAGATTTAAATTTAAATACAGTGATTTTATCTGCTTTGCCTTGTTCCAAAACTTTAGCTGATACAGTCACTTTTTCAACTGTAGGTTTTCCAACTTCTACGTCTTTATCGTCAGCTACTAATAAAACATTATCAAATTTTACTTTAGCGCCTACTTTTTCGTTGAGTTTTTCAATTTGGATTTTGTCTCCTTTTTCAACACGGTATTGCTTGCCTCCTGTTTCTATTACTGCGAACATAGTTTTTTAAAAAGCCTATACATTTTTGCGGAAAACTTATTTTTAGTCAAGCAGAAATTTCTAAAATTCTTCCTTGATCGTGTGCATAGAGTTTTTTATTAGGAAAGTATTGATTTTTCAGATTTTTTATTTCATTGTTTTGCTCTGGGTTGCATTCGATTAGCATCAGGTCAAAGTTTTTAATTTCTGTAAATATTTTACGATACAAGTCAAGCCCGTCTTTTCCCGCAAAAAGCGCTTTTTTAGGCTCGTAAAGACCGACGTCGTCCATTAAATCTGCATTTTGAGGTACATATGGCAGGTTCATGGCAAAGATGATTGGTTTTTTTAGTTTGGATTGATCTAGGTTTTTTAGTAGATCGCTTTGTATAAATTCAATATCTACATTGTGGTTTTTTGCGTTTTTTTCAGCCACTTTTAGTGCTCTTCTGCATATATCTAGGGCGTAGATTTTTTTGAAATTCTTGTTTTTTTTGAGGCTAATACTAATTGCCCCGCTTCCTGTGCCAACATCAATAATAGTGCTTTCTGGAGAGGCTTTTTCGAGGATTATCTCGACTATTTTTTCGGTTTCAGGGCGTGGTATGAGGGTAGTTTTGTTGACATAAAATTCTAAAGAAAAAAACTCTTTAGAATTAATTAAATAAGCCACAGGCTCTGATTTTAAGCGACGAAATTCGAGTTCTTTGTATTTTTTTATTTGGATTTGGCTTGGTTCATATTCTCCATGGGTAAAAAGAAAACTCCTGTTTTTTTTGATTACAAAAGCTAGGAGTATTTCTGCGTCCAGCTTGTTTATAGGGCTTGTTTTTAAGATTTCACTTATTTTCATGCCCTTATTATATCTTAGCTAGCGTTAAAGGTCATTATTTTTACTTCTGGTTTTTTTGGCTTGTTGACTTCAGTTGCTTGTTTAGGTTTTTTTGATTTTTTGTTTTCAAAGCTTATTATTTTGGCTTCTTTTTCAAAATTTTTGATTTTTTGTTTTTTTTGATTTAATACATGATTGAGTGTTGAGCTTGTTTTTGGTCCATATCTTCCAGCGCCATTTGAATCTTTTGAGTTTATCACTTTGTTTTGTAATTGAAAATCAAGCACAGCTTGTTCTGTTGTTTTGTCATATTTGCCACCTAAGTCTCCTTGGTAGTAGCCTAATTCGCTTAGTACTATTTGAAGCCTTTTCACATTTTTGTCTTTTGTGCCTATTTCTAAGCCTTCTTTAATAAATGAGTTTTTAGGTGTTTTTGGTAGGGGTTTTTTGTTGATGTTTTTTTTTGTGTAATTTTCAAGGGTGCTTCTTGTTTTAGGTCCAAAAATGCCTGCTACTTGTGATTTTTCTGAGGCGATAATTCCATGATCTACTTGAAAATTGATTATTGCTTGTTCTGTTTCATCTCCAAAATATCCTGTTGCTTCAGCGTCAAGATAATTTATTTCTTTTAGCATTAATTGCACTTTTTTGATTTCTGAGTTTTGTTGATCTTTTTCTACTGGCTGATTAATTGCTTTGTATCTTGATCCTAGCGTTGCAAGTCCTACATTTGAGTAAGAAAGATTGATTTCTGCTGAATCATTATCAAGTATCACGCCATCAATTGTGCGCATGCCCCATTGCATAGCTCTCTTGAGTCCGTTATCTCCATACCCCATCCATATATCAATTCTGTCGTAGCCTTTTTTGTTTATAATAGCCCCGCCTCTATCGTGTACAGATCCGATTCCGAGTCCTGGAATGTATATTTTTGTGCCAAATGAATAATTGCGTGGTGCTGCAATCATTCCCATAAAAACCCCTGAACCATCTGCGCCATTTACTCCGCTTCCATTTAGTCTAATCTCAGCATCATAAGTTCTCCTGAGGTAGTTTTCTTGTCCTGGAAGAGGTGAGTAGTAGGCAGATACTACAAAGGTCTGTTTTTTGCCTTTGTATTCAGCTGCAATACTTTCAGTACTAGATGATATAAAAACTAGCAAAGCTAATGCTAAATAGGCTATTTTTTTCATTTTATTTTTGTTTTTAAATCTTAAAATTATACCATTATAAATCAAAAAAACCCAGTCAGTCGAGCTGACTAAGGTTGTTAAGTGTGTTAAAATAAACCTTGTTAAATATGGGTTATTTTTTGGTTTTGGATTAGATCCATTTTTTCCACTTGCTGATCAATAGCATTATTATAGCCAATGATCCCATGCCTCCTATAATAAATAAAAATGCAATAGGGCTTTCTTGTAAGGGTAGTCTAAAATTCATTCCAAAAAGCCCAGTAATAAAGGTCAAAGGCATCATGACAGCAGAAAACACTGTCAAAATCTTAATAGTATTGTTAAGTGAGTGAGTCAGCATTGTTTCGTTTGTGTCACGGAGTGATTCTACTAGTTCTTGTAGCATTCCTGTTGTTTCAATTAATTTTTCGATTTTGTCTAAGATGTCATCAAAGAACAATTCAAGATTTTCAGGTAAAAAGTGGACTTTGATATCCTCAATTGTTTTTATGACACTACGCTGAGGCATTAAAATACTGCGAAGTGATATTAAATTTCTTTTGAATATTAGTATATCTTTGAGCTGATTTTTGAGTACGCTACTTTCAAAAACATCTGTTTCCATTTTTTTAAGTTCACGGCTCATTTTGTTAATCATTGGAAATATGTCTCCAAATAGAGCTTTGAGTAGTTCCCAGAGAAATTTACCCGTACCCTCAGCAAATAATGCACGACGTTTTTGAAGGCCTGATTTTGACTCTTCAAATATTTTATTGAGGGTTTTTAATTTGCCTTCATGGGCTGTTATGACAAAGTTTTTTCCTAGAAATATATTTAATTCTTCAATCTCAACAAGCCCTGTTCGTTTGTTGAATACAGGAAATTTAAAAATTAAGAATATGTGTTTGTCGTGTATTTCTATTTTTGATCTTTCGTGTTTTGAGATACAGTCTTCGATATCGAGATCATGAAATCGGTATCTTGACTGAATTTTTAAGAGGTCGTCTTTTGTTGGTGATGTTAAGTTGAGCCAGATAGTATTTTTAAATTTGATTTGATTCATGATCATTGTTTAAATTTTTGGAGTCTTTTGATGATAGAGATAACTTTTTTTATTTTTAGTATCGTCCATGACACAAAAGATATCCAAAAAATAATCCACCAGAATCGCATCGAAAAAAATGGTATATGTTCCAAGCGAACCCAAACCAAAAATAAATCAATCAGTCCAAAGGTCATAAGTCCAGTAGGCAGCTCTCTGGTAATTTTTTTAATATTTTTATTTCTTGTTTTTCTTCTTATGTATTTAAAGGCAACTGATTTTAGTATCAATATAACCCCAAAGGCAATTAGTGTAATTGTGAGGTATTTGTCCATTGTAGAGCCTGGTACTTTTTGAAATAAAAAGAAAAAATAACTATTAATGATTTCCATATTTTTTAAAATTATCGTTAAATTTTTACAACATATTGATAAAATAATCAATCATGTTTTTCATGAGTATGTATTATTAGAAATATTATAGAGAAAAATACCACTCCAAAGCTAATCATTTGTGGCATTCTGACTTGCTCAAAAATTATTTGAACAGAGTCGCCTCTAAAAAATTCCAAAAATCCATTAATTAAAGACCCCATCAAAAGTATGCTAAAAAAGTACACTCCTGGATTCCACGCTTTTCTTGAAAAAATTTTTTTATACCAAAGTTGCAGTGCGCCATAAAAAAGTGCTGAAAATAAAATCGCACCGTATATTTGAACTGGGTGAATAGGTCCTGCAAATCTAACATTTGGTAAGTCATAAGAAACAGCAAAGATAAAATCTTCATTAACAGGTTTGCCGTAGCCCCAACTGCTAAAAAATCCTGCAATATGTATAAAAATAACCATCAATATCCCTGGGAGCGCAAAGGCATCTAGCCATTTTAAAAGTGGTTCTTTCTTCCATATTGCCAATGCTGCAAATGTTACAATAAAGCCAATAACAACCCATACAGAGTCAAATCCTCCTTCTTGAAATGAGAAAAAATATTTTAAGAAAATCGTAATTTGATGAATTAATCCTTGTTCTGCAATTTTTTTCTCTACAATTTCATAAAGCTGTAAAAATGCACCAATTCTCCCAAAGAATAATGGTGTTAGTATCAAGGCTGGTAAATTATGACTTAAAAAATCAACAGAAAGTTCTTTTCTGCGACTTGTTAATATCAGCACGAGTGTTGATATGCAAAGCCCTATTAGCAAGATAATACCCCCCACAGAAATAATAAAGGAGCCTATCTGGAAAGTGCTAAAATTCACTTTTTTTAGGTAAAATCGATATGATTCTAGCTTATTTACTTATTATTGTCCAAGACTTTTGATTAGGTAGTATTTTTGGTCTAGGTATTCACGCTTTCTCCAAAAATTTTTTACTCCTATGCCTGATATTACAGCTAGTTTGTTAATATTGTGTGATTTTGTGATTTTTTCAGCTTCTTCTATTAATTTTGTACCAAGTCCTATATGTTGAGCTTTTTTATTTTCTTTTTGTCCAACAGGAACTACTGCGCCATATGTGTGCAATTCTCTTATGATGCCCGAATCTTGCAATTCTGGAAATGACACATTTGGCATGTTGACCCTAAGTCTTAGCATTGCTAAGAGTTGGTCATTTTGAGTCTCGTAACTTATAAAATACTCAGTGCCTCCAGATGCTTTAAATTGATCAATTTTTAGTATTATTTCACTTTCGTCAAATGTCTTGCTCTTTATTTCACGACATCTTATGCAGCGACATTTTTCGTTATTTTTTTTGAGATAGTCTAGTATGTATTGGCGCAGATTTGTGGTTTTTGAGCCTCCTTCAATTGAGGTTGCTGGTATATCTCTAACTAGGCGAGATATTCTCACCCATGGTGGACATTTGCGTTTAATATCAAGCAAGAGAGGAAATAGATCTTCTTCTGTTAATGGAGTGTATTTGCCTTGTTTGTACCATTCTGAAAGCTCAGAAAATGGAGTAATAGTACAGGGGTATATTTTTAAGAAGTCTGGTTTGAAATCCTCTCCTTCAAAAATTTCTTCAAAAATTTCTTTGTCTTTTTCGATTGTTGAGCCGGGGAGTCCAGGCATTATGTGAAACCCAAGTTTAAATCCAGCATTTCTAAGTAGAGAAATAGCTTTGACAGCATGTGATTTCAGGTGGCCTCTTTTGCATAATTTTAAAACTTCATCGTCTGTGCTTTGTACTCCTAGTTCAACTTTTGTGCAGCCTAATTTTCTTAGAAAAATTAATTCTTTTTCATTTATAAAATCAGGACGAGTCTCAATAACTAGTGCTATACAGCGATTTTCTGAGTCTTCATTTTTTTTCTGAGCTTCTTCTAGCGTGGTCTCGTCTTCGTATTGATCTCCATTTAGAGCTTGAAGTGCTCTTATTGTGAACCATTCACGATAGTCATCGGGTAAATATGAAAAAGTGCCTCCAAGGATTATTAATTCAATCTTAGAGGTGTCATGCCCACCGTATCCTAGTGATTTTAGGCGTGATTTGACTTGATTAAATGGGTCAAAATTTGAAAGCAATGCTCTTGATGCAGCTGGTTCATTTGAAAAATAAGATTTAGGCATAACATCGGCATCAGGAGTTCTGTAGGCTTCTGGTATGTTTTGTGCATCAGCTTTGTTTTTAGCGTCTTGTTCAAACAATGTTTCGCCGTTTTCTCCTGCTTTTTCTTGTGGACAAAAAACACATTGCCCAGGACATGAAAAAGGTTTTGTGAGTATGGTTATTACGGCTACTCCACTTTCTGTTCTGATTTTTCTTTTTTGGAGAAGTTTTTTTAGTTCGTCGCTCATTTCAGGGGCAACCCTAATAATATCCATATTGGATATAGTTGAAGATCTTGATTCTCCGCAGATTTGATTTTTTATCTTTTCTGCTTCTTCAAAAGTTTTCGGTTTTTTTTCTATGATTGCATTTGCAATACGCAATGCTAAGTCGTGATTTTTGACTTTATTATAAGGAAAATTCATAATTAATTAGCTTCTATTAATGCTTTTTGCTTTTCCAAGTTTACAATATTTATAATTTTTTTGCTAATCATATTTGATAAGCTGTAATGAGCTTTTTTCTTGAAAAAAAGTAGTAGTTTTAGGTTTTCAGGAGTGTCTTCAATTTCAGTAAATATTTCTCTTAATACATTTTGCTGTCCTCTTTCTGTTGTGTATATGTTGATTTTATCAAGATATGTTTTAATTAAGTCCTCTTTTTGATCTTCGCTTAATGGGTCTACTTTGTTATTTGCAAGTAATACATTATCCAAGACCAGTTCTTGAACTGACAATATTTCTTTAGTATTAAAGCCAATTATGTTTTCTATATCTACCAGTATGCTGAATTCTTCTAGTCTGCTTTCTAGTTCGGCTATTTTTTCTTGTGGTGTTTCGTATTGATGATCTGTTGATAGGTTGCTTTCAAATTCAGCAATCTTTTGAATAGTCAAATCAATATTTCCTTCTAAGGCTAATGATCGAGCTTCCCATAAAAGTTCTTTGTTAAGTTCTGTTTTTAGTTCTTCAGGACTAGATGACATTTCTTGAAGTTTGTTTAAAAGGATTTTCTTGACTATGTATAAATCTTCGTTTGGCAGTATTGATCTTGTAATTTTGCGAATTTTTAAAAGCTCTAATTCTATGATTTTTTTAATTTCTGGATCTTTTTCTATTGCCTGATTAAGATTTACAGAAAAACTACTCAAAAGCTTTTCTGATTCTTTGCCCTGTCCTGCTTCAATTAGTCTAATTGCTTCAAAAAAGTCCTTTTTTGCTTTTTGTAAATTTGCCTTACTGTTATCGCCTTTTATTTTTAAGGCTATGTTTTGAGCAAATGAACCTTGGGCTTTTTCTAATTCTCTTTCTAGGAATTTTTCAATATAGTTTTTATCTAAAAGAGAATTTCTTTTGAACCAATTGTCTTGGTATTCAGATATGCCTATGCGCCCTTTATTTTTTATGCCAATCAATGATGTATGCACTTTTTTGTCTGCCATTAAGTTGATTGTTCTTGCCTCTCTTTTTCCTATGTGGCTTATTTTGGTGCTTCTTTCAAAGTTTCTAATTCTGTTGATATTTCCGTTTCTATATATGTCAAAAGTTGATTCCTGAGGGGTGACAATAATGTCACCTGAATGCACTTCAAAATTTTCATAGCTATTTTGTTCAGCCATGCTTTTGACCCAGATTTTACCAAAATCAAGCTCTATGACAACTGTGCCAATTTTGTTAATAAAAGGGTTTGGATTGAGATTTTTTATTTCAATTTGAGTATTTTCGTCCATTCTGATTACAGAATCCTCAAAAAATACGATAGATGCGGTTGAGTTTTCTCCTGTTCTCAGTATCTCTCCTTGGTTTAATGTTTCTTCTTTTTCGATTTCTTTAAATTCACTATTTCTGCTTTTTTCAACAATGCCATTAAAACTCTCTACATAGCTTTTTCCATCGGCTGATGTTGGTGAGTAAAAAAATAAAAATGAAGAAATACTCATCAAAAAAACCAACATAGACGCCATAAGCGCAGATGATCTCTTCCAGAATATCTTAGCGCTTTGTTCTTTTTTAGTAAATTTACTAAAAAAAGAATATTTCATATTGACGCTAGGGTATGGGCTTTCGATATTTCCAAATTTTTCTGAAAACCATTCTTCGTTGTTTTCTGGTGAGATTTTTTTGAGTAAATTTAATTTAGCTTTATCTTTAAAGCTTTTTGAAGGAGATATTTTTCCTAGCTCCGATAGCCTAGTTTTGAACTCCTTATTGTTCATTTTACAACTTTTTTCTCATTAGTTAAAAACGATAAAACTCAAGTTTTGTTTCACTTTTGGTCCATTATTTCTCTTAGTCGTTTTAAGCCTCTTGATAAAAGGATTCTAACAGCACCTTCTGATTTTTTTAGAACGGTTGCTATTTCTTGGTTTGATAACTCTGAAAAAAACTTGAGTGATATTGCGTCAGCCTGAACTGATGGGATTTCATTTAGTGCTTTTTTTAGTCTTTTTCTTTCAAAATTTACTTCTGTGTTTTGTACAAGTTCCTTGAAAGATTTTTTGTCTTCGTGATTTTCATCAATTTCAAGTGTGTCTTTATTTTTACGCCAAAAATCAGTCACGATATTTTTTGCTATTTGAAAAAGCCATGCTGAAAATGGTATATTTGACATTTTTTTGAAGGTGTTTATTTTTTCCCATGCTTTCATAAATACTTCTTCTGTTAAATCTTCGGCGTCCTCTTTGTTGCTAATACGAAAATAAATAAATCTATATATAGGAGTTAAATACAAGTCAAATATTTCTCCAAATGCGTCGCTATCACCTTTTTGTGCTCTTTCGATTAAGCCTTCGATGTTTTGCGTAAAATCCATATGCCTAATTTTGCCCTGTTTTAAGCGAAATTTCAAGTGCTATCTGTTTTGTGATTTTAAATAGTTGAAAAAAAATCAAAAAAAAGTAAAAATTTCTATTAGTTTATACTTGTTATGCCAATTATTAGTTTGAACCAAGAATCACAGTTAAGCCCCGAAAAAGAAGAAGAATTAAGCCTGGAAAATAATTTACGTCCAAAATTATTTGATGAATTTATAGGTCAAGAAATGCTAAAGCGTAATTTGCAAATATTGATAAGTGGTGCAAAAAAGCGCTCAGAGCCTGTTGAGCATATTTTATTGCATGGATCTCCTGGTTTAGGTAAAACCACTCTCTCAAATCTGATTGCGAGAGAGATGAATGCAAATTTAAAAATAACAAGTGGACCTGCAATAGAAAAAACAGGTGATATTGCATCTATTTTGACTAATTTAGAAGAAGGAGACGTGCTTTTTATTGATGAGATTCATAGGCTCAGAAAGCCTATTGAGGAGATGCTTTTTTCTGCTATGGAGGATTTTGCAATAGATTTGGTTATGGGTAAGGGGGCAGGTGCAAAATCAATGCGTCTCAATTTGCCACCATTTACATTGATCGGAGCGACAACTCGCCTTGGTGCACTTTCTGCTCCTTTGAGGGATCGTTTTGGTTTTATTTATCGTATGGAGTTTTATACTGATCAGGATATACAAAAAATTTGCCATAGAAATAGCGATATATTAGACATAAAGATAGAGAAAAATGCTAGCGAGTTGCTCGCCAAGTGTGCTAGAAAAACACCCCGTATTGCCAATAATCTCTTAAAAAGACTTCGTGATTTTGCGCAACATGAAGATAAAGACATTGTGAGTCTTAAAATTGCTCAAAAAGCTTTTATGTATCTTGGGATAGACGAAATTGGCTTAACTGATAGTGATAGGAGTTTTTTGACTGCTATTATTGAAAAATTCAAAGGAGGACCAGTTGGGTTAACTACGCTTGCTGCTTGTTTATCTGAAGAAAAAGAGACTATTGAGGAGACAATAGAGCCTTATTTGATTCAGAGTGGCTTAATAGAAAAAAGTCCAAGGGGCAGAATAGCCACGCTCAAAGCTTATAAACATCTTAATTTAAATGGATATGCCTTTTAAGAAAACATCACTAAAAAAGAAGCTTAGAAAGAAAAATTTTAAAAAAATCCTTAAAAATACCAGCTCTAGGTTTAAAAAAATATCACTTCATATTCACAAAAAAAGAACATCAATTTTGAATTATTTGGTGATTTTTTTGATGATTGGTTTTGGTTTTATGGTTGTTTTCAAGACGGTTACAGCCTTGCTGAGTGCTTTTGATGATTTTAAGCCAACAGATATAGTCGTAAAGGTAATTGGCAAAAAACTGCCAAAAGATAAAAATGGTTATACAAATATATTAATATTAGGAGAAGGTGGGCAGACTCATCAGGGTGGTGATCTGACAGATACTATTATAGTTGCTAGTATTAACAAGAAAAAGCCTGATGTTGTAATGTTGTCAATTCCTCGTGACTTTTGGCTGAAAACTGATATTACAGAAAGTAGGGTAAATGAGATAGTAAGAGATGCAAAGCTATACAATGAAAGACAAGGACTAGAGCCTGATGATGCTTGGAATAAGGGCTTAAAGGTCTTGGAGGAAAAACTGGAAGAAGTGCTTGATGTCGAGATTCATCGTTATGTGAAAATTGATTTTATTGGCTTTGAAAAACTCATAGATGCTATTGGTGGAGTAGATGTTGTAGTTGATAGGACTATCAACGATCCTAGTTATCCAGATGGAAATTGGGGTTATGAGAGGTTTTTCTTAAAAGAAGGCCCTCAACATCTTGATGGATTAACAGCATTGAAATTTGCTAGGTCTCGTCATGATTCATCTGATTTTGATAGGGCTGCTCGTCAGCAAAAAATTCTTGAGGCATTTAGACAAAAAGCTCTTAGTCTTGGTGTTTTGACTTCTCCGACAAAAATTGGTGATATTTTGACTGTAATAAAAGAAAATTTTCAAACTGATTTTGAATTCAAAGAGTTGGTAACTTTGGCTGGAATTGGCACAAAAATGGACAGAAATAATGTCATATCAAGAGTTCTTCATGATGATCCAACTCGTAATGGGGGATTTTTGGTTACTCCTAGCAGAGAGCTTTATGGAGGGGCTTTTGTGCTTGTGCCTTGGCTAAATATGGACGTAAATTATCAGTTTGAGCAGATTCAGGCGTATTCAGATTTGGTTTTTGAAGAAAGATTTTTGAGTTTTGATCCACCAAAAATAGAGATAGAAAATGCTACTTATGTGCAAGGTTTGGCAGGATCATTGAAAATGAGCTTAGATAGATACAATGTGCCTGTTTTTGAGATTGGTACAGCTGATGAGAAGTCAAAAATCACAAAAATCACCTACCTTGATAATTCAAAAAATAAAAAAACCATAGCAATTTTAAAAAGACTTTTCCAGTTTCAGGAAGAGCCTTTAATAGAGGGTGAGGATAGGCTTTTGATTACAATAGGGAGTGATTATCAAAAGCCATATCGTATACCAGAAGAGGAGTGATTACTCTTCTTTTTTTACGTCATGCCACTCTTGAGTGGTGTTTTGGTTGGGGTTTTTTTCAGAATCCGGTTTTTTATCGTTGATTGGCTTTGGTGGCTCTGCTGTACGCTCAGCTTCTTTAAAATCTTCCTTTTCAGTATCTATGGCTTTTTGCTTTGGTGCTGGTTTAATTTTGTTTGCATCAATTTTTTTGATTTCTTGGACTTGATTTTGAGGTGCGGATTTTACTTGTGGCTTGGCTTTTTCTACTGATTGGTTGATTTTTGCATTTGCTTCCAGTGGTTTTGCAGGAGCAGCTGGAGTTGGTGCAACTGGTGATACAGGTTTAGTGCTTTGTGCAGTAGGTATAGATGGTTTTTGCTCTTGTGGCTTAACTTGAGGTGTAGGGACTGATTTTGGTATGATTGGAGTTGAAGCAGGCGTAGGTTTTGCAGGAGCAGTTGGAGTTGGTGGTTTTAGCCAATCTGGAAGCTTTTTCTGATCTTGATTGTCTTGAGTTGATGTTTCTGCTTTTTCTACTGATTGGTTGATTTTTGCATTTGCTTCCAGTGGTTTTGTAGGAGCTTTGGTGTCTTGTATAGCAGGAGCAGCTGGAGTTGGTGCAACTGGTGATACAGGTTTAGTGCTTTGTGCAGTAGGTATAGATGGTTTTTGCTCTTGTGGCTTAACTTGAGGTGTAGGGACTGATTTTGGTATGATTGGAGT
>JAOARU010000059.1 GCA_025210675.1 Candidatus Altimarinota bacterium | reverse complement strand
GTTAGTGCTCATGGTGCTGCTATTATTGTAAATAATTATGCATAAGTTTTGTCAGAGTTGCGGTATGCCATTTAAGCAAGATCCTCAAAAAGGAGGAACTGAGAAAGATGGCTCAAAAAGCCTGAAATACTGTTCTTATTGTTATAAAGACGGTGAATTTACTAATCCGGAAATAGACACACCTCAGAAGATGCAAAAATTCTGCATAGAAATGATGCAAAAACAGGGTATGCCAAAATTTATGGCATGGATTTTTACAAGAAGCATACCACGCCTTGAACGATGGAGAGATAAATAGATTGTGTTTGTTTTAGTTATTTGTTATGCTTCCGTGGCATTAGGTCAATTATCAGTAATCTTGGATAGTTGATTACAGATAATTTTATTTTATTATGAGTTTTAAAAATCTTGGATTAAAGGAAAGTTTGTTAAAAAGCATTGAAAATATGGGATTTAAAGAGCCTAGTCCTATTCAAAAACAAGCTATCCCTGTTATCTTAAAAGGCAGAGATATTATAGCACAGGCGCATACTGGTACAGGTAAAACCGCTGCTTTTGGGCTACCTTGCCTTAATCAAATTAATGGCAAGAAAGGCGTAGAAATATTAATAATTACACCTACTAGAGAGCTTGCAAATCAAGTTAGTGATGAGCTTTTTGCTTTTGGTAAAAATGATGAGCTTAGAACAGTTACTGTTTTTGGAGGGCAATCTTATAAGCAGCAAATTGATAGGGTTAAGCGTGGAGCGCAGGTTGTTGTTGCAACTCCTGGGCGTCTTCTTGATCTTTTGAAGGGTAAAAGGATAGGGGATTTTGCCCCATCTATGGTTATTCTTGATGAAGCTGATGAAATGCTTGATATGGGATTTTTAGATGATATCAAAGAGGTATTTACTTATCTTCCTAAAGAAAGGCAGACTCTCATGTTTTCGGCAACCATGCCAAAACCAATTAGGGATCTTGCAAATAGTATTTTAAAAAATCCAGAAACTGTAAATGTTACCAAGTCAGATGACAGTACGATTAATAAGGATATTGAAGAGTTATATTGCGTTATTGATGAAAAAGAAAGAGATGATGCTATTGTGCGTCTAATGGACAGTGAATCTCCTGAAAAAGCAGTAATTTTTTGTAGAACTAAAAGCGAGGTAGATCGTATCTCAACCATGCTTATGGGGCGTGGGCATCTTGCAAAGGGTTTGCATGGTGATATGGAGCAAAAACAGCGTGAATCTGTTATGCGTAGCTTTCAAAATGGTTCAGTGGCAGTGTTGGTGGCTACAGATGTTGCAGCTAGAGGAATAGATGTAAAAGGTATTACTCATGTTTTTAATTTTCATATCCCATTTGAGCCTGAGAGTTATGTTCACAGAATTGGGCGTACAGCTAGAGCAGGGGAGAAGGGTATAGCCATAACACTCGTTAGTCCTAGGGAGTGGCGTGATTTAAAAAGGATCAAGCAAAAAATAGGCAGCCAAATGACCCATAGAGCTATTCCTACTATTGAAGATTTAAAAAAAGAAAATGCAAAAAAACTTATGGCAGAGCTTGAAAATCAAGAAATAAATGAATCTGCAGGTTTATTTTTTGCATTATTGGTTGATGAAATGGGCTTTGAGCAGGCAGCTCAAAAATTAATGTCTTATATACTTGAATCCGATGAAGTTACAGGACCTGAGTCAATAGGTGTTAAAGGTGAGCAGCTAAAGCGATTTTTCTTTGATATAGAAAAAAAAGGTGATGTTGGCAAAGGCGGTGGTAGTCGCTCAAGAGGGGGATTTCGAAGAAGGCGTTCTAGTGGTGGTTCTAGGGCCTCTCATGACAAGAAGGGTAGAGGTTATAAATCTGAATCCAAAGATAAGTTTTCAAGCAGAAGAAGGAAGAAAAAGGGTTAATTTACCTATTGTTGTGAATTTTCTAATTTTATATTTTGTCATAAAATTTTATTTTTGACAAGTTTTTTTTTCTGGATATTGAATTAAGGGAGTTCTTGGTCTTTTTATGCTTATATAGGCTAGATATGGTATCACATCAAAAAATAGATGAATTAGCCCAAGAGGTAGAAATATAGCGATATTCCCTGTATCTTTATGTAGTAAAAAATAATCACCTTGGGCTATTGCATGAATGTGCTCAATTAGATTTTTTGAACGAAAACTGTCTCCTTTATGAAAAAAATTTTGTTCAGGGATAAAATATTTTTCTATTTTTTTAAAATCCGCTTTTTTTATCCATATAAAATCCTTACAAAGCATTTTTTTATGGGCTTTTTTGTGATTTTCTATAAATTTCCAAAGCTGCTTTTTGTTCATTATAATATTATTGTTGATTATTAGGATTATTTAAAAAATAACATAAAAAAATCAAATATTATATCATTTTTCATTTAAATTAGTGATATAATTATTTTTGGGCTTTTGATGTAAAATATGAAAAATAAAGTAATTATCATAGAAGATGAAAGACCTTTAGGAGAGGTATATAAGAGGATATTAGATGAAGCAGGTATTGAGGCAAGATGGGTTGATAGCGTAGAAGATGCTGAAGAAATAGCTAATTCATTTAGGGCGGGGTTGATTCTTGTAGATTGCGGTCTTTCACCAGATGGCAAAAGTGGAATTGAGGGGATTCCATATCTTAAAAAAGGGTTTCCTGATGCTAAATTGATTATATTTTCTAATTATAATTCTTCTGACCTAAAGAAGATTACGGCTTATAGAAAATTTAAAAATAATCTTAAGTTAGCAAATGGATTTTGGAGCAAGCTGGAGATTTGTCCTGATGATTTAATAAAAAGGGTGAATGAGCTACTTGGGTAGAATAAACCTAAAGATTGATCCGCCATTAGGGTTTTCCTGATGCCATATTTTTCCGTTGTGTGATTCAATTATTTTTTTACATAAATAAAGTCCAAGTCCGAATCCTCCACCTTTAAGGGCATTGTTTGTTCTAAATTTTTTGAATATCTCTTTTTCTGCTTCTTTTGGAACCCCAATTCCATTATCTATAATGCTTATTTCAACATTATTCTTTTTTTCATTGATTACTATTTTTATATTTCCATTTATATTTTTAGGAATAAATTTAATAGCATTGGTGATTAGGTTGTGCATAACTTGAAGTATTTTGATTTTATCTACTTTTATGGTTCTACCTTTTTTCAGGTTATTTTCTAGTTTTATCTTGATTTTTTTATCTTTAGCTATTTGTACTGAGTCCATGTAGACCTGATTCAGAAAATTTGCGACATTTATATTTTCCAAGTTAGGGTTTATTGTACCTCTTTCGTATGCTTGAACATCTAATAATATATGGATCAACTTAATTAGTCTTTTTAATGATGAGTAGGCTGTTTCAAAGTCTTTTTTGTGTTTATCATTTTTTGAGAAATGATTTTTAAGTATATTCATATGCAATAAAAGGATATTGCAGGGGGTTCTAAGCTCATGTGTACTAGATAAGATAAAATCTGATTGTAATTCAGTAATTTTTTTAAGTTTGGCTGTCTTATTTTTAACCTCATCCTGAAGCTCTTTGTTGTAAAGTATTCCTGTTATAACTAGGCTTATGTATGGTTTTGTGTCATTGATGATACTTATCTCTTCTTTGTTATAGACATCGTCTGATTGCTTTTTGCCAAGAATAAAAAATCCTATTAATTTATTTGAAGGATGTCTTAGGGGCATTATAACTTCCCCTAAACTCATTAATTCTTTGGAAAAATAAAATTTCTCTCCCTCTTGAATTTCCTTAAAGGCTATTTCTTTTGAGATTAAAGGTTCTTCGCTTTTTTTGTAGAAATTAATGAGATTTTTGTATTTATCCTGATTTTTATTATTTAATACAACAATCTTAGCGGTATCAATTCCCAGTTCTTTACAAAATAGATTTTTTATTTCTTTTTCAAAAGATGGCAAGGTTCTGTAAATCATCTTTTTGTTACCAAAGTTAGTAATCTTATTTTTAAAATACTCAACATTGTTTGGTCCAAAAAATTGATAATAAGGGTATGAATTTGCCAGAAAAATCAATACTTTATTGTATATAGATATGCCAATAAAAAGAGATATTGATTCTATGTATATTTTGTGGGAATCAAAAAAAATTAATATCAAGCATTTATTTATTAGATAATAAGATAAAAAAGCACAAAAAAATGAAAGTATTATTTTGGATAACTTAAACAATGATACCTTCATATCCAAAAATCTATATTTTAAAATTGCATAAAAAGATGCAAATGCCACAGGTGCCATTATTACAAAAGAGTAATTTTGAAAAAAATATTTCCCCATACTTGGCAATATGCCATTAAAAATTATTAAAAAGACAGATGTTGGTATAAACACAGAAAAAGAATAAATAAATTTCTTTTTTCCTATTCCGCTTAATTTGTCTAGTTTTTGAAATCCGAAAAATATAGCCAACATAAGTGATATTATTATGTAAATCATAAAAATAGGATACAGTGGCCCAAATTTAACTTGTGGGCCACTGTCTGTCATTATTTCGTCAGCATCTATTATTGGAGTAAATATTGTTAAAAAGAACAATAATCCAGTTAAGACTACCAATGCGTATTCAGTATTTTTAGGAAATGAGAAGTATTTTTTAGGAAAAACATAGAAAAATGCTGCTAAGCTAAAAAATAAAGGAAATCCGGCAGCATAATTTAATCTTCCAAAAAATAATAGCATATTTCCGGTATCAACAAAAAAATAAATATAAAGAGTAGCTGTCCAGATAAACAAGCTGAAAATAAAAATAAAATACGCAATACTTACTGAATTTACACGCCTTTTTATGGCAAGGGTGATTATTAGTATTAAGTATGATGTTAAAACTATTGAGTATGATAGAAATGTTGACATAAGATATTAAATATTTATTTCTTTATTCTTACTTGCCACCTTTTTATAACATTTTCATGTTTTTTAAAGAATTCATCTGGCGACAATGACCATTCTTGCACTAATTTTCTTACATTTCCAGATAATGTTTTTAGTGAATAATTTTCTGTTTCACATACAACATCATGATCAGCGCCTTCTAGGAGCATATAAGATCTTTTATCTTCTTCGCTAGTAACAAGTGTTGGTATATTGTAAACCTCTTCTTCAAATTCAGAAAACATTGCTCTAAACATTTCAAATAATGCTTTTTGATTTCTTGCTGGTTGTATTAAACCTACTTCGGCTAGATAAAGAACATTTGTGCTTTCATTAATTTTGCCTCTTGTTTTTTGGGTTATTTGATTTATAAAATCACTATATTTAAGCTGATCAGGTGTAATGTTATATAGGTCATTTATTTTTTCTTCCCAAATTCTTTTTACGCTATCAATCCATGAGTATATAAACCCGTAAACCCTAAGATCATCATCAATAATAGAAGCTCCATAAAAAGCTTTTTCACTCATTTGTTGTCTTGTTTCTGTGATTATAGAAACTGGATCATGAAAATATTCCATTTCTGATCCACAGTTATCGCAATTTGAATTTATTGGAGTATTTTTTGATTCTGTATCACAAAGAAATCTGTATTCAACCTCTCCAGTTGCATCTTCTATGGATTTCTGGTTGCTACAATTATTGCAAATTAAATACTCGCCCCATCCTGATTTATCAACAGACTTGCCATGTCCAAAAATATCCCTGTATGCATAAGATAGATTTACTAAAAATAAATCCTTTTTATTTTCAGGAATCATGGAAAATGGTAAAACAGAGAGTTCTTTTGGAGTTTTTTCCAAGCTTACTCCTTCGCTTTTTGGGAAATTTTTCCCATAAACATGTTTGTTCATTTTGATTTATAAAAAAATTTTAAAAATATTAAAAATAGCCCTTTTGTCCATCAAACAAGAGGGAGTATTTGAAAAATATTTATTTAAGTAAGTATTTTAACTTAGTACCTACTTGTTCGTATTTTTGATATATTTGTTTTGCCAATTAAAAATAACCTTTATTTTTAGGTTAGTGTCATACGCTAAACAAAACTTTCTTTTAAATCAAGCTTTGTTTAGTTAATTTATCAATCAAGCATTGTATTGGAGGAATTTTAAATTGATCAACAAGGGATTTAATTTAAAAATACTTTATTAAAAAAGTTTTTTACCATAAGGCAAGATTCAGGTTTGTGTTCCATATTTTTTTTGTAATGTAATTTTTTGTAAAAAGGAGCTTTTTTGTTCAAATAGGAAAGCAGGGTATGTGGAGATTTTAAGAGTAATGGTATCCGCTCCATCAGCCCAGCCTCCAGTCCCGACCTGTCCTTCAAGTGCGTAGGTTTTGGTATCGTACCATTTGATTTTGGTTGTATTGATAGGCTCAAACTCAGGGAATAAGTCCAGCGAAGTTGTGAGCTTTGGATCGATCTGTACGGCGATACCTTTCATGAGTTCATCGAGAAAGGGACTGTCGTATGTCGAGTATTTTCCGTTTACAATTGTTATGGTAGAAAAAAATTAAAAGGTAAAAAAATTATTTCTGTTCGGTTCTAAGAACCACAATTTCCTGTCCCAGCTTCATGATCTCTCTTCGTTCGCTTTCAGTGAGAAATTCACCTTTAGCTTGACGAGTCATCAGCTCATCGTAGCGTTGCTTCTTGGCTTCAAAATCGGACAGATTTTTTGAATTGGGTGGAATAGGAGCACCTGTTGAGCTTTTTTCTCCCATGAGAAGAGTGCGGTTTTTGGCGATGTATTTGAGCTTCGCCACAATCGGCAGTTCTTCGGGGATCAGGGCTTTCTTGTCCTCGGGAATCTTCTCGAGTTCCGATTCCAAGATTTCTCCTAGAGTCTCTTCGTACTGAGTGAGTTTTTCCTTGGATTTACCAGCGACCTCCAGTTCTTTGTCTTTTTCTGCAAGCAGTTCTTGATATTTCCCTTGTTCCTCAAGCTCCTTTTGTTTCTGCTTCTCTTCGGCTTTTTGGCGTTTTTCCAAGTCCTCTTTGTACTTGTTTTTTTCCTCGATTACCTCGCGGAAACGACTCATAGGAATCATTTGCTCCTGTGTTTTATCGTCATCACCTGACGGGGTCTTGTTATCGTCCTGACCAGACGGTGCGGGAGTTTTATCGACTTTCCCATCGTTGTTGTCGGCAGGTGTTTTTACGCCGTCCTGATCGGCGGGGTTAGCTTGAGTGTTCATAGGAATGAATGATTAAAAATAAAATTTTGGTGAGCAGACACAAAAAAAGACCCGCTCCTTGCCCGCGAATTTTCGCGAACGAGTTGGTCTTTAAGACTCTGCACAACTACTTAAAAGTAGCTCTGTACTAAAATGGTATCACAACCTAAGAAAAAATCAAATAATTTTTAAATCTACAATTTTTCCAAGGCTTCAAAGATTCTCACCATGGCCAAGGTATCCAATTCACAGTATTTCAGTAAATCATCTTTGATTTGCTCCCTCTCTGCTTGATCCTCAGTTTCAAACATCATTTTTTTCCACGCATTCATTGCCATTGAACCATCGCTTACATTTAAGTCTTTATAACTAAGTTCAGGTACTAATACTGGTAAAACTTTTTTAATTGAGTAGCTCCCTCTAAAATCATGGTGTGCATAAAGATTCTTTGAAAAAATTTCCATCAAATCAAACATTCGCTGATTGTATCCATGAAAAACCTCTGCATACTCAGGCATTAATTCGGCAATATCCTCATGACACTTTCCTTCAAATTTTTTATTCCAAACCACAACGTGCCCAGACTCCTTCATTTTTTCCATCAAAGAGTGAGCGAGGCACTTCATCGGGTGAGTCCCATTATCTGTCTGTAAGAACTCACAATGCTCCAATTCTCCGTAGGGTTCATGCTGGATATGGAGCGAATATTGAATGGAATCTGCTGATAAGGTTTGCATTCCCGTGTATGACGGATGCAAACCTTATCAGCAGATTCCATT
>JAOARU010000058.1 GCA_025210675.1 Candidatus Altimarinota bacterium | reverse complement strand
GTTTGCTTTGCCACATTCTGAGGTAATGATTCATCAGCCGCTTGGAGGAGCAGAAGGACAGGCAACAGATATTGCTATTGCTGCAAATCACATCATCAAGACAAAAGATTTGTTAAATAGGCTTATCTCAGAGCGCACAGGTCAGGATCTGGAGACAGTACAAGATGCAACAGAGAGAGACAATTTTATGACAGCAGAAGAAGCACTCAAGTTTGGAATTATAGATAAAGTTTTGAAACCAAAAAGCTAAAAAAAGAATCTCCCCGCTCAGATTATGAGCGGGGGAAGGGCTTATTTTCCTCCGCTATTACTAGTAGAACAATACGAGTAGTTGTACTTGTAGATATTGACAACTTGCCACTTGTGCAAATTAATACAGTTTCAGGACAATCATATGTACGACTGCGCTTTTCTTTTTTGTCATTGTGCAATCTGTTTCAAGAGATAGTCCCATAGTTGAAAACGGTATAGTTTTTCTATCTGTCCAATCACAGCTTGTTCCGCCTGCATTTGATACCTTTGTATCTTGCTTTCTTAACTTGCTGACTGTTTGTATCTATATGTGTTTTTTGGGATATATCATGTAAGGACTGGGTGTACAAAAAAGCCCTCAAGGTTTTTCTTGAGGGCAAAGGGGTTTAGGGTTGAAAGGGGAAAGTATTCATATTATCCCATTTATTATTTTATAGTTTAAGTTAAATTTCTAAATAATAAATTGCATAAATAGTTTATCTTTGTAGGAAATTCAAGGCTTCCTCTGCGCTTCTGTCTTCATGTACAATCATTGAGGCAGCTTTTACAAATTTGCTAGGATTTTCATGCTGAAATGCGTTTCTGCCCATTGATAACCCCGCACAACCTGCGTCCATTGCTCCACGTATCATTTTTAAAGTTTCTTCATCTGAAAGTTTGCTTCCACCTGCAATTACAACTGGAGATGGGCAACCTTCTACAACTTCACGCATAGTTTCTGAGTCTCCTGTATAGTATGTCTTAACGATATCTGCACCTAATTCTGAGCCTATTCTTGCTGCTATTTTTACCATTTCTGGTGATTTTTCATCATGTGTTAATCCTTCACCTCTTGGATACATCATTGCTAAAAGTGGCATGCCCCATTCCAAGCACTCTCCTGCGATCATTCCTAGTATTTCTAGCTGAGCACTTTCTGTTTTTGAACCAACATTGACATGTACACTGACACCATCTGCCCCCATTTTAAGTGCCCTTTCAACTGTATTTACGAGCACTTTGTCATTTGGGTCAGTTGGGTTAAGACAACTTGATGCTGATAAATGCAGAATTAGCCCTACGTCTTTACCGTGATGTCTATGTCCATGAAGCGGTAGTCCCATATGTCCTACAACTGCATTTGCTCCGCCTTTTGCAATTTCATCAACTGCTTTTCCCATGTCAATCAGGCCTTCAATCGGACCGACTGTAACGCCGTGATCCATTGGAACAATAATTGTTTTTTTTGTGTTGCGATCTATTATTCGCTCCATTCTAATTGATTTTCCTAACATTTGTTTTTTGAAAAAATAAAAAAATCCTCACGATGTGGTGAGGTAATTAGTAGATTTGTAGATTTTTCTTTTACTAAAAGGCCTCAACCACTTATGTGATCCAAAAATAAAAGCCGTAAAAGTAAAATCTATTTGTATTCATCATTAATATTTTCTCAAAAATTTTTAATGGAGTCAATTTATTTTTTTTTGTATACTTTTTTTGTATATTTCAAATCAATGTTAAAAATAGGAATTTTGGCTTCAACAAACGGCACTGATTTACCTTATTTATTTGATGGGGGTATTGAGGGTGTAAGTTTTGAATGCCTAATTAGCAATAAAAAAGAATGTGGAGCAATGCAAAAAGCTTCATCAAGAGGTGTTTTGACTTATTTTATTTCTGCAAAAGGTAAAAGTCGTGAAGAATTTGACCAAGAGGCAGTGAATATTTTAAAAGAAAAAAACGTAGACCTGGTTTTATTGGTGGGGTTTATGAGGATTATATCGCCAATTTTTGTGCAAGCTTTTAAAAACAAGATCTTAAATGTGCATCCCTCGCTTCTGCCGTCTTTTGCTGGTGGCATGGATTCAAATGTGCATGAGGATGTTTTATCTAAGGGTTGTAAAGTATCTGGTGCGACGGTTCATTTTGTTTCTGAGGAGGTTGATGAGGGTGCAATTTTACTTCAGGAGGTAACCAAAATTAAAAACAATGACACAGCAGATACTCTCAAGGCTCGTGTACAAAAACTAGAACAAGAGATGCTGAAATCAGCAATTATTGCCTTTAGAGATGACAAGGTTTATTTTGAAAATAATATAGCCAAGATAAAAAATGACAATTAAAAGAAAGATTCTCTCAAAATTAATGGCAATAATTATTGACTCAGGATTGATACTTATGAGTTTTATTGCTGCTTTTTGGTTAAGGATAGGTAGCTTTAATAGTAATGATTTTCCATTTGAGCCTTATTTGAATTTGGCTTTTTATATTACACCTTTTTTTATCCTCTTATTTGCTTGGGGTGGACTTTATGGCTTTAAGGAAAAGCATTTCTTGGAAAAATTTAGAATCATTTCACTATCTTGCTTAACGGGAAGCATGGCCTTTGTTTTGTTTTTCTTCTTTTCCAGAGAAATCTTCTTTTCCAGGGCAATAGTGGCAATGATTTTTGCAATTTCTACCATCAGTGTTTTTATTTGTCATCAATTTGTATTATTGATTAAAAAAAACCATTGGAATAACGGCAAAAATGCAATAAGAGTCCTCATAATAGGCGCAAATAATACAGCAGAGAGGGTTATAAAGTCACTGCAAGGCACAGAATATTATCCTGTTTGCATACTTGCTCCTTATGGATCAAAACAAAAAGAAATTTGCGGGATTAAGGTAGCAGGAAAACTAAACGTACTTGAAAAAACCATTAAAAAATATGAGATAGATGAGATTTTTCAGTGTGATGCCCTAGAGCAATCCCTAAACTTGATTACTTTTGCTGAGGGGCATTTTTTGGGTTACAAAATAAGCCCTGAGATTCTTGGTGCATTTCATAAAAATATTCAACCTGAAATTATTTCTTGTTCTAGCTTTTTAGCACTTAATTTATCACCGCTTTTTGGCTGGGGGCAGTTCATCAAGCGTATTTTTGATATTGTTGGAGCATTAATCGTATTGCCTTTTTTGGTTTTGATTTATGTCTTTACCTTGGGAAGTGTATTTACTTGTGAAAAGCGAGCTAGGGGCTTTAGGGAAACATTTTATATGTGGAGATTTAAAAACTATAAGTTTTTGAAAAAATCATTTTTAATTGATTTTCCTGCATTTTTCAATGTACTCAAAGGTGACATGAGCATAATAGGACCTCGTCCTTCAAGGGTTAAGGAGCGAGATAATTACCCTGAGCATTTTAAGCGCAGACTGATATTAAAGCCTGGTGTTTTAGGGCTTTGGCAACTAGAAAAACTAAAAGGTCAAGCAGATGATCTTGATCTAATGCTAGAAAAAGATTTGTCCTACATTCATTCTTGGAGTATTCGTAATGATTTTAAAATATTTTTTAAAAGCCTACTTCTTATTATAAAAAGACTATGAAGTGCATAATACTCGCAGGCGGTTTTGCGACCAGGCTTTGGCCACTTACAGAAAAAGCACCTAAGCCACTTTTGTATCTTGCAGGAAAGCCATTGATTTCTCATATTTTAACAAAAATCCCTGAAGATATAGATGTGTATGTATCTGTAAATTCAGCTTTCAGTGATCAATTTGAAGCTTGGCAAAAAACAGAAAAAAGAAAAGTAAATATTTTTGTAGAAGATGCAAATTTTGAAGATGAGAAACTTGGAGCACTTTACTCTGTTTCTTATTGTATCCAGCAAAACAAAATAAACGATGACGTGCTTTTAATTGCAGGTGATAATTTTTTTGGTTTTAAGTCAGATGATTTTTTTGCTTCATTTAAAGGAGATCCTTTGATTGCAGTATATGACATCAAAAGCAGAGAAGAGGCAAAGAGTTTTGGGGTAATAGTAGGTAAAAATAGCAAAGTGAAGCAGTTTATGGAAAAACCACAAAATCCACCATCAACACTTGTTTCAACAGGTTGCTATGTTATCCCTAAAAAATGTCTTGCTGAACTGCATAAATACGCTGAGGTCAACAGAGATGATCTTGGAGGTATATTTGAGCATTTTATGTCTCAGGGAATTGATGTGGATTATTTTTCATTTGACCAAGAGTGGTTTGACATAGGTTCATTCAATGCTTTCTTAGAAGCCAATAAACACCTTATAAAAGATAATTTAATCAATGGAGCTGGAGTACAAAAAGAGGCCACTGAGACGAAGGGGAGTGTTTTTATAGGTGCAAATAGCGTAGTTAAAAACTCAATAATCCAAGATTCAATTATCATGGAAGATGTTTATCTGGAAAATGTGTGCATCAAAAACTCAGTAATTGGTAGGGGCTCACACTTAAAAAATCTTGATCTAGATACAAAAATAATTAGAGACGAGAGCTTCATCGTGATGTGATAAGAGCAAAAAAGACCCCTTCTTTTAAGTAAAGAAGGGGTCTTAAATTTAAGATATTAAATTAATTAATAAGTACTTCTTTCTGTCTTGCAACACATGGCCCAGGCATAAACTGCCACATTAGATTTTTGCGCTTGACATATCCACTCTTTTGCATTTGAATATGGAAGATTTTTAGTTATAACCCCACTACTACTACAGCCTCCGCTAGTTAATGCTTCGTGATCATAACATTTTGCAGTTGCTGATCCTGTTCCTCGTTCTGTTTGATAACGGCACTTTAAAGTGCTAAGGAAGCCTCTTTCTTGTTCTTTTTTGATTTGCATTAATTTAGCTGACCTTTCAAGGTCTATCTCGCTTAGCCCTAGTTGTCCATTTTTATTATCACCAAGTGCCCATGTTGTTCCATCTTGTCTTTTTATTACAATATGTTTAAATCCTCCGCTGATATCTATAACAGGGCTGTGTCGTGATTTTGTATAGTCCCTCAAACCTGTAATTTCTTCTACGTAATCACATTCAGACTCCTCTGAGCATTTTGGCATTTTGATTGCATATAATTTTCCTCCTTTTAAAATAAATAATTTAAACTCTTCATCCATATTAGCACCATAATAATCATGAAAAGCTTTTATTATGAAATCACCTTTAAAAGTCGGATTGCTAGATATTTTAAAAGGGGTGGTTTTTCCTGTGTATTTATATTTATTAGATTTTGAATATAGATAAATACGCCTTCCCCATAAGTATAAAGACCCATCAGTTTTTGCTGCAAAAGAATAATATTCTCCGCAAGCTATTTTAGAGACATTGGTCAGACTTGATACTTGTATAGGAGTATACCTATTTGTTGTTGTTCCATCACCAAGTTCATTATAAAAATTACTACCCCAGGCCCAAACAGTTCCGTCTTTTTTAAGTGCAAGGGTATGAGATGACCCTGCTGCAATATCTTTTACATTATTAATATTAACTTTTTGAGCTTGTTGATAAAATTCATTGTCTCTTTTGCCTATTCCAAGCTGACCAATGCTATTATAGCCCCAGGTATAAACAGTGCCATTATTTTTTAGTATTGCAGCCCAAGTACTATATTGACCTCTTCCCATGACAATCTTTTCTCCATCCAATGCTGTTATTCCCGTTATTTGAACGGGATCCATTTTATGTTTATGCCATTGCCATCTCCAACTCCAGATTGTGCCATTATTTTTTACGGCTACTGCTATATTTCCTTCTGCAAATATATCTTTTACATCATTAATTTTTGTTATTTTACAATCGTCATTTGATGATGGTATTTTATATTCACATGTACTGTCGACTATGTATTTATCATTTCCCCATGCTCTTAGTGTTCCATCATCTAATAGCACTATAGCAAAATCATCTCCTCCTACGGCTTTTTTGACATTGCTATAAGTCTTTACGTAGCGAGATCCTCCTCTGTATAACCGCCCATTTGAATTTGTGTAGAGATTGTTATTTTTATCTATTATAAATGTGAAATTTCCACTTGCGTATGCCTTATGAAAAATATCATTATTTCCCGCTGTACTCATCTTTTCATCAATCTCCTCCTTTCTATAATATCTATTGTGTAAAGCTCTTTTTGTAAACTATTTACTGTATAAAGATAGATAGATTTAGGCTTTATGTCTTATACTTTCTTGATAATTATTTAACTTTTTGATTGTTTGTATTTATATGTGTTT
>JAOARU010000057.1 GCA_025210675.1 Candidatus Altimarinota bacterium | reverse complement strand
CGTGGGCTCGGAGATGTGTATAAGAGACAGGGTGAGAGGATTTCGGATGCAAGGGCTTGCGCAAATCTTGTAAAGACTGTTTTGACGAATTATCATTTGCCTTATATTACTATTACTCCGACGTTTTCAATTTGTCCTAAGCATGGATATTTGGCTGGGGAGCATGATTATTGTCCTAAGTGTGATGAGGAGATAGGTTATGAGGGTTCAAGTATTGATGAGGAGGTGCGTAAGCAGTTTAGTTCAATTCAAAATGAGAGGATATTGTCTTAAAAATAAGCGATTCTACGGGTGTAGAATTGATCAAATATAAAAAATTTTAAAAAACTTTTATCAAAACTAACATGACACAAGCAGTATTAGTAAAGGCAGTGCAGGAGATCACTGAAAAGGTAAACATGGAAGAGCTTGCGACAAAAAGAACACGTTGCGAGGTTTGGACTAGGGTTATGGGTTATCATAGGCCTGTTCAGAATTTTAATTTCGGTAAAAAATCAGAGCATTATTCAAGGGCTCATTTTAGTGAGAAAAATACTGCAAATTCAAAATTTTGTGATAATTTTGTGAGTAATTAGAAGGATTCCTTCTTTTTACATACAAAACACAGATAAAAATAAATATTTTAATGGGGGAGTCTCGGGCTCCCCTGAGAGTTTTATTAGATTATATGAAATATATTTTGTTTACAACGACGCAATGTCCAAAGTGTCCTTCTATGAAAGAGGCAGTTGCAGCTAAAATTGCTTTTGAGGGAGAGGTTTTAAGTGAGCAGGATTCAAATTTTATGGAATTGGCTCAAAAATATCAGGTGCAATCAGCTCCGACTCTTGTTGTTTTGAATGGTGAAGAGGAGGTGGCTAGGGTAGATGATGAAAGTGCTCTTGATGCGACTTTGGCTAAGGTTCAATGCTGATAGCAGGGGTTCATAGGCTGACTTTGTTGGATTTTCCTGGGATTACAGCTTGTACGGTTTTTACTGCTGGTTGTAATTTTCGTTGTCCTTATTGTCATAATTCAGAAATGGTTTTTCCTGAGAGATTTCCTGAGCAAATGATACCTGATGGGGTTTTTTTTAATTTTCTTAAAAAAAGGCAAGGTTTGCTTGAGGGTGTGTGTATAACTGGCGGCGAGCCAACTATGCAAAAGGATTTAGGGGATTTTGTTAGGCAGATTAAGGAGTTTGGGTTTAAGGTAAAATTGGACACAAATGGCACAAATCCTAATTTGCTTGAGGAGCTTTATGGTGAGGGGTTGTTGGATTATGTGGCTATGGATATTAAGTCAGCGCCTGATAATTATGATGAGATTGCTGGTGTGAGTGTGGTTTTTGAAAATATCGAGAGGAGTAGGGATTTGATTATGAATTCGGGGGTGGATTATGAGTTTCGGACTACTGTTTTGCCTCGTTTTCATAATATTGAGAGAGTTAGGGGGATCGGTGAGTTTATAAGGGGTGCAAAAAGGCATTATTTGCAGCAATTTAGGGGTGTTGAGTTTTGTCTTGATGAGAGTTTTGCAAATGAGAGGAGTTTTGGTTTGGGTGAGATGGAGGAGTTGGCTGAGTGTATGAGGGAATATGTGGAGAGATGCGAAGTGAGATCTTAGCGAGAAAAGACGGTGCAAAACGAAGTAATCGAGTGCAACGAGATCCGGATTTTCGTAAGGTTTGATCAGATATTTTATTGGAGGAGGCGGTCGTGACGATTGTGTTGCAGATGAGTACTGTCCTTGCTTGTTTTTGAGTCATTGGAGGTGTAGCAAGTGTTTGAGCGTTTCTTGAGTGTAGGGTAAAATGGGAAGTTGAGCGAGGGGTTTTGTTTAAGAGTCTTGTTTTTGTGGTATGACTCTCGAGGGGTGGTAGAACATTGTCGTCTTGCTTAGGAGTTTATCTCACTCCTACTAGTACTCCTGCTACTTTGCCATTTTCGCAGAGGAGAGGTGTGCCTGAGTCGCCTTTTGCGGCATTTAGGTCAAATTCTAGAGTATTGTTGAAGTTTAGTCCCTCAATCTCCAGTTGTTTGTCTGAGCCTATCCCGCTGACTAGGCTTACGAATATGCCTTTTTGCTGACCTTTGCCTACTTTTGTGCCTTTGAAATAGTATTGTTTGCAGGCTTTTTGAGATATTTTTAAGCCTTTTTTTTGGTTTGTTGTTTTTAGTATGGCTAGGTCGTTTTCCATTAGTTTGACTAGCTTGGCTTTTTGGTTGTTTACTGAGATTTCTTGAGCGCCACGTATAAGATGGGCGACTGTCATGATGTTTCCGTTTTCAAGTATTAGGCCTTTGCCTAGGCTTGTGATTGATTTTATTTCTGTGTCTTTATTGATTAGGTCAATGCCTTTTTTGTGGGCTTTTATGTCAACTGTGTAGTTTTCTTGTTTTGTGGTACATGCACAAAAAGCCCCACTTAAAATCAGTAGGGCTATAATTTTTAAAATATTGTTACGCAGCAGTTTCAACATTGATTAAAATGTCTTTGTGAATTTGTGAGTTAAATTTTTTGAGTTTCTTTTCTTGAAATTTAACAACACCGTCTACTTTTGCGTGAATTGTATGGTCTTTGCCTTGGAATGTGTTTTCACCAGCAAAGAACTTGTTGCCTCTTTGACGTACGATGATAGCTCCTGCCTTGATTTTTTGACCACCATATACTTTAACTCCTAGTCGTTGGGAGTTGGAATCGCGGCCATTACGGGTGGAACCACCAGCTTTCTTATGTGCCATAGTTCAAAAATAAAATAAAGCCCTAAGATTTTTACTTATTTGATTAAAAAAGTCAAGGTGACTTTGGGATTTTTTTGTGAGAGACTGAAATAAGTTTTGTTTATAATATGATTCAGCCAAAAATTCTTAAAAATAATTTAAAAACAGTGGTGTATCCACTGAGGTCAACTGAGGCTATTACTATAATGATTTTGATTGGGGTTGGTTCTCGTGATGAGAATCAGTCTTTGAGGGGTATTTCTCATTTTTTGGAGCATATGTTTTTTAAGGGGGGTCAAAAGTATAAAACTGCTCAAGATGTAGCTCTGGCTATTGATAGTGTGGGTGGTGATTTTAATGCTTTTACGGGCAAGGAGTACACAGGTTATTATGTAAAGACGGCTAAGGAGAATGTAGATGTGGCTTTTAGTGTGCTTTCGGATATGATGATGAATGCTCGTTTTGATCAGTTTGAGATTGAAAAAGAGCGTGGTGTTATTTTGGAGGAGTTTAATCTGTATCAGGATACTCCAATGTATCAGATTGGTTGGGATTTTGAGCATTTGTTGTTTGGGAATCAGCCTCTTGGTTGGGATCAGATTGGTACAAAGGATAATATCCGTCGTTTTAATCAGGAGGATTTTATTAATTATAAAAATGATTTTTATACAGAGGATAATACTACTATTGTGATTGCTGGAAATATTGATGAAGATGAGGGTTATCGCAAGATAGGTGAGTATTTTGATTTTAAAAATAGTGTAAAGATAAAGGGTAGAGTGCCTTATGTAAAAATGCCTCAGGGTGACAAGATTTCTATTACAGAAAAAAACACAGAGCAGGGGCATATGGTTATGGGGTATTTGGGAGTGCCTTTTGGTGATGAGAGGGAGGCTGCTTCAAAGCTTTTGTCTGTTGTTTTGGGTGGCAATATGAGTTCAAGAATGTTTACAGAAATTCGTGAGAAGAGGGGGCTTTGTTATTCTGTTAGTACT
>JAOARU010000056.1 GCA_025210675.1 Candidatus Altimarinota bacterium | reverse complement strand
TTTATCCCAGAGGGATAAAATAAAAAAATATCATGTTTGATGCGGGTAGAGTTTGAACCGTGGTTCGACCAGCGAACGGAGTGAGAGGAATCGACGCATTTATGCGGAGATTTCCGAACGAGTGAGCTAGATTTGCTGAGCTTGGTCAAAGTGAGGTTTTTTTGAGTGCTCTGGAGATCTGTATATATAGATCAGCAAGCCTCCTACCCGGGCAGCGAGAAAAGATTAAAACACTTGGCTGAATAAATCTTAATCACCAAAAAACCGTCTATAAAAGACGGTTAGATGGAGGTTTTACATTAATCAGTATTTATCAAGAGCAAAGATCACTTACTTTGCCTGCATTTAGCACTTTGCTGCAGCCTGTAAAGATTGTCTCATTGTAGCATTTTCCTTGCTTTGCTGTGTCATTTTCAGCTATACAAAATCCTGTACTACAATCGCTTGATTTTGTGCATGTTTTTCCTGCATCAGGGGCTTTTTTTAGGCATATCTCTATACCATTGCCGTCGTATGTAAATGTGCCGCCTTCTTTTTTGCATTTTGCTTCTGCTGAGTCTTGTGGTTTAAATGAGCATACAGGAATGCACATTTTGTTGCAGATTTCTGCATTTTCTTGATGTCTGCAATCTGATTCACATGGAGAGAAGGTTCCTTTTAGTTCTGTGCATTTTTTTTCTGGCATAAATTCACATTCTTGTTTTTCTTCTAGCCATTTTTTGCCTGTTTGTTTACAGATTTCTTTTAGACTGCTTTCTGTGTCTTTTTTAACTTGAATTTGCCCATTTGGGGTGCATGCTGAAGTTGCGACTAAGAGGGTTGCTAGTAAAAATAGCTTGGTTTTCATTATTTAATTTCAAAAATTACGCTTACATTAGCACTGATTTCTAGTTCGCCTGCTGGAACTGATGAGCCTGATCCGTCCATATCCATTGATGCTTCCATTTTTGCAAAGTTTCTATAAATTGGTGGATTGTAGTCAAATGTTGATTCTGAGATGTGAACTGGTTTTAGGAGTTCTACTTTTCCTAATTTTGCTAGTTCTTTGGCTTTTTGCTCTGCTTTTTGAAAGGCTTGTTCACGTGCTTTTGTAAAAAATGCCTTTTTTTCTTCGATGTCGAATCTGATTGATCCGAGTTCAATTCCGTCGATTTTGCCGAGTGAGTCGATGATTTTGCTTGTTTTTTCTGCGTCTTTGTCAATTCCAGGAATTTTGATATTTAGGTTTTGACTGACTCTTTGTCCTATTAGGACTCTTTTGTTGTCTTCTTGCCATTCGTATTCAGGACGAAAAGAGATGTTGTCTGTCTGAATATTACTCTTAGGAATGTTGAATTCTTTGAGTGATTCTAGGATTTGATTGAGTTTTTGATTGGCTTTTTCTTGAGCTTCTTTCGTGGTTTTTCCTAGTTCTGAAACACCAACATTGATGTGTACAGTATCAGGGGTGGCTGTTACTTTGCCGTCTCCTGTGACTGAAATTGAGTTTTGTTCGTTGCTGGCAGTGTTTTTGATTGTAATGCCTGTTTCTTTGATGTTTGTTGATAGACCAAAGAGTGTGGCGCATACTACTGCTGTTGCAGCGATAATTGTGATTTCTTTTTTCATTATGTTTTAAAAAAATGTTTTCCAAAAACATTATACGCCCAAAGTAAAAAAATGTATCAAATAAGTTTTGCTTGATAAAAATCTTTTTATATGAGAGAATTTTTTGGCAAAAAATGTTCCCGTAGCTTAGCTGGATAGAGCGTTGGCTTGCGGAGCCAAAGGTCACAGGTTCGAATCCTGTCGGGAACGCCATTTTTATCGTATATTATGAAGCTAAAAAAAGATATAGAAAAGATTTTAAGTGATTTTTTTGGCGAAGAGGTTTTTTTGTCTTTGGAAAAAGATGCTGCAAGAGGGGATTATGCGACTAGTATTGCCCTGAAGAAGGCGAAAGAGTTAAAAAAGAATCCAAGGGAAATAGCTCAGGATTTTATAGATAAGTTCCCGAAAAATGACTTTATAGAAAGGATTGATGTGGCTGGGGCTGGTTTTATAAATTTTTTTTTGAAGCCTGAGGCTGTACAGAAGGAATTGGTCAGATTTAATCCTGAAGAGTCTTTTGATTATTTAAAAGATGACAAGGTTTGTATAGATTTTTCTCATCCAAATATTGCTAAGCCGCTTCATTTTGGGCATTTTCGTTCAACTGTGATAGGTGAGTCTTTTGTGAGGATATTGAGGCATAGTGGTGCAGATGTGTTGGCTGATAATTATCTTGGTGATTGGGGTACTCAGTTTGGTAAATTGATTGTAGCTATCCGTAATTGGGGTGATGCTGAAGCTATAAAGGCTGATCCTATTGGGGAGCTTGTGCGTCTTTATCGCAGGTTTCATGATGAGGCGGAGAAAAATCCGGAGCTTGAGAAGCAGGGTGCAGAGGAGTTTCGTAAAATGGAGCAGGAAAAAAATGAGGAAAATTTAAGAGAGTGGAGGTGGATTATTGATGTGTCACTTGCACATTTGCAGAAATTTTATGATAGGATTGATGCAAATTTTGATGTGATTAGGGGTGAGAGTTATTGGGAAAAGTATATAAGTGAAAGCTTAAAAGAGCTTAAGGATAAAAAGGTGGCGAAAATTGATCAGGGTGCTTTGGTGGCTTTTTTTGGTGATGAGAGTAAGTTGCCGCCAATGATTTATAGGAGGTCAGATGGAGCTTCTCTTTATCAAACTCGTGATATTGCTAGGATCAGGTATTATGAAAATGAGGATATAGATCATTTGATTTATGTTGTTGGTTCAGATCAAAAATTGCATTTTAGACAATTAATAGAGACTGCTAAGATGCTTGGTTATAAAACTAAAATCACTCATGCGACTTTTGGTATGATTCGTCTACCTGAAGGTAAGATGTCTACTAGAAAAGGGCGTGTGATTGAGCTTGATGAGGTGCTTGATGAGGCTGAGAATAGAGCTTGCACAATACTTAAAGAGAGAGGAGTTGATTTCCCTGATGATGAATTGGATATATTAAAGACGCAGATTGCAATGGGTGCAATAAAGTTTAATGATTTGTCTCAAAACAGGACCCATGATATCATGTTTGATTGGGATAAGATGTTGAGTTTTGAGGGTTTTTCTGCGCCATTTTTGCAGTATTCGCATGCAAGGGCTAGGAGTATTTTGAGAAAGGCTGAGGGTGTTGATATAAAGATTGGTAGGCTTGAAAATGAGTATGAAATTGAGTTGGCTAAAAAAATACTTAATTTTGAGCAAGCAGTTTTGTTAAGTGCGGATACGCTCAAGCCAAATTTATTGGCGGAGTATTTATTTGAATTGGCGGGTGTTTTTAATCGTTTTTATGGCAATTTAAATGTTTTGAATGCTGATGATATTGAGAAATCCCAGAGGCTTTATTTGATAGATGTATTTACTAGGACTTTAAAGAAGGGTTTGAGTTTGCTGGGGATTGAGTCACCGGAGAGAATGTAAGAAAAATCCCTATTCATATGAGTAGGGATTTTATTTTATTGTCCTTTTATCTTTATAAATTTCCTTTTGCCTATTTGGATTATTTTGGATTGATCTGTTATTGCTATTTCATCTTCCATGTTTACTTTTTCGTCTTCTACTTTGACGGCGTTTTGGGTAAGCATTCTACGGGCTTCTGATGTTGAGTCGAGTAGTTTTGTCATAATTATTAGATCTAGGGCTTTGTATGAGCCTTTTTTTATTTGCATTTCTGGGATATTATCTGGTAGGCCTTTGTCTTGAAATATGCGTAAAAACTCTTCTTTGGCGTTTTGTGCTGTTTCTTCATTGTGAAATTCTTTTGTGATTTCGTAGGCTAGTCTTAGTTTTGTGTCTCTTGGGTGTCCTTTTAGTAATTCTTTTACTTCTTGCATGGGGACGTTTGTTAGTAGTTCGAACCAGTTTTCCATTAGCTTGTCTGCGATTGACATGCTTTTTCCAAACATGTCTCTTGGGTTTTCTTTGATTCCTATGTAGTTACCAAGTGATTTTGACATTTTGTCTTTGCCGTCAAGACCAACTAGGATTGGTAGTGTCATGATGTCTTGTGGTTTTTTGTTAAATCTTTTTTGGATTTGACGTCCTGCCATTAGGTTGAATAGCTGGTCTGTACCACCAAGTTCTACGTCTGCTTTGAGTGCTACTGAGTCATAACCTTGCATTAATGGGTATAAAAATTCATGTAGGGCAATTTCACAATTTTCTTGAATACGTTTTTCGTACATGTCTCTGTGGAGCATTTGTTGTACTGTAAATGAAGATGCGAGCTTGACTACATCACGAAAAGTCATTGGGTTGAGCCATTCCCCATTTTTACGGATTTCTAGTTTGTCAACGTCAAGTATGGAGCTTGCTTGTTCTAAGAAGTTTTTAGAGTTTTTTTCGACTTCTTGTTCTGTGAGTGGTGGTCTTGTTGCGTCTTTTCCTGTTGGATCACCGATCTGTCCTGTAAAAGTTCCATATAGTAAAATAGCTTGATGGCCTGCATCTTGAAATGCTCTGAGTTTTCTTAAAATTACAGCATGTCCTATGTGAAGCTCGCTTCCTGTTGGGTCGATGCCAAGTTTTACTCTTAATTTGTCGCCTTTTTCAAGTCTTTCTTGGAGATTTTCTTTGATTGTGCATGTGTCTACACCTCTATTTAAAAGTTCTTGAATCATAATTTTAAAAATATCAAAATAAATTCTCACATAAATTTTACTATTTTTCAACTTTATGAGATCATATTGTAGTAAGTATGAAAAATTTAAAATTTACTGTCGGAGAGGAAGATATAGGTAAGCGAGTAGATCTTTTTCTTTATGAAAAGCTTGATATAACTCGCTCAAAAGCAAAAAAATTGATAGATAGTCAGCTTGTTAAGGTTGATATGGATTTTTGCAAAAAGGCTGGCGCAGTGCTTAATAAGGAGGGTTTGGAGGTTGAGGTTGTGATGCTTGAAGAGTCTTTGTTACAGATTGAGCCTGAAAATATAGCTCTTGATATTATTTATGAAAATAATGACTTAATAGTGCTTTCAAAGCCTGCTGGAATGGTGGTGCATTTTGATGATGCTCACAAAAGGGGAACAATGATAAATGCTGTTTTGAGTCATTGTGAGCTTTCAAAAATGGACACAGAGCGTCCAGGGGTAGTGCATAGGTTGGATAAGGGGACATCAGGTGCTTTGGTAATGGCAAAGCATGACAAGGCACATGATTATATGACGACTTTATTTGCTGAGAGAAAGATTAAAAAAACTTATTTAGCTTTGGTGCATGGTCATGTTAAGTATGAAAAGGGGACTATTGATGCGCCAATTGCTAGGTGTCAAAAGGATCGTAAAAAAATGGCAGTAGCAACTTCAAATTTAAAAGGAAGAGAGGCTATTACGCATTTTGAGGTATTAAAGGTGTTCCCAAATACGACACTTTTAAAGGTAAATATCGAGACAGGTAGAACTCATCAGATTAGGGTGCATTTGTCTTCTATTGGTTGTCCGATTGTTGGTGATGATAAGTATGGCAATTCAAAAGATGATCGCAAGCTTGAGGTGGTTTTAGGTAAAAAATTGCCTAGATTGTTTCTGCATGCTGAAAAGCTGGAATTTGTACTGCCAAATAGAAAAAATCCAAAATGTTTTACTGCTCCACTTCCTGAGGAGTTGTTTTTTTCGATTCGTAAGGATCAGGATTATTGCGTTAAACAAACTTTTTCGTTGACAGAGGAAAAGGAGCACAATCTTGCTTTTTATATAAATGAGGTCAGGAGGATACTTGATCATAATAAAAAGGCTTTGTAGTAAGCTTTTTTGTTTGAGTAAAAAAATTGTTCATTAATTTAGAGTAAGATTGAGTTGGTGCGACTTATGTGATGTGTTTGTTGTATTAAGATGGTGGTTTGGTATTATTTGAACAAAAAATGTGTTCACAGATTTAAAAAAAGTTAAGACGGGGCGTGAGTGATTGAGGTAGATAAGTGAGTGGTTTCTTTATGGTATTATTTGAACAAAAAATGTGTTCAATAATTTGATTGTGAGTTGGATAGTTTTGTTTTTTAGTATTTAAAATGGTGTGAGTGAGGTGGGTTAGGGTGTTAGAAGTGTTGGATATTTTTGGTATTGAGTTAGGTTTAAAACTTGAAAAAATAAAGGATTAATGGTAAAATATATAGATGATTAAAAAAATAATATTTGCAGTATTTTTAGGCTTATTTTTATATCAGACATGTCATGCTGGAGCATTGCCTTCTGTATGGGACGATAGCATAAAAAATGAGGTTGATAATTTAGTGAGAACAGGTACTGAAAATAGAGATAGTATTGGTATGGTTAAGGCATTGATTACTTACAATGTCATACCTCTTTTTAAGTATGTATTTATTGGGATTTCAATCTTGTTTTTTACGCTTTCATTGTTTATGATGGCGACTTCAGGGGGTAATGAGGATACTATATCAAGTCATAGAACGGCTCTTCTTTGGGGCATGCTTGGTTTTGCTTTTATATCACTTTCAGCTGAGGTGGCTGAAGTTTTTGATCCTTTAAAAAATTCTGATCAGATAGCTGATATTGAAGGCACAAAGGCAATAGTTCAGAAAATAATATCGTATTTGCAGTTGGTAATTGGTGTTATTAGTTCGATATTTATGTTTTATGCTGGTGGTAAATTTGTGACACAGGGTGATGATGAAGATGCAATAGAGAGTGCAAAAAAGACTTTTGTGTTTGGTTTAATTGGGCTTGCGGTTGTGATTTTGGCTGATCCTCTCGTTAATAATGTGTTTTATCCTGCTAGTGGTAAGCCTGGCACGGAAGAGGTAAGGGAGTTTACAAAACAAATTATAGGTCTTGTAAGATTTGTATTAAATTTTCTGGCAGTGGTGACTTTTATAGCCTTTGTTTATGCTGGTTACCTCTATACTACTTCGTTTGGAGACGACGAAAAGCACGAACAGGCCAAGAATATATTTATAGGCTCGGCAATAGGTATAGTTTTGATTTTGTGTTCTTATGCATTGGTGTCAACATTTGTATAGATAAATCATGAAAAACACAAACTCTTTCGTCAGCCTGAAAAAAAGTAAACAAGTCGTCCGTGAGCGAGCAACTTGCTTGCGAGAGAACTCAGGGAGGGGGAGCCTCCGAGGGGGATGCTTGCTCTCGCCCTCCGGAATATCTAATGCAAACTCCTTCGTCAGCCTGAAAAAAAGTATTAAAATATCATAATCATGTTTAAAAAGTTTCTTACAATTACAGCTATTTGTTTTTTGGCTCTTTTGGCTCACAAGAGTGCATTTGCTTTTGATATGCCTTTTGGAATGCAGGAGGGACATGTGATGCCTGATGAAGAGGTTTATAACGGTGCAAGTGATAAGGGATCACGTACTATTTTGGGCGTGATTATGATGGGTGTTGATTATATTAGGGCTATTGTGGGTGCTGTGATTGTGCTCTGGATGGTGTGGTCAGGTATTATGATGATTACTTCTGGTGGTGATGAGGATCAATTTGGAAGTGCAAAAACGGGGCTTGTATGGGGTGCTGTATCACTTGGTTTGGTGCTTATGGTGGAGCCAATGATTACAAATGTGCTTTATGGCGGAGGTAGTATGGGGCTAGGGGAGACCTTGAAAGACTCGGATAGTATGAAATTTTCAATTCAAGAGGGCACAAAACAGATTATGGGTTATATTGAGTGGCTTAAGGCGCTTTTGGTTACTATTGCTATTGCTTTTTTGATATTTTCAGGATTTAGAATGGTGGCTGCATTTGGTGATACTGATCAGATTGATACTCAAAAAAAGGTTGTGCTTTGGGTTGTAGTTGGTTTTATTGTGATTTCTTTGAATGATGTAATCATTAATCAGGTTGTTTATAGGCGTTTTTTAGGTATTGATGGCAAGGTTGTTTTTGACCAGGATCCTGTAAGGGGTATTGAGGAATTTGTTGGTGTTGTTAAGTTTTTGCTTAAATTTTTAGCAATGGCTGCTTTTGCGGTTATGGTTTATGGTGGATTGCAGGTTATTTTGGGTGCTCAAGATGAAGAAAGAGCTGAAAATGGTAAAAAAACAATTTTTTCTGCTTTGATCGGTATAATTATAATTACGATTTCTTTTGCTGTTTTGTCTACTATATTTTCTGCAAAATAACTTTTAAAAGTAAATTGTTATTGTTATAATCAAAGTGATTTTAGGAAGGGGTTATGAAAAGAGCGATAATAATTAGTAATATGTTGACTGGTATTGCTGTGCTTTTGTTTGAAATATTGATTGCACTTACTAAGATGCCAATGGGGACGAGTATGGCCCTGAGGCGCAGGTGAGATAAAAATCTTCTTCTGGGGATCGGCCGATCCTGTGCTTTAGTTACAAAGAGGGAAGTTTGGAGGGGCTTCTCTCTTTTTGATTGTAAAAATAAAAAGCCACCTTGGTATAAGGGTGGCTTTTTGAATTTATATAAGACTAGACATCTATCTGCGGTATCTTTTGTAGCTTCGATTGTATGCGTCTTTTAGTATTTCTATGGTTTCATTGATTTCGTTTTGTGTGGGTTTGCAGGTAAACGCATCTTGTTCATCATCGTAGAAGAGCTCTTTTTTATAACATCTTATATATCTTGTATTTCTATCGTATTCAACAGGGTAGTTTGCTATGTTTTTTATTCTATGATTATACCTGTAGTAGTTATTTATTTTTATATTGTGAAATTCTGGTATGTATATTTTGATTTCATAGCTTATAAATGTGAGTGGTACATTTTCTTTGAATAATGGGTTTTTTCTTTGAAATTCAAATATTCCATTTTTATTTTCTATTTTTATCTCGTTTAGTTTTTTTAGTATTTCTTGACCTTTTTTTGAGTCTTTTGCTTTTATTTTTGCTGTTACATCAAAACGTACTTTTTCATCAGGGCTTTTGTATAATTCTAGTTGTGTATAGCCTGGAATTATGTCAAAATCTCCGCTTGAGTGCATTGCGTAGAAATTTTCTATGACTGCTGTTTGATTTTTTATGTCAAATGAGTATTCATAGCTTTTTTTGTATTCATTTGTGTAATTTGAGGCTATTGAGTAAGCTCCATGAATGATAAAAAATCCTGACACAAATAGTGTAATAAAAGCTAGAATTGCAATAAAAGTTGGAATTAAGGTTTTTTTGATGATTGCACCAAATATAAAAATCGTAATTGTAAGGCATGATACAAAAGCTGCCAAGACAGCATATCTTGTTGTATCATCTAGGTAATAAAAGATTTCTTGGTTTGAGATTGTCAAATCTGTAAATACTATTGGTCCAAGAATCATTAAAAATCCTGATCCAAATGCAAAAAATAAGAATATAAGTATATAGAAGATGTTTTTTATGCAAAATTTAATTAAATCAATTGAATTACTAAATATATATTTTAAAAGATCTATTGTTTTTTGAAGGGTGTATTTGATGACTCTTGTTGTAGATTTCCAAGTGGCTTTAATAAGATTAGCAATTGAGCTAATAAGACTTTTTGGGTTGAGATTTTTAAAGAAATTAATGGTTTTTTTGATAAAAATAATTAGTCCTTTTTTGGTTCCGCTTATTGTTTTTTTAAAGTCTTCTTCTGGGGTGTCTTCAGAAAATATTTCCTCTATTTCACCTAGGGAGTTGATAATGTCTATTACGTGTTTTTGGGTTATGTTGCCCTTGATGCTGTCTAATTTTTCGCTGATGCGTTCTTCGAGGTCTGTGATTAGGTCAGAGTCGATATTGTTGTCTTTTGTGTAGGATCTTAGGCGATTTATATAGCTATTTAGTGACTCGTAGCTTGATTTTGATAGTTCGTATTTTTTGCCATTGATAATTAATGTTTCCATGTTTTTTAAAAATTATTTAGTTAAGTTTTTTGCAGCTTTTTCAAGGTTACTCCAGACTGATTGCATTACAGAAAGGGCTTCTGTGCCTTGTGGTGTTAATTTGTAGTATTTTCGGGGTGGTCCTTGGTTGGATTCTATCCAGTAGTATGAGATAAATCCGTCTTTTTTGAGCCTTGAGAGGAGGGGGTATAGAGTTCCTTCTACAACTATGAGTTTGTTTTTTTTGAGTTTTTCGATAATGTCTGAGGCGTAGGATTCACCTTTTGAGATGATTGATAGGATTAGAAATTCTAGTATGCCTTTACGCATTTGAGATGAGATTTTAGAAATTAATTCTAGTGACATATGTGTAGTATTATAGTGATTTTCATATTTTACAAGGTATATTGTAATGCAAGGTACTATAAAGTCAAGAAAAAAAATGAGAAATTTGATGAAGGGTGTGCTAAAAGGTTTTTTTTGTTGAGTTTGTAAGGGGCATAAGTAGTTATTGAGTGGTTTTTGATTGGCTATTGTAAGAGGGTGGTTTCAAAAGCTCGTTAATTAATCTATCTGAACCCCTGCTACCACTATGAAAATGGTAGCCCGTAGGGAACTCCCTGTTCGCCGTGCCATAAGTAGGGAGCGGCGTAATTTCTTAGGACGCCTTAAGTTAGATACTATCTGAACCCCTGCTGTCACCATGAAAATGGTAGCCCGTAGGAAACTCCCTGTTCGCCGTGCCATAAGTAGGGAGCGGCGTAATTTCTTGGGACGCCTTAAAATAACACCGCTAGATACTATCTGAACCCCTGCTGTCACCATGAAAATGGTAGCCCGTAGGGGAATCGAACCCCTGTTAC
>JAOARU010000055.1 GCA_025210675.1 Candidatus Altimarinota bacterium | reverse complement strand
TGGTGATGGAACAAAAACAAGTAGAAAATTCCCTACTAAAATTTCCGGAATAACAAATATAGTGGACATTGCAGCAGGTTATGATCATACCTTTGCCCTTAAAAAAGACGGAACACTTTGGGCCTGGGGTAGTAATAGTTCTTGCGAGCTTGGTGATGGAACAAAAACAAGTAGAAAATTCCCTACTAAAATTTCCGGAATAACAAATATAGTGGACATTGCAGCAGGGTCATCTCATACCCTTGCCCTTAAAAAAGACGGAACAGTTTGGGCCTGGGGTAATAATTTTTATGGTCAGCTTGGTAATGGAACAAGAATAGGTAGCGTCACACCTGTAAAAATTGACATCTCAGAAGTATCAAAAATTTTTACAAGTAATTCATCATCTTATGCTGTAAAATCAGACGGAACAGTTTGGGCCTGGGGTGATAATTATCATGGTCAGCTTGGTGATGGAACAACAACAAATAGAAAAATCCCTACTAAGGTATCTGGTGCTATCTCAGGCATTATTGATATTGCAGCTTCAGATTATCATTCTGTAGCAATCAAAAGTGATGGTACGATATATACATGGGGAAAAGGCGTATATCTTGGTGCAGGAGAAAATGCAAATGATAAAACCAAGCCTACAAGTATCGGAAAGATATCAGGAGCTATCAATGTTACAGCAGGCGATAAACATACTATATTATTAAAAAACGATAATACACTTTATGCTTGGGGAGATGGTGGTGATTACAAGCTTGGAACGGGATCAGAAGATAATGTTTATTCTCCTGTTGTGATACCTTCTCCTATAAAATCTTATAATGAAATTGAAACATTAAGCGTAGCAACTGACGTAGTTGAGTCAAAAACATCAAAAAGAGCACTGTGTTATGCTTATGCAGCTAGTAATGTTGGCTCTAAAAAACATTGGATTAAGGTTATTGAGTTTGATTACATTGGGGCAAAATTTATCAAAAATCTGAATACTACTGAGGCCGGATATGAATATTCTGATGTCATGATCGCAAGATCTTCTGCTCAGGATGGTGGACATATGGCTCAGGTTGGATGGTGTAAATCAGGATGGAATTTAGCCTATGGTAGAGGTACAGGTAGTTCCACTCTTGGATCACCTACAGTTTATGATGCTAATCCTGCGTGTATATTTAGAGACAAAAGTTGTAGCCATGGACCATGGGGACTTAATGATTGTAAGTATTATGCAGATTCTCATGGAGATAAAAACTGTGTAGAATCAGATACTTCAGGTGATGATTCCGTTATTCTAATGTGCTGTAAGGCTTATAATGAATAAATATATTTTTATAACAGCCTATTAGGCTCCTTTAAATTAACTAAGTTCAGTGAAATTATAGCAAGGTAGCATCAGGCCTAATAGCATGATGCTCCTTGCTTATATGAATTCACGATTGCAGCTTAAAACAAAAAGTCCATCAATCCCCTGAATTTTATATAAACAAAAACCCCATCCGGATCTCGGATAGGGTTTTTAAGATTACTAAATTATTCTGCCTTAGCTTCTCCTTCTCCTTCGCCTTCTGTGGTCTCTTCTTCTTTGTCATCTTCTTTCATGCCCTTAGGTGCTGACACACTTGCTATAACTGCTTCTGGGGCATCATATACAAATACAGTCTCAGGCATGTTTAAATCAGCTACTGTGATTGTAGTGTGAAAATCTTTAATAATAGATACATCAACTCTTACCTCTGAGATTAGATTTTTTGGTAGACATTTGATTTCTAGTGATTCTTTATTATGAATCAAGATACCATGAAGCAATTTAACAGCATCAGATTCACCTTCTAAATGCACTGGAATATGAGTATGAATTTCTTTGTCTTCTTTGATTGCTTGAAAATCAACATGAGTAAATTCATTTAACACAGGATCTTTTTGAATATCATGTATTAAAACTGGAATTTTTTTCTTATCAAGCTCAATATCAACAATTGTTGAATATCCTGCTGCAGAAAAAGTTTTTACAAAATCTTGATATTCAATAGCTATACACTGATTTTCAAAATCTTTACCATAAATAATACATGGAATCTTTAAATCTTTGCGGATCTCCCTTGCATTGCCTTTTTCGATTTTTTGAGCTTTTAAAGTAATGTTTTTCATTTTTTATAAAGTATAAATTGGTGCCGAGAGTGGGAATCGAACCCACACTCCTTGGAAGGAACGGGATTTTGAGTCCCGCGCGTCTACCAGTTCCGCCATCTCGGCAATTAATTATGCGTAGACGCAAAAAAGTTATTAAGAAACCTCTTTGACAATTTTTTCAAATACTTCAGGGTTTCTAGCTGCAATATCAGCCAAAACTTTTCTGTTTAATTTAATGTTATTTTTTGTAAGTCCTGCTTGGAATTTTGAAAAATTTGTTCCAAGTGTTCTTGTTGCAGCTGATATTCTGATAATCCAGAGTTTTCTAAAATCTCTTTTTTTCTGTCTGCGACCAACATAAGCATGTTGAAGCGCTTTGCTTACAGCATTTTTAGCTAAACGGAATAGTTTGCTTCTACCCCATCTATAACCCTTAGCTTGTCTCAAGACTTTATTATGACGTCTTTTGGTAGTTGTACCTCTTTTTACTCTCATTATTTGTTAAAAAAATAAATTAGATAAGCATTGCTTTTGCAATTTTAGCTTCTCCCTTTGCTAGATCTATAGGATTTGCAGCTTTAGCTTTTTGTCCTTTTGATTTTTGCAAAAGTAGATGTCTGTGAGCCACCTTTTCGATAACTAGCTTTCCGCTACCACCGTTAGTTCTCTTGATTCTTTTAGATGCAGCTTTGCGTACTTTTTGCTTTCCGCATTTTCCTGGCTTTACTGGCATATTGTTATATAAAATTATTGTTTTTTAGGCTTTTCTGGTCTCAATATGACCTGAATGCGATTACCCTGTTTTCTAGGTTTTGATTCAAGCGTTGAGATATCTTCTAATGCCCCTGTGAAGGCTTTCATTTTCTCCATGCCAAATTCTTCGTGCATGGCCTCTCTTCCTCTAAATTGAAGTATTAGTTTAACAGGATGTCCTTTTTCTATAAATTTTCTAATTTGAGAAATTTTTACGTCCATGTCGTGTTTTGAAATCCTGATTCCAAATCTGACACTTTTTAGGATAGCTTGTTTTGTAGCTTGTTTCTGCTTTTTTTCAGCCTTTTTTTTATTAAATATAAAACTCCCGAAATCATCTATTTTGCAGACTGGTGGTACTGCATTAGGCGAAACCTCTATAAGATCTAGTCCACTTTCTTGGGCTTTTTTCAAGGCTCCAGAAGTAGTCAAAACCCCCAACTGTTCTCCATCAGAATCGATAACCCTGACCTCTCTAGCCCTTATTTCGTTATTTTTTAGAAAATTTTTCAAAAAATCAATAAAAAGAAAAAAGCGAAAGAAATTTTGACAAAAAAAAGATATAAAGTCAATATTTTTTTTATTTTACTAACCAGTGTGTAATGCTATTTAAAATACTTAATGATACAGATGTGATAAAAAATGTCTTAATACCACCTGTAATGCTCATTGATATATCCAGTGATGTTAATATGTCTGTATATAAATATTGTAAAAACCAGAGTATGCCCATATTGATAACTATCAAAAATAATCCCATACTGACAACCATCAAAGGCAGCGATAGGAGCTTTAGAACTGGTTTTGCAATAGTGTTTAAAACACCTAAGCTAAAACCTATAATCAAAAAAGCCTTGATACCTCCCTCTATCATAAAATTGTCATGGAAATAGTAACCTACTCCATACAACGCACCTGCGTTAGCCAATATATCCAATATAAATAGTTTTATGATTTTCATAGGAAGCAAAAAAACTACCTATATTATTAGAATATAGGTAGTTTTTGTCAAATTTTTAGCTTATTCAGTAACAACTCTGCAGCAGCTAGCTTCGGCAATTATTGTTGAGCCAACGGGAACATCTGCGAATGTGCATTGTACAAAATTGTTTCTCCAGCGAGATAATGTAATATAATTATCTGATTTAACAACACAATGATTATTTGTACACAGCCTGCAGATACCAGAAACAATACTCCAATCTTTACCTGGACAAAATGTCGTTGCACTCATTTGGTCTTCTTTTTTTGTAGTTGTGCACTCAAGTTTTGAATTATAGACAAAGTTCTAAAACCAAAAAGCTAAAAAGATCTCCCCTCTCATAATCTGAGCGGGGAGAAGGGGCTTATTTTCCTCCTCCACTACCGCCACTAGAACAATGACCAAGAGTATTAGTATAGTAGCTTGTAGATATTGACAACTTACCACTTGTGCAAGTTAATACAGTTCCAGGACAATTATACGTACGCTCACGTTTACTTGACGCGTTGCACTTTTTTTCTTTTACCAGCGTGCAAGCTGCTTGAACAGATAATCCCATAGCTGAAAACGGTATAGTTCTTTTACCTGTCCAATCACAGCTTGTTCCACCTGCATTTGACACTTTTGTATCAACCTCGCTCTTCTTGTATACTTCGCTTTTTTTATAATAATCACTCAAATCTGGCTTATTATTTGCTATTTTTGTATCAACTTCACTCTTTTTATACACCTCCTCCTTTCTATAATATCTATTGTGTAAAGCTCTTTTTGTAAACTATTTACTGTATAAAGATAGATAGATTTAGGCTTTATGTCTTATACTTTCTTGATAATTATTTAACTTTTTGATTGTTTGTATTTATATGTGTTT
>JAOARU010000054.1 GCA_025210675.1 Candidatus Altimarinota bacterium | reverse complement strand
TTGGTTTTTTCAACTTTACATACAAATTCTGCCTCTGATTCTATTCCTAGACTCTTAAATATGGGTATTAGACCCTTTATTCTTGCACCTTCATTGAGGTGTATAGTAGCTCAGAGGTTGGCAAGAAGATTGTGTCCAAATTGCAAAAAAAAGCGTCAGGCAAATCAATCAGAAATGGCAGAGATTTCTCGTGTTGTTGAAAATCTAAATCTTAGGGGTGAGCAGATTGAATTTGATGGTATGGTTTATGAGGCTTGTGGTTGTTCAGAATGCTCAAATATAGGCTACAAAGGGCAAATGTTAATCGCTGAGGTGCTTTATATTACTGATGAGATTCGTCAGATGGTTTATAGTAGTCCAACTAGTAAGGATATTTTGGACGTAGCTCATAGAAATGGCATGAGAGACATGTGGGAAGAAGGAGTTTGTCGTGTAATTAGAGGTGATAGTACGATTGATGAGATAGCAAGAAATATCGAACGACAGTATTGATTTTATAAAAATATATTGTACAATATGTAAGACTTTTAAAATAAAAAATGAGTTTGACGCCAGGGGGGTTGGATGACAGATTGGGGTGCAAAGACTCTTTTAGTGATGCTTTAATTACAAAAGACAATGAGGCTTTTGGAATTGGTAGTGATCACTTTCAGAGAGACAGTGTTTTTAGGGAGATTGTTAATGATGTGATGGATCGGATTTCTGATGTGATTGAGGCTTTTTGTCAAGCTAATGACAGAATGGCACAAAATGGAGCATTTGATGCTGAAATCTACACAAACAGCAAAATTGCAGCAATTGTGAATTCTTCTGATTATCGCAAAAAATACGGAATTGAGCTTTAAAATCAGTTGATTTTTCGGTTTTTTACTGAGACAATTTAGATCATGAAAGATCCTCGATTTTTTGTTGAATTATTTACATATTCAATTTTGACATTTTTGATTTTTTTAGCATTAGAAAGACCTTTTTATAGGTTTTTTAAAGATAATGAATTTGTGCAAAAAATCAGAGAAAATGCAGTAGATGGAAAAAAAGCAAAGCTATTTAGAGCGCTACATATCAAAAAACAAGGAACTCCAACAATGGCTGGGGTTATGATTTGGCTTAGTGTGTTGATTGTGGTTTTGCTTTCAAGATTTTTGAGTTTTTTTGGTTTTATCGATCAGTCGCTTTTGCAAAGAGGAGAGGTGTATCTACCTCTTTTTACGCTTGTTGCTGTGGGAATTTTAGGTGCGGTTGATGATTGGTGGAATATCAAAGAAATAGGCAAGAAGAAGGGGATTGAGGCAGGTCCAAAGTTTTTCTTTTTGACTTTTTTTGCGGTGCTGAGTGCGATATGGTTTTATTTTAAATTGGGTTATACAGAGTTTAATATTCCGCTTGTGGGGACTTATGATATTGGGATTTTGATGTTTCCATTGATTGTTTTTGTGATTTTGGCAGCTTCAAATGCAGTTAATATAACTGATGGATTGGACGGTCTGGCTGGTGGTATTTTGGTACAAAATTTTGCAATTTTTGGAGCTATTGCTTTTGTAAATGAGCAATTTTTCTTGGCTATATTTTGTGGTTTAATAATGGCTACTTTGTTTGCCTTTTTGTGGTTTAATGTACCTCCTGCTAAGTTTTTTATGGGAGATACAGGATCGCTCTCTTTGGGGGCTACATTGGCTATTATTGCTTCTATGACGGGCACTATTGCTATTTTGCCTTTGACTGGTTTTGTGTTTGTTTTTGAAACTTTGAGTGTGATTATTCAACTCACTTCAAAGAAGATTTTTGGTCGCAAAGTTTTTTTGATTGCGCCTATTCATCATCATTTTGAAAAAAAAGGTTGGTCAGAGCCGCAAATTGTGATGCGTTTTTGGATCATAAATGGTTTTGTGGCTGTTGTGGCTTTTATTTTGCATCTATTTGATAAACAATGATTGCTTATATTAGGGGAAAAATTATCGACAAGACAGAGCGAAGCTTGGTGATAGATACAGGTAATTTGGGTTATGAGGTTTTTGTAAATACCAAGTTGATGAACCTTGATATATCTGATGATGTAGCGCTTTTTACTTATTTTCAAGTAAAAGAAGATGCTTTTTTGATTTATGGTTTTGAAAAGCGTGAGGAGAAGGATTTTTTTACAAAATTAATTTCAGTGTCAGGGGTAGGGGGGAGGACGGCTATCGAGATACTTGAATTTGATTTAAGTCTTATAAAAAAGGCAATTCTTGAGGAAGATGCAAATTTTATTTCACAGGTAAAGGGTCTTGGTAAAAAAACAGCTCAAAAGATCATTATAGAACTCAAAAGTAAGATTGATGAATTTGAGGTGCAGGCTGTATCTATGCCAAAAATGCAAAATCAAGCTGAAATACAAGATGCACTACTTTCGCTTGGTTTTACAAAAAAAGAGATTTTATCGTACTTAAAAGCCCTTCCTGAGGATATCCAAAAGACCGAAGATGTGATTAGATGGTTCTTGAAGAAAATGCATTAATATGATATAATTGATACAAAGAAAATCATGAAACTAAAACAAGAAAACATTTTCAAATCTGAACCTTTAAAAACTGAGTGCTTAGCTCTTGTTCAAGAGTTTGCTGACAATTCTCCAGATTTTTTTAGGATTTTGGATAAAGAGGACGAACAAAGTGAGATTCAGGATTTTGCTGATAAAAATCGCTATAAATGGAAAAATATTGTAATTTGTGGCATTGGTGGATCTGCTCTTGGTACAAAAGCAGTGCTTTCTGCTACTGGAAAAGGTGCAAATATAACTATTCTTGAGACTATTAATCAAGATGAGATTTCAAAAATTCTTAAAAAAGATATTTCAAAGACCTTGTTTGTATTTATATCCAAGAGTGGAGGAACTCTGGAGACTGTATCTCAGTATTTTTTCTTTCGTAATTTGATCGAAGAAAAAGGCTTAAAATTTAAAGATCATGCGATTTTTATTACGGGTGATACTGGATATTTTAGAGAAATTTCAGATACAGAGGGAGCGATTTCGTTTGAAGTCCCAGATGAGGTTTCAGGGCGATTTTCTGTATTTACTTCGGTTGGCTTAGTGCCTTTGGCGTTTGCTGGAGTCAGTATTAAGACATTGATCAAAGGGGCAAAGAAGGCCCGTAAAAATGCTCTTTTAAAAAACAATAAAAATACAGCCCTAAAAATGGCTCTTGCTGAGCATGAATCTAAAAGATCAATTTCTGTGATGTTTTTGTATTCAGACAAGTTATATGATGCAGGTCGGTTTTGGAGGCAGCTTTTAGCGGAAAGCATTGGCAAGACGCCTGAGACTGACATTACGCCGCATATCTGTATTGGTACAAGAGAGCAGCATTCTGATTTGCAATTATTTATTGAAGGTGCAGATAATAAGCTCTATACATTTATTCAGGAGGATTTTGACAAAAAAATCAAACTCCCTGAAATTAAAGACAAGGATTATTCATACTTGTCAGGTAAGACCTTTCAAAAATTACTCAACACAAGCTTAATCGGCACTTCTAGCTCACTTCTTGAGCAATCAAAGCCAGTGCAATTTGTAAATATTTCCAAGATCAATACAGAATCCATTGCTGAATTATTGTTTACATTTGAAGCAGAGATCGCATATCTAGGTAAAATCCTTAATTTAAATACATTTAATCAGCCTGGAGTAGAGCGAGGCAAGCATATCACAAAAGAAATTTTAAAAAATGAGAAATAAATTAAAAAATAGCAAAGCGTTCACCTTAATTGAAATAATGATAGTTATCGGTATTTTGGCAACACTTACTAGTTCTTTTTTGAAATTATTTAATTCAGAAGAGCGCAGGGTGAGAGATTTTGAGCAAGAGATGGATAATATGATTTTGCTTTATAGAACTATGCGTAACTATGCTATGTCAAACAAGGCAATAGATCTCGGTACAGGTGATGGACCGCTTGTATATGATGGTGGGTTTGGGGTGTATTTGGATAGGACAAATAAAACCCTAAGAGCATTTATGGATACAAATAACGACGGAAAATATATAGCAGCTGATGATTATGAGATTCCTCAAGTTGCTCTTTTGACTTTGGATAGGCCTACAAATTTGCTTTCTGTGACTGATAATACTACTCAGTATCAGCATTTTACAGTTATATTTACAGCAGGTGCTGATCAGGTAATAATTAGCAAAAATGACGGAGTAAGGTTAAATGATGCAAAGATTCACTTTGCTATTGCTTCAAGAAATATGGAGCTAGAAATTAATAAAATATCAAAATTCTTTGTGACAAATTACTATTGATGAAAAAATTAACACAAAAATTAAAGGCTAAAAAGGGCTTAATAATAGTAGAGGTTATTTTGTCTTTATTTGTATTTTCTTTAGGACTTGGTGGTGCGACTATGCTGGTCTTTTCGGCTATTGATGTAAATGCTAGAAATGAAAATAGAATTATCTCAATCAATCTTGCCAGAGAGGGGATTGAGGCTATTCGTAATATGCGTGATACAAACTGGATGACATGGAGTGCTAATAGGCGTGAATGTTGGAATTTCTGGGATAATACCAACGAGGATACTTCACTTAACAGTTTTGATGATGCTTGTACTGTGTCAGGCGGGATAAATAATCACCCAATTGGCAGAAAAGCTGATGGCACAAAGATTAAAGATTTTATAGTGAATTTTGATAAGGCTAATTATAGATGGATTTTGATTCCAAAGACCAATACTTATGGTATGACT
>JAOARU010000006.1 GCA_025210675.1 Candidatus Altimarinota bacterium | reverse complement strand
GATGATGCAAGATGGTGCTACTGATTTTGCTTTGCCTCTGTTGTAGAGTGAGACATTGCCACTAACAAATGGTATATTAAATGCTCTTGAGGTTTCGTTTAGGCCTTTTATGCCTTCTGCGAATTCCCACATTTCTTCTGGTATTTCGGCACTACCGTAGTTTAGGCAGTCGGTTAGTGAGTTGGTTTTTGTGCCGACTGCGGCATTTTTGCAAATAGCGTTTAGTGTTGCGTAGAGTGCTTGGTTGTATGGTGATAGTTTTCCAATTAGGGGATTGCCCCCTGTTGATATTGAAAAGGCGTTTTTCTTTTCGTGGTCTTGAATGTCTGTGCGATCTCTTAGGGGACACATGAGTCCTGCGTCTGCTTCGCTTCTTTCGAGGACTGTTAGTCCCTGGACTGTTTGGTCGTAGTTTTCGTAGATTGGTTCACGAGAGGCGATGTTGACTGACTCAAGGAGTTTTTTGATGGTTGTTTTTAGGTCTGTTGCTGGGATTTGGATTTTTTTGCTTTGGATTTGGCGTGCTTTTGTTGGTCTTTTTACTGTGAGCCCTTCTGTTATGTCTGTGGTTTTGGCTTCACAAACTGTTTCGTCTTTGTAAATTGCACGATAAATGCCGTCATGGGTAATATTTCCGATGTAGCTTGCCATAGCTCCGTTTGATACTTCTGGTAGCGCCCATTTTTTGTTGAAGTGATTTAGGAACATGTCTTTGAGTCTTTCTGGGACAGCAAAGCAAAATCTCTCTTGGGTTTCTGAGCAGAGGATAACTGCTGGTGGTAGGTCGTCTAGGGCTTTGTGGATTTGCTCTACAAATACTTCAGCTCCAAAGCCGCCGCTTTCTGCGAGTTCGACTGTGGCGCAGAGTACGCCTCCTGCTCCGAGGTCTTTTAGTCCGATTATGTCAAATAGGTCTTGTTTGTCTAGTTCTTGGAATAGGTCATAAAAAGAGGCGAGTAGGTGTCTTTCTAGGAAAGGATTTGGTTCTTGGACTGCGCCTTTGTTTTGTTCTTTGTCTTTTTCGTCTAGGTCTGCGCTGGCAAAGCTAGCTCCTCCAAATCCGCTCATGTCGGTTGGTTTTCCGACTAGGATAAATACATATGGCTCATTTTCTGCGTTTTTTGGGACATAGGAGTGTAGGATTTTGTTTGATTCTATGAGTCCTACGCAGGATACATTTACTAGGCAGTTTTCGTTGTATGATTCATCAAAATAGGCTTCTCCTGAGAGATTTGGAACGCCTATTGGGTTACCATAGCCTGAAATGCCTTTTTTGACGCCGTCAAAGATTAGTTTGGTTTCGTTGCGATCAGGGTCACCAAAACGCAACATGTCGCAGAGTGCGATTACTTTTGATCCCATGCAGGCGACATCTCTGACTATTCCCCCTACTCCTGTTGCAGATCCTTCGTAGGGGACTACTTGAGATGGGTGGTTGTGGCTTTCGTGTGATAGTACAAGTCCAAAAGTTTTGCCTGATGCTTCGCAAAATTTGATAATTCCACTGTCTTCAGATGGTCCGAGAATTACTTCTTTGCCTTCTGTTAATAATTGTTTGAGGTATTTTTTGCTAGATTTATAACTAGAATGCTCGCTGCCTTGAATGCCCCAAACTACAAGCTCGGTCATGCTTGGTGGTCTTTTTAGTATTTTGTCTTGAATTTTGCGGGCTTCTTCTGTTTTTAGTCCGATTTTATTTTGTTTTAAAAAATCCGCTACACTAGCGTCATTCATCGTTGAAAAATCTACTCTTTGCTCTTTCATTAGGGTCAAAAAAACACATTTATTTTGCTTGTTTTGGGAAAAACTTGCAAGTGAAAACTTGATTGTCCTTGGTTTTTAGTTAAATCTCTCAAAGTAGATGTGTTCTTTTGGCATGTTTTTGTCTTGGGTGAGGATTTTGACTACTTCGTCGATCATAGGAGTAGAGCCGCAGATGTATATTTCTGAGTTTTTAAAGAAATCGGCTTCTTTGGCTTTAATTAGGTCTGTTACTCTGCCTTTTGTGCCCTTGAAGTCTGGGTTTTCTGGTCTGGATATGCAGATTTCTGTTGTTATATTGGTGTTTTTTTGAATTTCTTTTTCCAGCATGAGTTCTTTTTCGTATCTGCAGCCAAAAAATAAGTGCATTGCGGATTTGTTTTGAATATCTTGCCAAAAACAGCGCATTGGAGCGATGCCAACGCCTGTGGCTATAAATATTTTTTTGAGATTGTTTTTTTTGAGTATAAAATGTCCAAAAGGCCCAAAAAATTCTACTTCGTCGCCTGTTTTGAGTTGGTCGAAATATGTTGATCCTATGCCGTTTTCAATGAGTTTGATTGTTAGATCTAGTTCTGGTAGTTTGTTTGGAGATGAGGCTATGGAATAGGCTCTAAAGGTATTTTCAGCGACTTTGGCTGTTATGAAATTTCCTGGTTTGAAGTTGAATTGTTCAGGAAATTGGAAACGAAAAAATTTCGTTCTGTGTGCTATTTCTTTTGTTTGGATTAGTTTTGCTTTGTGGTTAGTCATTGGCTTTATTTTGAAGTATTTTTATTTTTCTTTCAATCAAAAATCTCATCAAAAAATAGGCTGCAAATACGCTTAGGATAAGGATTCCTTTGCCAAGAGTGTCTAAAAATAGGGTATATATCCCTAGGATTGAGCTAGTTGCAAAAAATCCATAAAAAATATGACGTTCATTTGCACCGAGAATCAGGAGGCGGTCGTGTAGATGGGCTTTGTCTTGACCTTTCCATGGTTTTTGACCTTTTAAGAGGCGTGATGATATTACGTAGAATGCGTCTAGGAGGGGTATTGCTAAAGTTATAAAGGCTGTGGCGATTTTTCCTCCTGAAAATATCGATAGAACTGCTAAGGTAAAGCCCATAGGCATAGCTCCAGTGTCTCCTAGGAGCATTTTTGGAGGGTGGATATTGAAAATCAAAAATCCTAATATGCTAAAGGCAAATACAAATGACAAAAAGCCCATTTCTGTTTGATTGACTCTGTCGCTAATTGATAAAAAGCCAATTGCAAGGGCGCTAAGCATGGAAGATGAAGCGGAGAGTCCGACTACGCCATCAAGCCAGTTTAAAGTGTTGATCATCAGGACAATCCAGATGATTGTAAAGAGGTCAGCTAGAATAGTTATTTGATAGAAGATGTCGCCAATTGGTATGTTGATTTCGTATTTTGAGAGGTTGAGATAGCCTCCGATAGGGCTTGTAATGACGTCGATGCCTATGCCGCATGCTACTACTAATAGCCCCAGTGTGACTTGAATCATGAGGCGAAAAGTTGCTGGAAGTCCTTTTCTGTCGTCTATAAAAGCTACTAAGTACATAATAATGGCTCCTAGTGTTAGTGCTAAGAGGTGCTTGGAAAATGGCAAGAATATAAGGCTAATTACAACAAATGTTGGTATGATAAAGACGCTTCCTGGTAGGGGGATCGGGTTTCTTTGGTGTCCGTATTTTTGAGGATTGTCTATGATTCTCCATTTTGGAAAAAATCGCATCACAAATAGTGAGCCCAAAAGGCTGATCGTAAAGCTAAGTGCCGATGCAAAAACTATGGTTTCTGGTTTCACGATTTAAAATATATATGATTTTGGATTGATTTTACAGAGAAAAAATAGATTATCGTAAGTGTTTTTTGTTTTTGTAAATAATGGTAACCCCTCTGCTTTTCTGTTGGTTTTTCTCATTGTTTGGCTGTGTTGAGTGTGTCAGGTTGTTTCAGTGAATTAGTCTTCACAAAGTTTTGAAAATAAAACATAATTAAGTAAAATTAAACTTATATTAATGAGAAGAGCATTTTTGGTGCTTACGGGGCTTTATTTTCTAATATTGCCACTTGTACACACAAGGCTTACTGATCAGGTTTTTGAGGTTAATAAGTTTTGTTTTTCTTTGGGTGCGGTTGCTGTTTTGAGTTTGATTTGTGTCTTTATGAAAGATCAAAAGTTGGTTTTTGATAAATATCAAAAGGTGTTATTGGGTTTGTTTGGGGGATTTTTTATTAGTTTGGGGCTTTCTGTTTTGTTTTCTATATCTCCTTATCAGAGTTTTTTTGGGTCTGAAAGTTATCATCAGGGTTTTGTGCTTTTTTTGGCGGCTTTTATTTTTGGTGCTTTGTTGTTGAAGGTCAAGCTTGGTAGTGATGATGTTTTTGCGATTGTGATTTTTCCTTTGATGGTTGGGGGTGCTGTACAGGCGGCTATTGCTATTGTGCAGTATGTTGATCCTGAGTTTTTGTTTTCGGATTTGGTGATTGATAAGTATGCAAATCGGAGTATTGGGACTTTTGGACAACCAAATTTTTTGGGGAGGTTTTTGCTTTTTTCTTTGCTTTTTGATTTTTATTATATTTTGAGGAGTAGGGATAAGGGGTTTTATGGATTTTTGTTTGTGCTTACTGGTTTGGGACTTTTGGCAACAAAGTCAAGGGCGGCTCTTGTTGGTGCTATTTTTGGTATGTTTTTGGTGATGTTTTTTTATTTGAAGGATAAGGGGCAGGTTAAGATTTTTTTGTCGTGTAGTTTGATGGCTTTGTTTATTGGGGTTTTGGCTTTTGGGGATCAGTTTAAAGTGCGTTCTGATTCTATTGAGACTCGGGTTTTGATTTATAAAAATAGTCCTGAGCTAGTCAGTAATACGCCTTTTTTGGGAAAGGGCTTGGAGTCTCAGGGTGAGTCTTTGGAGCTTTTGCGAGATGAGAAGTTGTTTGATTTGGTGGATTATAGGACTTTGGCTAGGGCGCATAATGAGGTGCTTGATTTGGTGTTGCAGATTGGGATTTTGGGAACGCTTTTTTATATTGGTTTTTTGGTGTTGACTTTTTTTAGTGCCAATAAGAGTAATCCTTTACTTGTGCCTCTTGTGGCTAGTTTTGTAGCTAGGATGTTTGGGTTTTTTTCTGTGAGTGATGTGATGATATTTTTTCCTTTGCTTTTTTTGATTGCATTTGAGCAGAGGGTTTTTTTGGAGATTGATCGGAGGTTTTTGGGTAGAATTAGGCTTTTGTTTTTTGTTTTTTTGTTTGGATTTACTGCTTTTAGTACTTTTATGGCTGATAAGTATTTTTTTGAGGGTAAGGTGGAAAAATCTCTCAAAATGCAGGAATTTAATAAAAAGTATTTAGAGGAGTCAGTGAGCCAGGGCTTGAAAAGTGGTAATTCGTCTCAGGTTAAAAATAGCCTAGAGTTGATTAATAGGCATCATTCGGATTGGGCGAGGGGGTATTATTTGAGATATAAATATTATTTACATGAGGGTGATTATGTTGAGGCTGAGGCAAGTTTAATTAGGGCGAGGGAGCTTTATCCTGAGAAGGGGTGGTAGGTTTTTGTAAAAATAGTCAAGAAGGCTCATGAAAGACGGTGCAAAGCGGGGTGTTTGAAAAAAATGAAAACACGATGATGCAAGGTTTTTGTATAAGTTGGTTTTTGATGAGGATTTCGACTGAGGTAAGACTGTAGTGAGATTTGTGTTAGTTTTCGCCATAGGTTGATGGAGTGGTGTTGGGTTTAATCTGCCTCTGTCTTTATTAGGTGTGTTGGTTTATTTTTCTTGATCTAGTGCCCAGAGGACTAGTTTTTCACATAATTTTTCAAAACTAATGTCTTGGTGTTTGGCTGCGTCAGGAAGGAGTGATGTTGCTGTGAATCCTGGGATAGTGTTGACTTCTGTGATGTATAATTCGTCTTCACAGAGGAACATGTCTACTCTTGTCATGTGGCGCAGGTCAAGTGCATCATAAGTTATGAGGGCGTATTTTTTGGCTAATTCTCTGGCTTCTTCACTGATTCTGGCTGGCATAATGTGGGTTGAGCCGCCTTGGTCATATTTTGAGGCGTAGTCGTAAAATTCGCCTTTGTTGGCTACTATTTCAATTGGTTCTAGGGCTATTGGGTTTTTGTTGCCTATTACTCCTACTGTTAATTCTGTGCCTTTTAGGAATTTTTCTATGATTATTTCAGGGTCTATTTCTAGTGCTTTCTTGATGTTTTCTTGTAGTTCTGCTTCATTTTTACAGAGAAAGACGCCAAAGCTACTGCCTTGAGTGCAGGCTTTGACTACTAGGGGGAATTTTATAAAGTCTTGTGAAAATAGAGTGGCTTTTTCAAGCATGTCTTGTTCATTTGTTGCTACAAGGTCTAATTCTTCTGATTCATCGTCTTCTTCGGCATTTATTATTATTAGGTAGTTGTCGTGTCTTTTTTTGATGTAGATGTCTTCTGCCATTGGTAAAAGTGCTGAGTGAAGCGCTTCCTTGGTCAATGCTTTGTTGATAGCAATGCTGCTTGCCATTATGCCACTGCCGACATATGGTATATCCATTAGTTCAAAAAATCCCTGAATAGAGCCATCTTCGCCTCCTTTTCCGTGAAGTACAGGAAATGCAACTTGGAATGAGTCTTTTTTTTCTATGAATTGTGCTAGGTCTGTTTTTGGATCAAAGCATTCTACTTCAAAGCGAGGATTGTTTTTTAGTGCTTTTTTTACTGCTTCTCCGCTCTTTAAAGACACATCACGTTCTAGTGATTTTCCTCCGTAAAAAAGTGCGACACGAATTTTTGACATATTTTAGAGATTAAATAGGTAAAGTATGAGAAATAGGAAGCTTGTTACAAATATTATTATGCTTTTGGTTGTGTTTTTTTGAGCAAAGCGAATTTTGATTGATAATGCCATAAAGCTAAAAAATAATATACCTGAAAAAGCATATAAAAATGGTGTTTCTAGGCTGTTGTTGATAAATCCGAATAAAGGAGATGTTTCTCCCCATTTAAATTTTATGTAGAATGCAAAAAAGAAGTATAAAATGTAAAAGCTTAATAGCCAGCCAATAAATAGTCTGATTTCATAGAAAAATAGTGTTTGTGGTTTGTCTTTATTTTCTATTTCTTTGATTATTTCTTGGTCTTGTTTGCTGATGTTTTCTAGTTCTTGCTGGGCGATTCTTGATTTCCAGTCTGCACGAAAATTGTCGATTAGTTCAAGGAGTTTTTCTTTGTGGGCTTTTCTGCGGATTGAGCTTTTTGATCCTATTAGGCCTTTTGCTTGGGCGATTGCTTCTTTTACAAATGGAAATAGAATGCTTTTTTTGGTTTTTTTGATGTTTGCACCAAGTACCACTTTTTCCATTTCTTTTTTGGATTTGATTCTTCTGGTTGTTGTGCCTTTGGTCATGCGCTTCATTTTTTTGGAAATGGAGCGGATATTGACAATTGCACCTTTGAAGGCGCTGGCTTTGTTTTTGAATTCGTCTTCTTCGCTTGTTACAAGTAGGTTGTCCAGGTCGCCTTTGTCGCTTCTTTCTATGCTTTCGTCGATGTCTGAGTGTGAGTTTAGGATGCCTTCAATGAGCACAAAGAGTTCTTCTGTGAGGTTTCTGATATGGGGAAGGTTGTTACTGAGTCTGATACGCATTAGGTCGTTTAGTTTGTTGCGTATGTTTTGGTTTTCTTCGCCTGATAGTTTTTCTGAGTATTCTGCTAGGATTTTTTCGGCTTGTTTGACTACTTCTTCGACTTCTTTGAGGACTTCTTTTTTTTGTTTTTCAAAGTATTCGTCTTTTTTCTTGCTTTCTTCGCTTTCGCCTGTGTCCATTGATGGCTCTTGGTATTTGATGCCGTATTCCTCCTCTACTTCTTGGGCTAGTTCTTTAAGTCCATTTGTTCCTTCTGTTTCTCTTTCGCTTGGTGGTACAGATGCTTCACATAGTAGTAATATCTTGAAGTTGTATTCTCCGACAAGTCTTCTAAAGGCTGTGATTCTGTTGTTTGAGTCGATTGTTCCGTCTACTGTTTGACCTTTTGGGTTGATGACTTTGAAGTAGAATGTGGTTGATTCTGTGTTGGTGGTTGGTGCTTTAATGCCGTGTTCTTCTTCGATGTTTCCGCCTTTGTGTTCTGTGATTGAGATAACTGTTAGTCCCATCTCGTGGAGTTTTGCACGAGCTTTTGCTTGGTCTTCTGCGGTTATGACACCTGTAAGTCTTTGGTATTCAGGCGAAAGGGCGATATATGAAAATTGCATTAATTAGCCAAAAATTGCTTTAATTTTATCATAAAATGTGTTTTTTTTCAATGTTTTTAAATGGTTTTTTGTTTATGGGATTTTTGTTTTTTGTCAATTGAGATTTTTGTTTTTGTTGGGGGGGTATATTGCTTTGACAAAAAATGAAAAAAATTTTAGAATAAACTTATGTTATTTGGAGATAAAAAGAAAAAGCAAAAAAAGAGGCATGATTTGGTAAATGATTTGGCGGCAATTAATTTGATTGCTGGGAGCATGGAAAGTTCTAATAACCCTCAAATAAGGCAAAATGCGAGATTGATTATTGAGCAGGTTAAGAAGGTTGGAGATAAGTTGAAATAATTAATTTTTTAAAAAGATTATGTCCATGTGAAGGTGGGCAGGGATTTTACCATTTAATTTTTTGAGTAAAAAATTTGATCAAGAATAAAAAAAATATTCAAAATCTAGGTGTGTGGTTCAGTGGGCCGAAGGTGAAGCGGGGAAGGGTATTTTTTTGTATTTGATATTAAAATTTGGGCTGGTGTTGGTAGGGTGTGTGTTGATAGTGGTTATAGGTATTTAGGTGCAAATGAGGAGCAAGATTAGGATTGTTTGGGTATGTATTGAAAAAAGGTGTTTTTTTGATTAGTATGTAAATACTTTAAGTTTTTAAAAGTGAACCCCTATAAATTGCTTAGAAAACCTCAAGAGTCAGATGTGCAGCAGATGAGTTCTCCTTTGCCTGGATTAAGGATTTTTAGATCAAGGAGGGTTTTGGGTGTGCATAAAGATGGAAAAGGTGGAGATGTTGAGCTTTTGAGTATTGCTGGGCGTGAATTTCAGCTTGAAAAGCCTGATGTTAATTTAAGAGTTGATGATGTGCTTAGTTTGACTTATGTTGTGAGAGACGTAAGAATGGGTGTTGAGGCTCGTGTTCGTGAGATATTGGATAATGTTGGGTCTTGTAGGGCAAAGGAGATGCTTGAGCAGGCTAAGGATGCAAAAGTGCGTCGAGATATAATTAGCGGGACGGGTTTGTTGATTGTTGAGGTGCTTGATGATGCTGAGCTTAAAAGGTTTGATGTGAGGGAGTGTTTTAGGATTGAGCCTGATGGAGATCTTGAGGCAAGGTTGGAGTTTCCAAGAAGGCGTACTGAAAGCGAGATATTGGATATATCTGCAGGGGGAGTCAGGTTTAGGTATAAGAGAGTGTATGTAGATCCAAAAGTTGGTGAAATAAATACGGTTTGTTTGAGTATTGCTGAGCAGTGTTTTTTTGATCAAGTAAAGGTAAGGATACTAAGGGTGGATAAGTGTGATCAAGATGGTGAGTTTGTTATTGCTGCTTCTTGGTGTTTTGATGAGGGGCAAAAAAAGGATATATCAAGGTTGATGATGGCATTGGAGATGGGCGAGATAAAATCTCGTAAGCAGCTTGCTGCTGAAAAAGAAGCTGAGGAGGCTGAGTCTTTGGGGTTTAGTGGTTTGGCTAGGGGGGCTTGATTTTTGATTTGTCTTTGTGCTGGGATTTGTGGAATTTTGTTTAAAAAATGTGGCTAATTACCATTAAACTAACTCTGAAATAAATTTTATTTTTGGCAATCTTTTTTTGGAAAAAAGGGATTGTCAATTTTTATTTTTCCTATATATTGGTATCAGTTTCTTAGTGCTACACTATATTTAGGGGGAGGGCTTAGTGCTAGGGGCAGAGGATTAACGAAAATCTTGTTTTAAAAATATGCCTATTTCAAAAATTCAAAAACGTAATGGAGCGATTGTAGACTTTGAGTCTGAGCGTATTGCTGATGCTATTTATGCTGCGGCAAAGGCTGTGGGTGGTAAGAATGAGGAGCTTGCAGGAGATCTAACAAAAAAGGTTATTTTAGCTCTTGAGCTTAATTTTAAAGATCAGATCCCAACAGTTGAGGCTGTTCAGGATTTTGTGGAAAAGACTCTTATTAAAGAGGGGTATGCTGATACTGCAAAGTCTTTTATTATTTATAGAGAAAAGAGATCAGAGGCTAGAAATACTTATGATGTGGTTGTGGAGGTGCAAAAAACAGTGGGAGAATATCTGGAAAAGCTTGATTGGAGAGTGAATGCTAATTCAAATCAGGGGTATTCACTTGGTGGTATGATTCTCAATACTGCAGGTAAGGTGACGGCTAATTATTGGCTTTCGCATGTGTATCCAAAAGATGTTGGCGAAATGCATAGAAATGGTGATTATCATATTCATGATTTGGATATGTTTTCTGGGTATTGTGCTGGTTGGAGTCTTAGGGCTTTGATTGAAGAGGGTTTTAATGGTGTGCCTGGGAAGATTGAGAGTAATCCGCCAAAGCATTTGTCGAGTGTGGTGTCTCAGATGGTTAATTTTTTGGGAACACTTCAAAATGAATGGGCTGGTGCGCAAGCATTTAGTAGTTTTGATACTTATCTTGCTCCTTTTGTTAAAAAATATGCCTTGGAAATGGAGGAAGAGGCTAGGGAGCTTGGTATAAAAGATGATAGGATTCAAGAATATATAGACAAAAGGACTTATAAGTATGTATTTCAAAATATTCAGTCATTTGTGTTTAATTTGAATGTGCCGAGTAGGTGGGGTACTCAGACTCCATTTACCAATATTACACTTGATTGGGTTTGTCCTGAGGATTTAAGAGAAAAGAGGTTGAAGTTGGGTGGTGAGTATTATGAATATACTTTTGGTGAGTTGCAAAAGGAGATGAATATGGTCAACAAGGCTTTTATCGAGGTGATGACACAGGGTGATTCGAAGGGTAGGGTGTTTACATTTCCTATTCCTACTTACAATATTACTCCTGATTTTGACTGGGAAAATGAGAATACAGAGTTGCTTTTTGAGATGACGGCTAGGTATGGTATGCCTTATTTTCAGAATTTTTTGAATTCATCACTTAAGCCAAATCATGTGCGTTCAATGTGTTGTAGGTTGCAGCTTGATTTAAATGAGCTTTTAAAGAGGGGTAATGGACTTTTTGGGTCTGCTGAGATGACTGGCTCAATCGGTGTGGTAACTATAAATGTGGCTCGTATTGGTTATGAGCATAAGGGTAACAAGGAGGCATTTTTAAAGAGGATTGATTATTTGATGGAGTTGGCAAAGACTTCGCTTGAGTTAAAAAGAAAGGAGATACAGAAATGGATGGATAGAGGACTTTTTCCTTATACAAAGAGGTATCTTGGTAATTTGAATAATCATTTTTCAACAATTGGAATCAATGGTGTAAATGAGGCTGTCCGTAATTTTACAAATGATGAGTATGATATTACTACGAAGTATGGAAAAGAGTTTGCAGAGGAGATGCTTGATTTTATTCGTACTAAGTTGACAGCTTTTCAGAATGAGACAGGCAATCTTTATAATTTAGAGGCTACACCAGCTGAGGGGACTACTTATCGTTTTGCAAAAGAGGATAAGAAACGTCATAAGGATATATTGCAAGCGGGTACTAGTGAGGCTCCTTATTATACTAATTCGACACAATTGCCTGTTGAGTTTACTGATGATGCTTTTGAGGCTCTTGAGCATCAAGATATATTGCAGTCAAAATATACAGGAGGTACGGTGCTTCATTTGTATATGGGTGAGAGGATTTCGGATGCAAGGG
>JAOARU010000053.1 GCA_025210675.1 Candidatus Altimarinota bacterium | reverse complement strand
GCTATTGCTTTTTCTGTTTCTATGCGTTCCATGCCTTGATATGTGAATAATTGAGAGATTCTACCTCTGCGTTTTTCACCATTTTGTCCTATTATTACTACTGATTGATTGACTTTTGCTACTCCTTGATAGACTCGTCCGATTGCCATTCTTCCTAGAAAGTTGTCGTAGGCTAGTGTGGCTGGTTGCATTTTAAATGATGTTTCTGTGTTGCTCTCGGCTGTTGGTACATGTTCACATACAAAGTCTAGCAATGGTGTGATGTCTTTTTTTTCGTCGTCCAGGGTTTTGATAGCGATTCCGTCTCTGGCAATGGCGTACATATAGGGAAAATCCAGCTGTTCGTCATTTGCACCTAGTGTAGCAAATAGGTCAAAAGTAAGATCAACGACTTCATCAGGACGAGCCATTGGTTTGTCTATTTTGTTGATTACTACGAGAACTTTGTGCCCGAGTTCTAGTGATTTTTTTAATACAAATTTGGTTTGTGGCATTGGTCCTTCGTAGGCGTCAACTACGAGAATAACGGCATCTACTGTTTTTAAAACACGTTCAACTTCAGATCCAAAGTCGGCATGTCCTGGTGTGTCAACTATGTTGATTTTTGATCCTTTGTATTGGATTGATGCGTTTTTTGCGTAAATAGTGATGCCACGTTCTTTTTCTTGGTCATTGCTGTCCATGGCACGCTCTTCTAGTTGCTTGTGAGTGTCATAGTGCTCATTTGCTTTTAATAGTGCGTCTACGAGGGTGGTTTTGCCGTGGTCTACGTGCGCCACTATGGCTATATTGTATATGTTCATAAATTATAAAAGTTAAGACAATTTATCTTAGTTGTTATTTTAAAAAAAGGCAAGGGGCGATGTTTTTTTGGTGATTTTTTGATTTTTTAAATGGGTTGATTTTTGTTTTGGCTTAATGCTTTTTTCTGTCTCTTGAACAAAAAATGTGTTCAGCGAGAGGGAGAGAGAGGTGCTAGGGATGAATTGTGCGTATGGGGTTTTGCAGAGAGGGAGAGAAAGGTGCTAGGGATGAATTGTGCGTAAAACAGGGTGAAGGGAGAGGTGGTAGTGCTTGATAGTTTTTGTGAAATGGGTTGATTTTTGTTTGTGATTTAAAAAAGTCTAAGGTGAGGATTAAAAAAATAAATCAGCTATATCTTTTGTAAAAATTGTTTAGGTGGGTTACTATCTCTTTTTTGCCTTTGTTGCTGATTTTTTGCCGATTATCTCTACAAAGTAATCCTCGAGAGTGATTTTGCCTTTTTTTGTGAGGTCTTTGACTGTGCCGTATGATACTAGTTTGCCTTTGTTGATGATGCCGATTTTGTCGCATAACACCTCTGCGTCTTGAAGGATATGCGAGTTAAAAAATACAGTTTTGCCTTGTTCTTTGAGTTCTAGGATTAGGTCTTTTACTTCTCTGCGTCCCACAGGGTCAAGTCCGCTCATTGGTTCATCAAGAAATACCAACTCAGGATCGTTCATGAGGGAATGAGCTAATCCGATACGTTGTTGCATGCCTTTTGAGTAACTCTTTATAAGGCGTTTTTCTGCTCCTTTTGGGAGATTTACTTTTTTGATTAATTGTTTGCTACGTTTTTTGATAGTGTTTGGGTCTAGTCCGAAGATTTGTCCTGTAAATTGTAAAAATTCTTCTCCGGTTAAATGTTGATAAAAATAGGTATGTTCAGGCAGGAAGCCTATTTTGTGTTTGATATCGAGCTTGTCTTGTTTTTGTCCAAGGATAAAAATCTCACCACTTGTTGGCTTGAGTAGGTTTAGGATCATTTTGATTGTTGTTGTTTTGCCTGCGCCATTTGGTCCTAAAAATCCAAAAACCTCTCCTTTTTCAATATCAAGAGAGAGGTTTTTGACTGCTTGGTTATTTTTAAAATTCTTGTTGAGTTTTTTTATGCTTATTACTTTCATGTTGATGAAATTTTCTTTTAAATAATAAGAAAATTTTTACAATGAATCAATAGAAACAGCAGTAACAGTATTTCCTGTGCTGTATTCGTTTGTGCCTGTTGGGGCTGATGTGTCAGTAGTGGTCGATACGCCATCATTTGTGAGGCGATCTATACCGACTCCTACTTCCCAGCGGGTGTTGTCGTCTCCGCCCTCGTCTTCCTTGTCGTTGTTGGATTGATTTTCGAAGTTTGCAGAAAATTCATAAAGTTGACCCGCAATATGATTGCCAGGTGATCTGGCTGCATTGTAAGTGTATACAAAACTTGTTTGTGTATCTGCTTCTCCTGATTTTGGGTCACTTACAAAGTCTACGATGTAGCCTTTTACTTTGATTCCATTGGTGTTGTGGTCTATTTCATCAGGTGAAAGGTATTTTGCTAGGTCTGTGTAGGATTGCTCAATGGCTCCTTTGAGTGCCATGATGTCTGTTTGGCGGATTGAGTCACGAGCTTTTTGTTGAGATCCTACATATACAGTTGAGGCTCCTGTGGCTAAAATACCAATGATTGTGATTACTACTAAAAGTTCAATAAGGGTGAATGCTTTTTTGTTTTTTAATTTTGATAACATTTTTTAATATCATTAAATAATTGGGTAATAAAAAGGAGGCTTTGCTTAGCCTCCTTCTTTTGTTCATTCTAAGTAAAATAGCTGTTAGCTAGGTGTATTAGTCAACTGCAATGGCGTTAGTTGAAGTTCCAGCGTAGTCATTTGTTCCTGTGATAGCAGATGTAGATGATGTTGTTGTAACATTTGCAATATCTACACCTATTTCCCAGCGGTTAGCATCATCTCCGCCTTCATCTTCTCTTGTTGCGTTTGATGAGTTTTCGAAGTTTGCAGAAAATTCATAAAGCTGACCTGCGATACCATTTGCAGCGTCTTTTGCTCCGTAAATATAAATAAATTGTGTTTGTGCGTCTGCTTCAGTTGATTTTGGATCTGCTGGAAATTCAGCGATGTATCCTTTGGCTTTAATACCATCTGTTGTGTTTTTGATACTACCTGCTGTTGCAGCTGCAGCTGATGATAGGTATTTACCTGTATCAGTGTAAGCTTGTTCGATAGCGCCTTTTAGAGCTGTAAGGTCTGTTTGGCGGATTGAGTCACGAGCTTTTTGCTGAGCTGATACGTAAACCGTAGAGGCACCTGTTGCTAAAATACCAATGATTGTGATAACCACTAGTAGCTCGATTAGGGTAAAACCCTTTTTTGAGAGTAGATTTTTTTTCATTTTTTTTGTTTTAAAAAATTTAAATGTTTATGTTGATATTATGTGATTTCTTGACAAAGGACGCTGCCTTTAATCAAATGCTGTATTTAGATTACCATAATTCTTCTTATTATGCAAGGGTTATTTTTAAAGCATAGGTTAAAACAGGGGTTTTTGGGGAATGTTTTAAAAAAGTTTTATTCAAAAATAGCGATAGGTGTTGTTAGAATTACGCTGTATGGATTTGTTGCGCTTGTGCCTGATCTTACGCTGTCTATGCCGACTCCTACTTCCCAGCGGTTAGCATCGTCTCCGCCTTCGTCTTTTTTGTTATTGTTGGATTGATTTTCGAAGTTTGCAGAAAATTCATAAAGTTGACCTGCGATACCATTTGAGGCTTTTTTTGCTCCATAGTGATAGCGAAATCTTGTATTATCTGAGCCTATTTCTCCTGATTTTGGGTCAATTGGAAATTTGGCTAAGTAGCCTTTTGCAACCAAGCCTGTTGTTGCGTTTTTTATGCAGTTTGTAGCGGTTGCATCGCCTCCTATGTTTGCTGATTGGGGGTATTTTGCTAGGTCTGTGTAGGATTGCTCAATGGCTCCTTTAAATGCCATGATGTCTACTTGGCGGATTGAGTCACGAGCTTTTTGCTGAGCTGATGTGTATACAGTTGAAGTTCCTGTTGCTAAAATACCAATGATTGTGATTACTACTAAAAGCTCAATAAGGGTAAAGCCTTTTTGAGATTGTATTTTTTTATGCATTGTTAGTTAAAAAATCCTTCCAAAATATTCTTAGGACTAAGAAGTTCATCCTTATTTTTTATTTGCAATATATATTGTATAATATTTTGAAATATTTTTCAATGAATTTGTGTGTCAGTTGAGCCAAATCCGCCCCTGGTTGCTGGTTTTGGGGCTTTTTGTACTTCTTGAAACTCTGCTATTTCTGTTTTTAGAAATATTCCTTGGGCTATTTTGTCGCCTTTTTTGATGAGTACTGGTTTTTCTAGGAAGTTTTTGACTTGGATTTTTATTTCGTCGTTTTCTCCTGAGTAGTCTTGGTCTATTACGCCGATTCCATGTGGCATAGTGAGGCCTTTTTTGCGGGGTGTTGAGCTTCTTGAGGCTAAAATGAGTGCAAAATTTTCCGGAACTTCGATTACAAGTCCTGTTGGGATTAGGGCTATTTCATGGGCTAGTATTTCAATATCCATGTTTGAAGCTAGGTCAAAACCAACTGAGCCTTTGGTTTCGAAGCGAGGAGTTTTTACATTTGGATCTTTTTTGTATATTTTGACTTGCATTTTTTTAGGTAAATTTGATTTTATTATACAAAGAAAATTGACTTTGGGAATTTTTTTTGCAAGAATGTATGTCGATGCCCGGTAGCCAAGTGGTAAGGCAGGGGACTTTGAATCCTCCATGCGTAGGTTCGAATCCTACCCGGGCAGCCATTGATTTTTTTATTTTATCCCAGAGGGATAAAATAAAAAAATATCATGTTTGATGCGGGTAGAGTTTGAACCGTGGTTCGACCAGCGAACGGAGTGAGAGGAATCGACGCATTTATGCGGAGATTTCCGAACGAGTGAGCTAGATT
>JAOARU010000005.1 GCA_025210675.1 Candidatus Altimarinota bacterium | reverse complement strand
GGATATTAGTTATGAACCTATTCGTGAGACAGAGGTAGTGATGATTCACGATATTCTTTCTGATAAGAAAAAAAATACACTTAGCTCATTTTTTCCCTTAAAATGAAAAAAGTATTAGCTCTAATTTTAGTGCTCTTTCTTTCTGCTTGTTCAATGCCTTTTAAGGAGGATATTAAAGAAGCAAAAGAAGATGTAAATCGTAAAATCGAACAAGTAAGAGAAGATGCCAATAAAAAAATTGAAGGTGTTAAAAATGATGTTGAAAATGCTCGTAAAAAAGCAGAAGAGCAAATAGCAGAGATAAAAGATACAGTTGATCAAACAAAACAAGCTGTTGATCAGATCAATGAGGCGGTTGATGCTGTTAATAAAATCGGTCAAAATGGAGACAGTAATGAGGTTGATTCAGGATCAGATGAAGATAAGCAATAATTTTTTTAAAAAACATGTTTAAAGGTACATATACAGCTCTTATTTCTCCTTTTAAAAATGATTTAAGTATTGATGAGGAGGCTCTTGAGATTTTGATTGAGGAGCAAGTTGCAGCAGGTATAGAAGGTTTAGTGGTTTGTGGTACTACGGGTGAAGCACCAACTTTGCTTGAAGATGAGCATTTATATTTGATTAAGAGAGTTGCTGAAATTGCAAATGGTAGGATAAAGGTGATTGCTGGTACAGGTGCAAATTCGACAGCGGAAGCGGTAGAGAGAACTCGTAATGCTGCTAAGTATGGCATAGATGGCACTTTGCAGGTTTCTCCATATTACAATAAGCCATCTCAGGAGGGTATATATCAACATTTCAAGGCTATTTCTGAGGCTGAAAAGGATCTTCCTATGATACTTTATAATGTTCCAGGTAGAACAGCTTGCAATATGGAGCTAGATACTATTTGCAGATTAGCTGAGCTTGATAATGTAGTTTGTTTAAAGGACGCCTCAGGGTCAGTTTGTCAATTTATGGAGGTTTATCGTAAGGTTCAAAAGGATAATTTTACCATACTTTCTGGTGATGATGCTTTGAGTCTTGCTTTTGGTGTACATGGTTCGGCTGGTGTGATTTCTGTGGCCTCAAATTTATTTCCAAAAGAAATAAAAGAGCTTACAGATGCTATTTTATCTGATGATTATCTTAGGGCTAAAGAGTTGCATTATAAATATTTGGATTTTTTTGTGGCTTGTTTTTTTGATTGCAATCCATCAGCTATTAAGACTCTTATGAAATTAAAAGGTAAGTCAAATGGTAAGCTTAGATTGCCTCTTATAGAGGTTGACGGTCAATATCTTGAACAAATGAAAGAGATTTTAGTAAATTTAGATTAAAAAATGCACAAAAATTTGGAAGAATTAGCACATGAGCATAAAACTCCTCTATATGTCTATGATGAAGACAGGATCAGGCAGAATTACAGGAATTTAAAGGATAATTTTACTTATCCAAAGACAAGATTTTTTTATGCGGTAAAATCAAATTACAATCCGCATATATTAAGGATTTTATTAGAGGAGGGTTCTGGTGTGGATACAGTCTCTGTAAATGAGGTTAAATTGGCTCTTGAGGCTGATTTTAGTCCTGATCAGATCATATTTACCCCTGCAAATTTATCAGATGAGGATATTGATTTTGCGGTTGAACAAGGAGTAATACTTAATCTTGGCTCTATATCAGAAATAAATCGTTTAGGAGAACGTTATCCGGGGTATAGGGTTTCTGTGCGTATAAATCCAAATGTTGGAGCGGGTCATCATGAGCACACTATTACTGGGGGCGAGAGTTCAAAGTTTGGCGTGTCTTATCTTGAGGCTGGCAAGATCAAAGAAGCCGTTGATGCTCATAGGTTAGATCTAGTTGGTATTCATTCGCATATTGGATCAGGGATACTTGATACTGAGACGTTTTTGTATGCAATGGACGTGGTGCTTGATGTTGCTAGTAATTTTGACACATTGGGATTTGTTGATTTTGGTGGTGGTTTTGGTGTGCCGTATAAAGGTGAAGATCAAGCAATGGATCTTGGAGAGCTTGGCAGGTTGGCATCAGAAAAATTTGCTAAATTTGCAGAAAATCGTAATATTGAAATGTATTTTGAGCCTGGTAGGTATATTGTATGTGATGCTGGAATAATGCTAACAAAGGTAAATACAATAAAAACAAATCCACAAGGTAGAAAATTTGCTTGCGTTGATTCAGGTTATGCGCAGTTAGTTAGACCTATGATATATGGTTCATATCATGAGATTATAAATGTATCAAATCCAGATGGGGCAAAAGAGCAGGTAGATATAGCAGGTAATATCTGTGAGTCTGGTGATATGTTTGCACGTCAGAGAGAAATCTCTGCGGTTAGAGAGGGTGATGTGCTTGCTGTTTTGAGTGCGGGAGCTTATGGAGCTAGTATGGCTTCAAATTATAATTTACAGGCAATTCCAGCAGAGATTCTTGTAAATAATCAAGGGCAAATTAAAAAAATTCGTAATAGACAGGTGTTTTCAGATATCTTGAAAATGTTTGACTTTTAGCTTTAAAAAGCATAAAATTAAGTTTGTGAAAAAATTAAGACATTTTTAGTAAAGTGCTAATAAATGACTTAGATAAGCATTTGGGCTTGTAATTTTTTAATGAGAGGTACAATATTTCATGCAGGCGATAAGCTTCTTATCAAGGTTCCAAGAATGCGTTATGGGCAAGATTTTAAGAGTATTATTGAAGAGGCTAGGAACCTTGTGACTCAAGGGGCTAGTGTTGTTTTGGCGCTTGATGAGAGGCAGGAGATGGTGATTGAGGATTTTAAATTTGATATTGATAAGCCATTTAATATCCGTAAGTTTAGTGATGTCGAAGATGGTGTAGATATGCTTTTGTCGGAATTTGCCTCGGAGATTAGTCAGGTTATAGTTTTGACTAGAAAGGGTGGCATAGTAAATAAGCACAATGAGCGTGTTATGTCTTTTTTAACATTTGATAATATTACTGATATATTAAAAGGAGAGAAGCCAAAGGTGCATCTTGATGAGCGTGATGATAGGCATTTAAAGAGGGCTACAAAAATGCTTGCTTCTGTTGATAAGTTGGCGATTGTAAATGCTGATAATTTTAAGCCGGAGATGGATTATGTTCTTGGTGGTGGTACGCTTTGTGTTAAAGAGATTCGTGATCTTGAGATGGAAAAATTAAAAAAGGATGAGTATTGGATTTTTGAGGAAGTTTACAATAATCATACCAAAAAAGGATTTTGGCGTGAAAAAAACTTAGAGCAGAAAAAAGAGACAATGGATAATCATTTTTTGTTTAAGGGTACAGATTTGGTTCTTGGTGGGTTTACAGCACTTGCTAGGTCTAATAATTGGTATGAGATCACAAATTTTTGGGCACAATATAGAGGCAATGGGCTTGGTAACATCTTGATGCAGGAGGTGAAAAATCTCTATCCAAAGCATTTTTTGTTTTGTAAAAAGGACAATCTAATATCGCAAGAATTTTTTGCAAAAAATGGTCTTGTCGAGGTTGATAAGTCTGTGTTAAACTTTGATACTTTATGCTCAGAAGGAGCTAAGTGTATGATTTTTGAATCTAATAGGAATTGGCTATAGTAAAAAAATAGGGATTATTATTTTGCCATAATAGATATAGGTAGGTGAAATGCGCAATTTGATAGAGTTGCAGCTAGAAATGAGCTAAGGTTTTTAGCTCAAGATGAGCTAGATAAGAAAATTATTGATTTGCAGAAGGTGGTTGATGAGATTAGAGATTTGATTAATTTAGTTGAGAGTATGGATTCTGGTTATGCAAAAACAGTTTTAGATAGAGTTAATAAAAAGCATGCAGAGATATTAGGTATAATTGAGCGATGTCGTCAGGATATTTTGGGTAAAATTTAGTGATAAATGTTTAATTTATATTTTAATTGCCTTAATGAGTGAATTTTCAAGAATTGCAAAAAGGAAGAGTGGGCCTTTCTATGCTTACAGCAAACGTTTTGGTAGATTAGAAAGCAATTTTAATCGTGCACTGTCTATAAGAGAGTTGAGATTTTTTACTGAGCCTGAATTAGATAAAGCGCTTGCTGGAATAGAGGCGGTAATGACAGAAGTTAGAGAGGCCATAGCCTGTGCCATGAGTGATTATCCTCATTTTGTTGGGGCTTTTGAGGCGAGAATGGATACAAATTACAAAAAAGCTCTTGAATTAATTGCAAGTCATCGTCAGTTGCTTTCAAGAAAAATAAATGAGTAAAAAAGGAGGAGTTAGGTAGTTTTTAGATAATGACGTTGAATATCAGGAGGTTTGAGAAGCTTGCAATGCTTATATGGAAAGTGATTATTTGGATCTTTAGATCTCTCCAGAATCAACAATCTCCATTGTTTCGGGATTTACCCAGATGACTCTTGGGTCTCTTCTCCACCATGTGAGTTGTCTTTTTGCAAAATTGCGGGTGTTTTTTTGCATTTTTTCTATAAATTGATCTTTTTTGATCTTTTTTTCAAGGTAATCAATACATTCAGGGACTCCATGTGAGATCATGAGGGGGTGGTCTTTTTTGTAGCCTTTTTTGAGCATTTCTTGGACTTCTTCAATTAGTCCTTCTTTAAGCATTTCATAGACTCTTTGGTCTATTCTCTCGTAAAGCTTTTTTCGATCGACTTGAATCCCTATTATCATGCTTGAAAAAGGGGATTTTGTTTTATTTTCATCACTTTTTTTGGATTTTGAAAATTCTGTAACTTCAAGTGCTCTTATGACTGCTTTTTTGTTGTTTGGGTGGTATTTTTGGGCTGATAGGGGGTCTTTTTGTTTGAGTAAATCATGCACTTCTTGGTTGTTTAGTTGCTCCATTTTTTTTCTGAAATTATCTTGTGGTTCTACTCTCGATATATCAAATCCTTTTGTTATAGCGTTTACATATAGTGCTGTTCCGCCACATAAAATAGGTATTTTTTTTGATTTTAGTATTTCAAAAGCTTTGTTTGTAGCTAGGTCTTGCCATTCAGCAAGTGTAAATAGCTGATCTGGTTCAATAAAAGAAAATAAATAGTGTGGTATGCCCTTTGTTTCTTGTGGTTTGATTTTGTATGTGGCTATATCAAGTCCTTTAAATACTTGACGTGAATCTGCATTAATGATTTCTCCGTTTATTTCATGGGCTATTTTGACAGATAGGGCAGTTTTGCCGCTGGCTGTTGTTCCTATGATATTAATAATTGGATTTTTGTTTATGTTTACAAATTGTTTAATTTTTTGTAGGATTTTCATCTTAGAGTCAAAACAGATTTATTTTACCATATATGATAGAAAAACAGCCAGAATTAAAGGATTCCAACGCAATAGCCGCTTTACTTTATAATGAAATATATAGTGATGGTGTTTTTGATATAGATGCTTTGAGGTCTTGTATTTATAAAAAGCTCAATGAGGTCTTGACTATGACTATTGGTGAGTTGGCCATAAAGGGTGAAAAGGATTATGTATTGGATTCAGATGTAATTAATTTAGCTTGTCAGTTGTCAAATCTTGTTGCTCATGCAAGAGAAATGATGCAAGAGCTGGGAATGATTAAAGAATTAGATCAAATAGAGAGGTTAATGCAAACGGTTATGCTTACAATTAAGTTTTTGTCAGAGTTTTTAATTCAAAGAAGTCATCCTCTTTTGAATTTTGATGAATTGATTGATAATTTATAAAGTGTAGCATTTTTCGCTTGCCAAAGCTTTTTGATTGTTTTCCGGTAGTATAATTAAGATTGCATATTGTATAAGATTTTGATACAAAGAGAGTTGCTTTTATTAAAAAACAAATGAATGAAGCTCTAAAAGGAAGAGTGACCCCAGATGATGCTATTGTTAAGGCAGAAGCTGCACCGCCTAAGCCTATGTTCGCAGAAACTGCACCGCCTGAGCCTATGTTTGCAGAAGTTGCGCACCCAATAGGGATTACTAGTGCTGCTGTTATGGATGTTGTTCAGAGAGGTTCATTGAAGGCTATTTCTGTTTATGGTGTAGATGCAAATACTGAGATAAAGGGCTCTATAGGAGCTCATGCAAAGCTTATGAATGAGGCTAGAGGTGAGGTTGATAGGGATTTAAGAGAGTTGTTTTTGAGATTTATTTCTCCAGAAGAAAGAGAGACAGATACGGTATTTGATGAAAAAATAGGTAAATTAGTAGAAATAGAAATACTTTTTGGTAAAAATGAGGGAGCTGATTTGTCTAGGGGGTTAAATCAAGCTTTGTCTAATTTGGATTTGATAGATGCTTTTCTGGATATAGTTGAAAATCAGTATCTTGGGCAATTAACTAGAGGTATTTCTAATAAGAAACTGCGTCATTTAGATGAATGGGATTTATATGAAAAAGCTAATTTTAGAAAAAATTTGATGTATAAAGTGCTTTATGCTTTTAGCATGTTGACAAATGATGAAAAAGATTTTTCTCCAGAAAGGCTACATACTGTTAAGGGAATTCTTAAAAGAGATATTGTCGGTATTATGGATGGTGTTTTCTATAGAAATTCAGATGAAATTAGGGAAATTGATCCTGATGGTATCTTTAAGTGTGATTTTGATTACATCATGATGAATGTATTTTCAAGTATTGATACAAAAATTTTAAAAAAACTACGTAAAAAATATCCTTATGCATCTTTTCCTGGGCATCTAGATCAAAATTATTAATAATTAAAATCCTGATTGCATGATAAGGAAATTTGCCTTTTTTGTGTAATGGTATATAATTTTGGTGGAGGTTTTTTATGGGGGATATGATAGCGCAAAGAGTGAAAAGAATCATCAAAGGAAAAGTAAGTGCGGGGTTTTTTGAGGTAAAAAACAGCAAGAAAGATCCTGTTGTGCTTTCTTGTGATGAATTCGAGGCTATACGAATAGTCGAAAAACAAGGCATGAAGCTTCAAGATGCATCATCTAAAATGGGTATCAGTAAGTCAACAATGCACCGTATCTTAAAAAGTGCTAGAGGCAAATTGGCAGATGCGATTGTTGATGGGCGTTCTATTAAGATTGATTAATTTTGAGCTACAAAAAAACCTCTTCATGTGAAGGGGTTTTTGTTTGAATCCTTAGTAAGGGATAGTTTATTTGTCTTCTATGCGACCTAGTGTGCAAATATTTTTTATTGGTTGGGATCGTAGAGCAAATATATTTTCTCCGCTTCAAAAGATTTCTTTTTATTATACACATCGTATTTTTAAATACAAGTATTTTGATTGTACTTAAAGCCTTTAATATTTTATAATATATTTTTTATTGACATAATTGCAAATTATGTATAATTTTTAATTGACAGATTATTTAAAAAATTTCTTAGTTTATTTTTTTAGATAATTTTTTATTCCCTCATTTTTTATTAATAATATGGAAAGATTGTATGAAAAAACAAGAACAGTGCTAGAAGATTATCAGTCTAAACCTGCTGAGGCTAAACAATTTGGATCTATAATGGGTGAAGTGTCTAGGGGAGTTGATACAGTAAACTTGAGAGGCATTCTTAGAAGTAGGCAAAATGATGTTTTGTTAAAAACTCTTAATATCAGAGAGAGGATTACTAGATTTCTTGATGATGCTATTCAAGATGGAGGATTTAGGTTAATTTTTAATAAAAACACTGCAATGGTTGCAGCTATGGCAGGGTTGGTATTAGCAGTAGGTGTTTTGAATCAGTCAGACATGAAGGATAAGATGGAACAAGTAAATGTGGGTATCGCAGATGGGGACATGGAGCCATCAGGTCGTCATGATATTCAGCCAGCTGAAGTCATGGGATTGGGTATGGCAGGACTTTCTTATGATGGTAATCAAAGCGAGATAGGTCAAGCATTTAATGAGGATTTGGCTAATCTAATTTCAGAAAATCCGAAACTTGTAGAATGGCTTGTGGGGCAAGGTGTAAAGATAGATGTTCGTTAATTGTTAGCCCGCATCAGCGGGCTTTTTTTTGTTTTCTATTGTCTAAAAAATTTTTTTAATGCAAAATAACATACAGCTTTTTGATTAAATATGTATGATGTTGCAATCATAGGTACAGGTGGTGCTGGCTATTCAGCTGCTATTTATGCCGCTCGTTACAAGATGTCAGTATTGTTAATTGGTGGGCGTATCGGTGGTACTATTTCTGATGCTTATGAGATAGAAAATTATTTAGGATTTGAAAAAATAATAGGTAGAGAATTAGCTCAAAAAATGCAGTCTCATGCTGAAAAGTACGATATAGATCTCAAAAATGATATCGTAAGTGGTATTCAAAAGGAAGGAGATATATTTAATATCAAGACTACTCAGGGTGAATATAAAGCCAAAACAGTTATTGTGGCAACAGGGACTATTCATAGGCATTTGGGTATACCAAGTGAAGAGCAGTTTGCTGGTAAGGGAGTGAGTTATTGTGCGACTTGTGATGGATTTTTCTTTAGAAATAAAGATGTAGCAATTATTGGAGGAGGAGATTCAGCAGCAACTGCGGGGCTTTATCTTGCTGATATTTGCAAAAAAATATATATAGTAGTCAGGAAGTCTTTTATGAGAGCAGAGCCATTTTGGATTGATGCTTTAGGGCAAAAAGACAATGTCGAATTTGTATTTGAATCAAATGTGGCTGAATTTCAAGGTCAAAATAAGCTCGAAAGAGTTTTGCTTGATACAGGGCGCATACTTGAGGTCGATGGAGCTTTTGTGGAGATTGGGGCTGATCCAGATACTAAAATACTTAATGATGCAAAAAAGGATCAATCAGGTTATATAATAGTAGATCAAGCACAAATGACTAATATTGAAGGATTGTTTGCGGCTGGTGATGTAACAACAGGTTCAAATCATTTTCATCAATTAGCAACAGCAGTTGGTGAGGGTGCGGTAGCTGCAAATGCTGCTTTTATATATCTCCAAAAAAATGCCTGATAAAAAAGAGCTTTGGAAAAATATACTTGTAGGGCTTAAGGAAAATGAGATAACTCGACCAAATTTAATTACTTGGTTTAGGGGATCTTGTGTAAAATCTTGTGAAGATGGTGTGTTGGAGGTAGCTTTGCCTAGAGATATATTTGTATCTTGGCATGAGAAAAATTCTAGAAACAAGATTCAGAGAATAGCTCAGGGTTACAATCCTGAGATTGCAAGAGTTGATTTTGTGGTAGATGGTACACTGGACAATGAATCAGACCCTCGTACAATAGATCTTTTGGGTCTTTTTCCTAAGGAGGACAAAAAGCCTCGCAAGATGCCAAAAATCTCAGAGGTAAAGCTTCAGGGCGGGATTTTGTCTCGCATGCTTAATCCAAATTTTAGCTTGGCTAATTTTGTAATAGGTCCTGAAAATAGGCTTGCTCATGCTTGTAGTGAGGCTGTGGCGCATAGTCCTGGTGCAAAATATAATCCTCTTTTTATTTATGGAGATGTGGGGCTTGGCAAGACTCATTTATTACATGCAATTGGCAATGAGATAATTCGTACAAAGCCAGCACTTCAGGTGGCATTTGTATCTGCTGAAAATTTCTTTGCGGAATTTATAGATATGGTTAGAAATCAAAAAGGGGAGAGGTTTCGTGAAAAATGGCGCAAGGCAGATGTATTTATTATTGATGATATTCAGTTTATAGCTGGAAAGGAGCGCACAGAAGAGGTTTTTTTTCATTTGTTTAATGATTTGTTTGATGCTAATAAGCAAATCATTATCTCGTCAGATAAGCCACCAAGTGAGCTAAATGGTATGTCTGCAAGATTAGTATCACGTTTTTCTATGGGCATGTTGGCTGATTTGTATTTTCCTTCTCTTGAGACTAGGGTTGCTATTCTTCAGCAAAAGGCACAGGAGATTGGAATTGTGCTTGATGTTGAGATGCTTACTTTTATAGCAGAAAATGTTCATCACTCAATTAGAGAGCTTGAAGGTGTCTTGACTCAAATTGTAGCTCGTATTGATATTGAAGGGGTTTTGCCTAATAAAACAATCCTTTCTCAGATTATAAAAAGGGTCAATAAAGACATGGTGATAAATACAAATCAGGAGGAGCAGATGACAGATTATGCTAAAAATATTGGTGATGTGATTGATAAGATTTCAGAATTTTATAATATTAGCAGGTCAGCTATTCTTGGTGCTAATCGCTCTCGTGAATTCGTAGTACCTCGTCAGGTGGCTATGTGGTTTTGTAAGAAGTATCTTAAATTGCCTCTGCAAAAAATTGGAAATTACTTTGGAGGAAGAGATCATACAAGTGTCATGAGTGCTATACGCAAGGTCGAGCAAAATCGCAAGCTTGATGTGGGTTATTCTAGAAATTTGACTCATTTAAGGAAAGAAATGGGTTTTTGATCAAAAAAATTATTCAATAAAACTGGCTTTCATTTAAGCTGTTTTTTTATATTTTTTCCTTGAAGATTTTATATAAAATGTGTAAGTTAAATATAGTTTTTCGGAATTAGAAATGAATATCAAAATATTTTCAGCAAAACATTTAGTAAAAAATGATCACGACCTACAGGAGATAAAAAAAATAGAAAAGCAGGATTTTGATTCTTCTTTATGGGTTTTTGCGAGTTTTAAAGACGCATCAGAAGAGTTAAATAATATATATAAAAACATTGTCAGGATACTTGAAGAGCATTTTTTTGATGATCCAAATGAGGATTTTTTTGAAAAGCTTGAAGATACCCTGAAATTAATTAATGACAAGATCAAAGATGATGTAAAAGCTCTTCCAGAAGGTACTTTTCGTGATGGCGGTTTTGTAATTGCTTTGTTTTTTGCTGATACGCTTTATTTTACATCTGCAGGAACGCCAGAGGTTTATTTTATTAGAAAGAATAAATTTTCTTTGATTTCAGAGGGGCTTTCTGATTTTTCTGAGACAGGGGATTTGTTTAGTAATTTGGCAAATGGTGAGCTTAGAGATGATGATAAGTTGATTTTTTCGAGTGAGAGATTGCTTAGATATGCTACTGCTAATCAAATTGCTTCATCTGCAACAAGTGGAGTGATTGAGTCAACAGAGGCTTTGAAGTTTTTGATTCCTGAGGATGAATCTTGTTTTTTGTCTGTGCATCATATTAAGAAGCTTGATGAGTTACCATTTGAGAAAAATGCAGAATTACAAGGAGAAGGTTTTTTTAAGCAAGTAAAAAGGCAAAATGATTTTGGGTCAGGTATATCTAAAAAAATTGAAGATATTTGTAGTAGATTTTTCCCAAATTCAATTCCACACAAAAATATAGCTATTATCTTTGCTTCTTTGATTGCTTTGGTTTTGATTGCTATTTTCTTTGGGCTTATTTCAGAACATGAGCAAGATGGCACAAAAGAGGTGTATAGAACTGAGATTGAGGATTTGAAAAAAGATTTGGCAAGTATTGATTTGAGGATAGCTGAAAATAAAAAACAAGAAGCAGGAAATTTGATTATAAAAATTCAGTCAAAAGCTAATGAGATCAATGAGAAAGGGTATTTTAGGCAAGAGGTAATGGATATCCTTGAGGAGGTTCAGAAGAAAAAAGATGATTTATATGGTATCATGAAAATGAGTGGTGCAAATGTTATCACTGATCTTCAGCAGTCACGTGAAAATACTAAGCTAAAAGGAGTGTTTGGATTTGGTGAGGATTATTTTGTCTATGATTTTAATGCTTTATTTAGCATTTTGGCTGGTAATGGTGAAGTGAAAGATATAGTTAATTTGACAGAATCAGAAGAGCTCGTAGATGGTGTTGCTTTTGACTCTAAGGATGAGATGTTGTTTTTAACTAATAGGGGCAAGATTATTGAATTTAAAAATGGCGAAAAAAGCTTTGCAACAACTTCTGATGATAAATTCAAAAAATCTGTTGCTTTGGGTACTTTTTCAAAGTATATCTATCTGCTTTCTCCTGAAGATAATCAGATTTGGAAATATGAGAAAAAAGGTGAATTATTTCAATCAGCACAAGAGTACAATTCTGATGCTGATATAAAAAATGCCATTTCAATGGCTATTGATGGTGATATATTTGTGCTTGATTCTGAAGGGATTTTGTATAAGTTGCATCTTGGAAAAAAGGAGGATTATCCAATGAAAAATGCACCATTTGAAAATTTGAAAGGCAATACAAAAGTGGTGACTAATCAAAAGTTAAAATATATCTACTTCTTAAATCCAGAAGAAAAGGCTATTTCTAAGTTTTATAAAGGTAAAAATGAATTTTACTATGAAGGGCAAATAGTGATAGAAGATGTAGATGTGATAAGTGATATATGGATTGATCCAGAGACAGAAAAGCTTTTATTTACTGATAACAAGAAGCTTTATGAGGTAAAGATCTAAAAAAGAACTTGTAAAAAACACACTGAGTAATCGGTGTGTTTTTTATTTGTTTGATAAACAATAATTTTTTGGTATAATAATATGAAAAATTAAAAACAAAAATCATGAAATTAGATGATCTACATTCATTGCTTGAGTATCAAGTAAACAACGCATGTTCTGATTTGCATTTATATTCTGACAATATTCCTTATCTTAGAACTCCAAGTGGTGATTTGGAAAATATTGAAGGTGTTGAGATGTTGACTCATGAAAATATTGAAAATCTAGCTAGTGAAATTCTTTCAGCAAAGCAGCTAGAAGTACTCAAAACTCAGAAGGATTTTGAGCTTTCAAGTACATTTTCTACACATGGTAGATTTCGTGTGACTTTTTTTTATGATATGCAGGGAATGGCTATTGTGTTTAGGGCGATTCCAGACAATACTTATACACTTGAGCAGCTTGGAATACCATCACAGCTCAATCATGTTGCAAGTTTGACGCATGGTTTGGTTTTGGTAACAGGTCCAAATGGATCAGGTAAATCAACAACAATGGCTTCTCTTGTTAATGAGATAAATGAGACTCGTAAGTGTAATATTATTACAATTGAGGATCCAATTGAGTATATTCATGAATCAAAAAAGAGTTTTATTTCTCAGCGTGAGGTGGGAAGTCAGGTGCTTGCTTTTAAGGAAGCAGGTAAGCATATTTTTCGTCAAGATGTAAATGTGGTTGTAGTTGGTGAGCTTAGGGATTTTGAGAGTTTTACCATGGCTCTTGATATCGCTGAGACAGGGCATTTGGTTATATCTACAATGCATGCAGAAAGCACTACATCAGCACTTTCTCGTATTATTGGTATTTTTCCTGATGAAAAACAAAATCTTATCAGAACAAAATTGTCATTTGCTCTGAGAGCTATTATTTCTCAGAAATTGATCACTAGAAAAGATCAGGCAGGAAGAGCGCTTGCTTGTGAATATCTAGTGCCAGATGATGTGGTTAGAAATATGATTGCAAATAATGACATCTCAAAGATCAGATCGATGATCGAGCATGCCACTCTTGATAGTAGCTTGGGATTTTCTCGTTCTATTTTGGAATTATACAAAAAAGGAGTAATTACAAAAGAGCAAGCAATCGCAAATATCGAGAATCATGAGGATTTTTCTGAATTGAGGCAAGTTGAGTATGCAGGAGGCATGTAAAGCCATCATAAGAAGCCTTGGTTGAGATACTGAGGCTTCTTTATTGTGAGGTTTTAAAATCTTTAAAATAAGTTTAAGTAGATTTTTTGAATAAAAAAATTGTTCAATAAACAAGATTCAGTTAAGTTAGAAGTTATAAAAAATACCCTATAAATAGGCGATTTTCCAGGAGCTTAAAGAGGCGGGTTTGGACCCGCTTTTTGCCGAGCGCCTCAATCCTGGATGCGATTTCTTGTATTGCGGACTCTGGGGTCGAGGCTGTGATGCCTCGAATCTGCCCCTTGATCTTGGTCACGGCACTATGCCGTTTCCTTCCTCTTTTTCTTTCGGAGGAAGGATTTTCGATCCGGGCTTTTCTTCTTGGGGTATGGTTGATTGCTTTGCTCATTAATTACCTTCTTTCTTAGGGGTTGTTAAGGATCGCGAAGTCTTGGCTTATTCCAAGCTCCGCAAAAATACTATATCCGTTTTAAAATATATCATTTATATGTCAATATATTTTTATAAAGTATCTATTGGATCAATGTCTATCTTGATGTCTTTTGGGTTTAGGTCTTTTATTAAGCGCTCTGGTTGATTAGAATGCACAAAAACATTGATATTGTATTTGCCATGCTTAAATGGTGTTAAAGATGGTGCTATAAAGGCATTTTCGTCTTTTTGGAGATTTTTTTTGATTTGTTCGTGAATTTTTTGAGCTTTTTTGTAGGCTTTTTCTTTTGAGGTATTTTTGATGATTAGTTTTGCTATTCTGGTAAATGGGGGTAGTTTTAGTGTATTTCTGTGCATTATTTCTTCTTGATAAAAAGATTCATAGTCAGAATTTATGGCTTGCTGGATTGATTTATTTTGGGGGATAAAGGTTTGTATTAAGACCTTGCTATTGTCTGATCTGGCTCTGCCAATGATTTGATTCAGTAAGGCAAAGCTCTTCTCATGCGCTCTAAAATCAGGCATTTGCAGTGCATTGTCAGCTGAGATTATGGCTACAAGTCCGATTTGTTCATCGTCAAAGCCTTTGCTGATGATTTGAGTGCCGATAAGAATGTCTGTATCAGAATCAGTAAAATGTCTATATACAGAGTTTAGTTTGTCTTTTTTTTGTAATGAATCTCGGTCAATTCTGGTGATTTTTGCTTCTGGAAATTCTATTTGTAGCTGTTGCTCTATTTGTTGTGTGCCAAAACCAAAAAATTTAAGATCGTGTCCTTTGCAGTATTTGCATTTGTTTAATTTTGTATAAAATCTGCCGCAATGATGGCATATTAATACGTCTTTGTTGTCTTTTTTGTGATGGGTGAGGCTGATTTGGCAAAAATCGCATTTTTGAGCCTGTCCGCAGTCTTTGCAAAATAATGTTGAAAAAAATCCTCGCCGGTTTATAAACAGCATCACTTTCTTTTTTTGGCTTATTGTTGAGGATATTTCTCTTTTTAGTAGTTCTGAAATAGGGCTTTTGTTTTGTTTGAGTAGTTCGTTTTTGAGGTCAATTATTAATGGTTTTTTGTTTCCTGATTTTTTATTGATTTTGATTAGGTTAATTTGGCGACTTTGCCCTTTGTAAAAAGTCTCAATGCGAGGTGTTGCACTGGTTAAGACTAGATTTGCATCGTGGTTTTTTGCTGTGATTTTTGCTAGGTCAAATGCGTGAAAGCGTGGGGATTGTTCATTTTTATATGAGTCATCGTGCTCCTCTTCAATTGCAATCATGCCAAGTTCCGCAAATGGCAAAAACAGGGAACTTCTGCTGCCTATTATTATTTTAGCTTGTTTGGTTTTGCATTTCCACCAAGCTGAGTTTTTTTCGCTTTCTGAAAGCCTAGAATGATAGATGAGTAGATTTTCTTTGCCAAATTCTTGTTCTAGTTTTTTTATAAAATTAATGCTGAGTAGGATTTCAGGATTGAGTATTAAGACTTGTTTGTTTTCTTGGGTGATTTTTTTGGTCAGTTGTTTTACTATGTAGCTTTTTCCGCTTTTTGGTGCTCCAAAAAGAAGGGTGATTTTTTTTTGAAGGATTTTATTTAAAAATGCCTCTGTTTTTGGGTCTTTTTTTATTTTTAGGTCTGTGTCATTAAATTTTTCTTCTAGGCTGAGTTCTAAAATCTCATTTTCAAGTAGCTTTTGGATATTTGTTATTTTTCGAGCTTCTTGGATTGTTATTTTGCCTTTTTTCTTGAGTGTGTCTAAGAGTTCTTGTTGTTTTTTGCCTCTGGCTTTAAAATCAGCATTTTTTAATATGATATATTCTATTGCAGGTGGTATCCCATCGGATTTCCAGATTTTTTCAGGAATAAAAAGTGATAGGTATTTAGAGAAATTATCAAAAGTTTTTTCGGAAATTTGTTTGATGATATTGATTTGTTTTTTGTTGATTAAGCTTGGTGTTAAGGGTTTTATGACTTCTTTTGTTTCAAAAGAAGGCTTATTGTCGTGTAATTCAATTATTAGTCCTCTTTTAAGAAAATTGCGAAAATTTACTTCAACAATTTGTCCAATTTGAATTTTATTTTCAAGAAAATAGGGAATTTTAAAGGTAAAACTCTCCTGATTAAATGTGTTTTCCCGAAAGGTTATCTCTGCGTATTTCACAGAGATATTTTGTCATAAAAACTAATTTTGCAAAAGATTTAAATCTCCTGTGCCATTTGCTGATCTGAGCTTTTGATTTCTTGAGAGTGTTGGATTGTATATCTCAAAAAATAGCTCAGTTAATTGCTTGGTAATTAGTCTTTCTGCTCTTAGATTGCAGCCTTCCAGTCCTGATTGAACAGAGCTGCATCTGGCGTCTAGTCCTTTTTTGAGTGAGGCAAATTCTCTGTGACGTTGACGAATAGCTTCAAGTGAATCAGTCGGACGGATATTTTCGATGAATTGTGACCACATGTTTGGATTTTTGGCTCTGATTGGGTCATATGGCACAACTACATAAAAATTTTTCTCCATAATATCAGCATATTCTACTAGTTTTTTTATGTATTCCATGTACTCAAATGTTTGTTTTTTGAGTAGGGGATTTTCTTGTTTGTTGTAGACTTCTTGAAGATTGTCCATATATGAATCTACGTTTAATTTTTTACTTCTGATTAGTATTTGAATAGGGTATTCAAGTGTGTTTAAAAACCCTTGAAAAGCGTAAATGATAGAGTTTTGTTCTTCTTCTGATTTTAGGTTAAAATTGACGCTAGATGTCTGAAAAATAGCTCTAATTCCACCATTTTTTAAAACAACTACATTTTCTTTAATTTCTGCAATTGGTAGGTGCATTTGGGTTGAGGCTGTTTTTGGTGTTTTTCTTTGTCTTACGCTTTGGTCATTCATTTTTGTCGTCTGATAGGTTTTTTAAAATATCTTTATGATGATCTGGTATTGTTGGGGTTTGATTTGTGTCTATCTTTTTTTCTCTTACTGGTGTTGATCTTTTGTGTGATGTTGGAATTGCTACATTTATTAATTCTTCTATGCTTTTTGATTCTTGTTTTGGTTTTTCTTGTTTTTCTATTGCTTGTTCGGTTGGCATTGAGTTTCTTTGTTCTATGTTTTGTGTTAGGCGTTCTTCTTGGCGTTGTTTTTCTTCTTTGTTGTGGAGTATGGCTGCTGTTAAGTCGTGATCGCTAGTTTCATCTGTGTGGTCTTTTTTTTGTTCTATGTGCTCAAATGGGTTTTGGTCTAGTTTTATACTGAGTTCTTCAAGTGAGCTTAGATGTTTCTTTTTTGGTTCAAGCCTTTCTTGTTCTTTTTGTTTTTTATTGTTTTGGTTTTGTGAACCAACTCTAGATCCAACATATGAAAAAAGTATATCGCAAGTTGCTCTCTTGTCCCAGACTCTTTTACGAGGTACTGTTAGAAATTCAAAAAGCAATAATGACCATTTTGTAAATCTGATTCCATTGATTTTAACAAATGCAATAGCAATAGTGATTGCTGACAAAAGAAATACAGGGGGGAACCATACTTCAGCATAAAATACTGAAGATAAAGCGATATAAAAGAAATACGCTATACCTCCTCCAACTGCACAAATGATTAACTGACGCATTGTCAGAAATGATGTAATCCTGTCTTCTATTTGGACGTCCTGCGGTATTTTGTATTGGAGCATCTTTTAAGTTGTTTTCTATCCAAGTATTATATCATTTTTTATGACAAGATACAATATTTATGTTTTTTTTGATCAACTCAAAAACTTGATAATTTATATCAAGATATATTTTGTATTGTATTAATTATGAGCTCATGGGGTATATTTGTTTTTATGAGCTTGGTATCTTGTTTTTAAAAAACTTTTTGATTTCTGTGATAAGATTGGTTAGTTCTAGTAGTATGGTGTATGTTTATAAAATATTTTTTTAAAAAAGCAAGAAAGAATTGAACTATTGAAAGTTTGTGCTACAATATTTTAGACTTTTGAAAAATGTATAATGAAAGGTGTAAATATATTTTTAGAATGCCTTAAAAAAGAGGGTGTAGATGTAATATTTGGTTATCCTGGCGGAGCAGTGTTGAGCCTGTATGATGTCTTAAATAAGCAAGATGCTATACGTCATGTTTTAGTGCGTCATGAGCAGGGAGCTTCTTTGGCTGCTGACGGATATGCTAGAACTTCAGGTAAAACTGGAGTTTGCTTGTCTACTTCGGGTCCAGGTGCGACAAATATGATTACGGGTATTGCTAATGCTCATCTTGATTCTGTGCCAATGGTGGCATTTACAGGACAGGTGGCAGCTTCATTGATTGGTACTGATGCTTTTCAGGAGGTTGATATGGTTGGTTCTTGTATGCCTTTTACTAAGCATGTGTATCAGGTTTTTGATGCAAATGATTTACCAAGAATTGTTAAAGAAGCTTTTTATATTGCTGGAACAGGTCGCAAAGGCCCTGTGCTTGTTGATCTTCCAAAAAATATTTTTGATCAAGAAGTGAAGGAGTGGAATTATCCAGAAGAGGTTGATCTTCCTGGTTATAGGCCTGTTATAGATGGTAATCTAGCTCAAATCAAAAAAGCTCAAGAATTAATTATGAATTCAGAGCGTCCTGTAGTTTTGGCGGGGCATGGTGTAGCTTTGGCTGATGCAGAAGGTGAATTCAAGGATTTTATTGCAAAAATTCAATCACCATTTATGTCGACTTTATTAGCAATGGACATATTGCCAAAATCTCATGAGTTGAATTTGGGTATGCTTGGAATGCATGGGCAGCTTGGTGCAAATCTTGCGGTTCACAATAGTGATCTTGTGATTGGTGTTGGGCTTAGATTTGATGATCGTATTTTGGGTCGTATAGATGACTTTGCTCCAAATGCAAAAGTTGTTCATATAGATATAGATAGGGCTGAGATTGGTAAAAACAGGGTAGTAGATGTGCCTATTGTAGGTGATGTAAAATCTATCCTACCTAGGTTGATGGAAGGTGTAAAAGGCAAGGATCATTTAGAGTGGATTAATCAAATTAAAAATTGGAATGATGAAAAAAATGCAAAAATAGAAAAAATAAAGCACAGTGACACACTTTCTGCTCGTGATGTGATTAGAAAAATTTCTGAGATGACAAAAGGTCAAGCGGTCGTAGCTGCTGATGTAGGTCAAAATCAAATGTGGACAGCAAATTATTATGATTTTGCAACACCAAAAAACCATCTCTCATCTGGTGGTCTTGGAACTATGGGGTATGCTATGCCAGCAGGAATGGGTGCAAAAATTGCTCGTCCAAATGATATAGTTCTTTCTGTTTGTGGAGATGGTGGTTTTCAGATGAATATGCAGGAGCTTACTACTCTTGTTCAAGATGATATTCATTTAAAAATCATTGTTTTAAATAATGGTTATCTTGGAATGGTGAGGCAGTGGCAGGATTTATTTTATAAGAAAAATTATTCATTTACTGATCTTATTTCACCTGATATACCTGCGGTTGCTAAAGCTTGTGGCGTTGAGTCTGATCGAGCTTTGACGCTTCAGGAGGTTGAGAGTAAGTTTCAAAAAGCACTTGATCATAAGGGGCCTTATTTACTTGAGGTCAAGGTTGAAAGAGAGGAAAATGTCTTTCCAATGGTGTCTCCTGGGGCAAGTTTAAGCGAGACAAGGCTTAATTAATTTAATTAAAATCATGAAATCACACGTATTAATTATAAAAGCAAAAAATAGTCATGGTGTACTTGGTAAAATTACAAATCTCCTAAGAAGAAGAATGTTTAACATTGAGGGTATGACAGCAGGTTATACCAACGAGAAAGGCATATCTCATGTGACTGTTGCATTTTCAGGTGATGAAGAATTCAATGCCGAGCAGGCTAAGAAACAACTCTCAAAAATCATAGAAGTGATTAGTGTAAAAGAGCTTGAATCTAACTCTGTAATGAGAGAGATGGCTTTGATTAGGCTTCATTGTTCAGAAAAGACAAAAGCGCCTATTTTTGATGCGGCTAAATTATTTGAAGGCAAAATTATAAGTGTAGGTGATAAAAGTGTTGTCATAGAGATTACGGGTACTCCAAGACGCATAGATCAATTTCATGATCTTGTAAGGGGTTATGGTGTTAAGGAATTTATAAGAAGTAGTTTAATTGCTGTTAAAGAGGATTAAGATGACACAGGAGACACAAAGTGCAGGCGGAGTAGTTTTGAATCCATCAGGCATGATCTTGATGGTATCTCAACATGGTGATTCCTGGTCGCTCCCAAAGGGGCATGTAGAGCCTGGTGAAACTGAGCTTGAGGCTGCTGTTCGTGAGGTTTATGAGGAGACGGGCGTTGAGCAATTGCGTTTAATTAAGAGACTTGGATCATACAAGAGATATAGAATAGGTATAAATGGCAATGCTGATGATACAAGTGAATTAAAAGAAATTATTTTTTTTCAGTTTGAAACTGAGCAGCTTGATTTAAATCCAATAGACGAACATCACCCAGAGGCTATATGGATTGATAAAACTCAAGTGGCAGACTTGTTAACTCATAAAAAAGATAAAGAATTTTTCTTGAGTATTATTGATTTACTTTGAATTAAAATTTATGTAAAATAAGCTACGTAAACTTCATTGTTTTATTGTAAGAGTAGGGTAGAAGGTGCACAGTTGATCTATGAATACATTAAAATAAATACGAGGTTTGCGTATTTATTTTTTTAAGGATAGTTATGTCAAAAAAACTTTTTGTGGGCAACATTGATTGGAATGCCTCTGAAGACGATTTACGTCAAGCTTTTTCACCATTTGGTGATATTGAAGATTTAGTAATTCTTCAAGACCATATGGGCAGATCTAAGGGATTTGGCTTTGTAACATTTACAAATGCTGATGATGCTGATAAGGCAATTGAGGCCCTAAATGGTAAAGAGCTAAAATCTCGTGAGCTTGTAGTTAATGAGGCTCGCCCGCCAAAACCAAGAAGAGATCGCTTTTAATTAGCGTCTAATAAATTAAGTAAAAATAGCGAGATGTGTGCAGTCTCGCTTTTTTATTGCGTAAATGCGTAATTTATGCGAAAATTTCTATTAGAGTTTTTATTTAATAAAATGTCAAACATAATTCACGACAATGATGTCAAAACCAATATTTTGGATAATAAGAAAATCGCTGTAATTGGCTATGGTGCACAAGGTAGAGCGCAAGCTAGAATGATGCATGAATCAAGGCTTGATGTAGTAGTGGGTGTCAGAGAAAATGGACCTTCATACAAGCAAGTTCAAGAAGATGGCTTAAAAGTAGCCACAATTGAGGAAGCATCAAAGCAGGCTGATATTATCCATATTTTGATTCCAGATGAACATCAACAAGATGTTTATGAGAAACAAATCGAGCCAAATATGAAAGATGATGCAACACTTAGCTTTTCACATGGTTTTAACATTATTTATAAAAGAATTCAGCCAAAAGAAGGTGTAGATGTAATAATGGTAGCTCCAAAATGTCCAGGTACAGAAGAGTACAAGAGATATAAAGAGGGTTTTGGTGTGCCTGCTTTGGTTGCTATTCATCAAGATGTTTCAGGAGAGGCAATGAGCAAAGCTCTTGAAATGAGCAAGGCGATGTATTTCACAAAAGCAGGTGTGATGATTTGTACCTTTGCAGAAGAGACTTATGAGGACTTATTTGGTGAGCAAGCGGTGCTTTGTGGAGGGTTGGCACAATTGATCAAATATGGCTTTGAGACACTTGTGGAAGCTGGTTATCCAGCTGAATTTGCTTATTTTGAGTGTTTGCATGAGATGAAGTTGATTGTTGATCTTGTGTATGAGGGTGGATTTTCACGTATGAATGAGGTGGTTTCAAATACTGCTGAGTTTGGTGGATATGTAAGTGGGTCTCGTGTTGTGGGGCCTGAGGTAAAAGAGCGCATGAAAGAGGTTTTGAAAGATATTGAAAATGGTAAATTTGCTGAAGAGTGGATGAAAGACGCCAGAAAAAATAACATGAAGAGGTTAATGGAATACAGAAAGGCTGAAAAAGAGCATCAAATTGAGAAAGTAGGTAAAAATATCAGAGATTTATTTGAAAAATAAACATTGGATCAAAAAAAGCTTCTAATTATTTAGAGGCTTTTTTTGTAAAAAATATATAGAAATAGCACCACTTAGAATTTTAGCCATAAAAATTTGCTGGCTGTTATTGTTTTGAAAAAAAGGAGGGGTTGGATTATGCACGTGGTTGATCTTATTCTTGATTTATTTGAATTTTTTTTGAGGTTTGAGGACGGCGATCGCTTGTTTTTTGATTTAGAGGATGGAGCTTTGATCTCTTCGTCACTAAAATAGATCCGTAGAATAGTTATGCAGGGTGAAATCAGGTAAAAATAACGGAAAGCTTTGCGTTATTAATTGTTATGATTTTAACTCTTTGGTGCTTCATAAAATACTCAAGGAGATGTTTTGGGCGGAGATTCTTTGTCTGAGGAGGGGTATTTTTAATTGCTATGTTCTCTCTTGATTCTGCAAGGAGTGTTCGTTATTAAGGAAGTGGAGTATAGATGAGTAAGCCTAAATTCTGTACATAGGGGAGTGTTAGGCTAGCAGATCCTGTCTATTTTATGTAGGAGTTTAGGTTGTTTTGATGAGGTTCGCTTCTTCTGAAATTTTGCTTGTAAAAAAACCACTCTTTTTAAGGGTGGTTTTTGTTGTTTTTAAATTAAAACTACTTACTATTTTTTGAGTGTCTTTCTCATAAATGCTGGAACTTCTAGGTCTTCTTCTGCTTTTGGTTGGATTCTATTTCTATTTGAATTGCTTAATGCTCTAAGTCCATCGATTCTACCTGCTTGTGATGTTTGTGGTTTTTCGTCGGTTTTTCCTTCAAATCCAGTAGCAATAACTGTAACTTTGATTTCTCCTGTAAATGAATCATTAACAACAGCACCAAAGATAATATTTGCTTCTGGGTCTGCAGCTTCAGTGATGATTCTTGCAGCTTCATCAACTTCAAACATTGACATGTCGTTGCCACCTGTAATGTTAAATAGGATACCTTTTGCCCCATCAAGTGACATTTCAAGAAGTGGTGAGTCAACAGCAGCTCTGGCAGCTTCTGTAGCTCTATTTTCACCGCTACCAAATCCGATTCCCATGAGTGCAGATCCTGCGTCTTGCATGATTGTTTTTACATCTGCAAAGTCTACATTTATAAGACCGTGAGTAGTGATAACTTCTGATATGCCTTGAACACCTTGTCTTAATACATCATCAACTACGCTAAATGCTTCTGTTAGAGGTGTTTTTTTGTCGATAATTGAAAGAATCTTGTCGTTTGGAATGGTGATCAGGGTGTCTACCTTGTCTTTTAGTGCTGCAAATCCATCTGTTGCTTGTTGTCTTCTTTTTGCACCTTCAAATGAAAATGGTCTTGTAACAACACCAATTGTTAAAATTCCAAGTTCACGAGCAATTTCAGCTACAACAGGACCTCCTCCTGTACCTGTTCCGCCTCCAAGTCCGCAAGTGATAAATACCATATCAGCACCTTCAAGTGCATTTCTAATTTCTTCTGAAGATTCTTCAGCTGATTTTTTACCTACTTCTGGGTTTGCACCAGCTCCAAGACCTCTTGTTGTACCTTTGCCTATATTGATTTTTTGAGGAGCTCTTGAGTGCCAAAGTGCTTGGGCATCAGTATTAATAGTGATAAATTCAACACCTTCAATACCTGCATCAATCATGCGGTTTACAGCGTTTCCGCCTGATCCTCCTACTCCAACTACACGGATTACGGCAGCAGGTGAGATATCTGGGTTAACTTCGCCTGAGCTTTGAGAGGGTCTTTTTCCGCCTGCGAAGAGAGTTTTCAAATTTGAGTCTGACATTTTACTAGAAAAAAGTTAAGGTAGTAATTTTTTGAAAAATGAGCCAACAGACGAAAACGCCTTGTTGAAGTTGGCAAATGAGAGTGAGTATGATTTTCCTTCAAATCTTGAGCCCCAAAGCACTAATCCAACAGCAGTTGAATATGATGGATCGTCAATTCTGTCGACTACTCCTGATATTTCTTGAGGAAATCCGATTTGTACAGGAAGTCCAAGTACTTCACGAGCAAGCTCTGAAACACCAGATGTCTTGACTCCTGCTCCTGAAAGAATAGCTCCTGCAGGAAGCATTCCGTCTCTTGATATGTTTCTGAGTTCGTCTTTTATCATGATAAAAATTTCATGATATCTGGCTTGGATTATTTCAGCTAGGTGTTTTTTAGACACTTTTTGTTTATCAATTTTAGATAATAATGCTAGATCAATTGTCTCTCTTTCTGAGATTTCTTCAGGGAGGCAAGTTCCGTGTTCGATTTTGATTTTTTCAGCTGTATCAATAGAGCTTCTTAGTCCAATAGCGATATCATTTGTAACACTAGATCCACCTACTGGGATAGTTGCTGAGTACAAAATAGCCCCATCTTCATATATAACAACAGATGTTGAGTCAGCTCCTATATTTATAGATACTACACCAAGTTCTTTTTGTCTTCTTGATAATACTGCTTCAGCTGCTGCAAGTGATGATGGAACAAAGTCGTCAATGTCAACGCCTGCTTGATGCACACAACGTTCTATATTGTCTACAATTTGAGATTGTCCTGTGATGATGTGAGCATCAACCTCAAGGCGAATAGCGCTCATACCAATAGGTGAGCGAATGCCTTTTTGTTCATCAACAGAAAAGCTTTTTGGGATAATTCTTAAAATACGTCTATTTTGAGGCATTGATACTGCTTCAGCAGCTTCAAGAACACGATTTAGGTCGTCTTCGCTGATTTCTTTGCCACCAATAGCTATAACACCTCTTGAGTCAGTAGCTTCTATGTGAGGGCCGCCAATTCCTACAAAAACATGATGCACAGGAATGCCGCTTATTCTTTCTGCATCTTCAAGTGATGCTGAGATGTTGGCAATAACCTCATCAATATCAACTACGGCACCTTTCCTGAGTCCAAGAGAAGGTGATACCCCCGCACCTATTATATGAGGCTCTTTTTTTTCTGGATCCAAAATTCCAATAACTGTTCTAATTTTGGAAGCACCAATATCAATGCCGGCAATTATTTTTTCTCTAGCCATTATTTTATTTGAACAAAATTTTTATACACTATTTAGCGGCTTATTTATGCACCTTGCAAAATGGGTGGCATAAAAAGTTTCAAGAAGATTTTTGCATATAAAAATAATAACTGCAAGCCTTTTTTTGGTTTTATGGGCTTATTTAAGCCATTTGTTCACATTTTTTGATCAGGTTTTTTGTTTTAATTTAGGGCTTTTTTGCTTAAAAAATTTTATTAAAAAAAGTTATATTTTTTTGTTTACTTGTTAAATTAAAATATTAAAAAAGCTTTATATTAAAACTTTTTTATAAATGTTGATTTTTGTGAAAAATATGGTTTTTTGTATTAAAATTTGGCTTTTTACGGATTGTTTTTATTTTTATTGTAAATTAAGTGAATAATTTTTTTGTTCGATAATGATTATATAAAAAATGTGTAATTAAAAATGAGATATGTATTTATTTAAAAAGATTAAAAAATGTTCAAAAATTTTATACTAAATCAAAATTTTTATTCAAAAATAAAAAACCTAAAAAATAAAAATTTAATCTAATTGTTATATAATTATAAAATTTTTTTAGATTATGTATACAAAATTTATTCAAAAAAATGATTTTTATTCTTTCATTTAAAGTGTTTTAGTGTTAATTTTTAATCTAAATTTAAGTGATATTGTTAAGGATGAAACAAGATATCTATATTACAACTTCAATTGCTTATGTAAATGGTGCGCCTCATATTGGTTTTGCTATGGAGCTTGTGGAGGCTGATTTTTTGGCTAGGTATTATGCTCAACAGGGTCATGATGTGTATTTTTTAACAGGCACTGATGAGCATGGAACAAAGGTTTATAGGACGGCTTTGGAGCAGGGATTTACGCCCCAGGAGCTTTGTGATGCAAATGCGGAAAAATTTAAAGCCTTAGTAAAAGCTCTTAATATTTCAAATAATGATTTTATAAGAACAACAGAGTCTCGTCATAAAAATGGCGCAATGGATTTATGGAAAAAAATCTCTAACAAGCTAGAAAAAAGGAGTTTTTCAGGTCTTTATTGTGCGGGATGTGAAGCATTTATTACTGAAAAAGAATTAGTTGATGGAAAGTGTCCAAATCATCTTAAAGAGCCTGAGCTTTTAGAGGAGGAAAATTGGTTTTTTAGGTTATCTGATTATTCGAAAGAGATTTTAGAAATGATTAAGTCTGATAATTTAAAGATATCGCCTAGTTTTAGGGCGCCAGAAATTTTAAAGATGGCAGAGGAGGGTTTTAAAGATGTTTCTTTTTCACGTCCAAAAGAAACCTTGCCTTGGGGGGTGGAAGTGCCAAATGATCTAAATCAAGTCATGTATGTATGGTGCGATGCCTTGTCAAATTATATAACAGCGCTTGGCTATGGATCTTCTGATGATGAGAAATTTCAAAAATATTGGAATAACGCAAAGGTGATTCATGTAATTGGCAAGGATATACTCAGGTTTCATGCAGGATATTGGCCAAGCATGTTACTTGCAGCTGGGATCAAGACGCCTAGTGATATTTTGGTACATGGATTTTTGACTTCAGAAGGACAAAAAATGTCAAAATCACTTGGAAATGTAGTAGATCCTTTTGAGATCATAGAGAGTGATGGAGTTGATGCTCTTAGGTTTTTCTTGTTAAAGGAGGTGGTTGTTGGGCGTGATGCTGATTTTGCGAATGATAGGTTTAAAGAGATCAAAAATGCCTATCTTGCAGATGGCTTAGGTAATCTTGTTCAAAGAGTGCATAAGCTTTCTGAGAGACTTGAAATAGGTGATTTTGAGTCAAATATTCAAGATGAGTATTTGGATTCTTATAATAGTGCAAAAGAAAAAATGCACAATGCGGTATTGAATTATCAATTGCATGATGCGGCTGGTGCTTGTTTTGATTTTATTGGATTTTTGAATCAGGATATTAATCAAAAAGAGCCATGGAAGATAATGAAGCAAGACTCAGAGCAAGCTAAAAAAATACTTTTTCAGCATTTAGCATCATTAGCTAAGGTTGCTGAAATGATTTATCCTTTGATGCCTCAGACTTCAAATAAGATTAAAAAAATCTTAAATCTTGATGAGAATTTTAATTCGAAAGGTGCTTTAGGTTCTTCGGAAATACTTTTTCCTAAAGATTAAAACCTTTTACCCTCCCCCTTATGAAGCCCTATTACAACGAATTAACAGAAAAACCTAAAAAACCAGAAGGAAGCCTTGATTTTAAAAAAGTGGCATTATGGCTACTTATTGCATTTACTGCAGAAACTGCCACTTATATTAATGCTATTACTTCTTCTGCTCAGGCTTCCGAGCTTGGTACTGGTGTTGATTCGATACTGTTTTCTCCTGCTGAATCAGCAGCAAATGACTTTAAGGAGGTTGTTAAGAGGGTTGATTTGTATACCGAGTTTACAAAAGACGATATTATTAATTGGGCTTGTGTTGTTTATGGGAATTATTATAGAGGAGGATTTGAGAATCGCATTAGAAATATAAAAGTTTTAGATAGAGATAAGTATAGCCGTAGAGGTTGTACTTATATAAATGGGGATGTGGATATCTCTTATGATTATGATGCTTATGACGTATATGAAGAAAATTTAATTACATTAATTGTTGTAATACACGAGCTTGCTCATATTGATCAGCGATTTTTTACTCCTGCTGGTGTCGAGAGTCCTGTTGATTTAAATATTGGCGTAGCTTTGTCTGAGGCTTATGCTATATTGTCAGCTTATAAAATAGGTAAAAATCTTGTAGAATTAGATGGTAGTTTTATAGAGAGGGACGTAGATCATGTTTCCTTTTTGCATTATTTTAAGAGATTAAGGGATAAGTTTGAAAATGGAAAAAGTAAAAAAAGCCTAAAAGAGCATTTATCTGGTGCTCTTTCTGTGGCTTGCTTACTTGAGCAATATGGTGATGATCAAGAGGGGATTTCAGAATTACAAGAGCTTTTTAGGAGTCATGAGTCAGGGGTGATAATGGAAAAAATAGGAATAGCAATAAGTAATAACTTGCAAAATGTGATGCATAAATATGTCGATTATTATGAACATGATTTGGCCATGAGGCTTTGTATGGGGTTTATCATAAAGGTTCAGGGTTTTGTGCAAAAAGTTAATTATGATAGCATAAAAATAACAAATAGAGATTAAAAAAATACCCTAGGCTATTTTAGGGTATAAAAAAATCCTCTGTGTGGAGGAGTTATTCATTTTCTATGTACTTCAATTCTTTTCTTGTAGATGGGGCTATTGATTTTATTCTAGCTACTTTTGCTGCTTTGGTTAATATCTTTGCTATGTTGTCGTTAGTCATAAATATTGTTTGACTTATTTCTATTGCTCCAGGAAAAGCCTCTCTGAATGCCTCGGTTTGATCTGAGTCTTCTAGTTCTATTGTGCATATGCATTCTTCGCCCTTTATGGCTCTTCTAAGATTTGTTTTATCCTGATCTGCTTGATGCATGATATCAGGAAAGATTGAGTATGCTGGGTTGCTATCTATTTTTCCTATTGGATTGTCTTTTCTTGTTACCTTTTTGAATCGATCAGTTATTTGTCGTACTGTTAAAAACAATCCTTGAAAGTCTGGCTTTGTGAGTTTTGGTTTTGTTGGAATGACTTTTTCATCAGATAAGGGGTTTTTTATTAAGTTTACCGCATTATTCATTTTTGCACTAAGAAATTTAACCAAGGATAGTATAATATACTTATTTATATAAAATATCCAGTAATTTCTTACTTTTGAAATAAAAATAGCCTCAATAAGGCTATTTTATATGTTGAATTAGGCTATATTAGTATCAACCAATGTGATTCCGTCAATTTGTGACAATATATCTTGTGCGCCACTGTTTGTTTGAATTAAAATTTCCCCTGTTTCTAAGGTAAAATCCATAATAGTTGGTATTTCTTCTCCTAGTAAGGCATTTCTTATTTCGTCTCCAATTTCAAAAATTTTTTCTGTATCTTTTGCTCTAACTAATAATACTTCTTGTTCTGGAACTATTTCTTGATTTGTTTTTGAGGTTTCCATGTTTTTAAAAAAAGAGGGATTTAAAATTGAGTTTATATTTTACAATAAATTATTTTTTTGTCAATTTTTTATTGCTTATTTTTAAATTATCAGATTATTTTTATTTTTGCAAATCTTTTTTTGTGCCTTAAATAAGCTATTTGGCATTTAAATTTTTCATCATTGGTGCTTGTTTTTTTTAAATCAGTATTGCTTATTAACTGCTTTTGCTTATATTTTTTGATTAAAATACGCATCAATTACTTATAAGGCTTTATTTTTTGCTTGTTTTGTGTAATGATAAGAAAAGTATTTTTAAAAATCTAAAAATGAGCGAAGAATCAAAAAAACTTCAAACAGTAAGGGGCATGAGAGATATACTTCCTGAAGAGCATGAATATTTCACTTTAGTTAAAAAAGCAGTTAGGCATAGATGTAGGCAGGCAGGTTTTAAAAGGATAACTACGCCTACTTTGGAGTATGCAGATGTGTTTGAAAGAGGTGTTGGTGATGCAACTGATATAGTTGAAAAAGAGATGTATACTTTTGAAAGTCGCTCTGCTAAGCGTATGAGCATGAAGCCAGAGGGTACAGCTGGTATAGTTAGGGCTTATATTGAGCATGGTATGTCTTCTTGGAGTCAACCTGTGCAGTTTTATTATATTGAGCCTCATTTTCGTTATGACAGACCGCAAAAAGGTCGCTATCGTCAGTTTCATCAGTTTGGTTTTGAGGTAATCGGTGCGAGAGATTTTTCAATTGATGCACAAATTATTAATTTGTCTTATAAGATATTAAAAGATCTGGGTATTGTTGATCGTTTTGAGCTTCAGGTGAATACAATTGGTACACCTGAATGCAGAAAGTCTTATGAAGATGCTTTGCAGAATTATTTTTTCGGAAAAGAGAGAAGTCTTTGTGAGGATTGTCAAAGAAGGGCTGAAAAAAATCCTTTAAGAATTTTGGATTGCAAGCAAGAGGATTGTCAGATTTTGGCTTCTATGGCTCCAAAATTTGATGATTATTTAGATGATGAGAGCAGGGAATATTATCAAAATGTGTTAGCATTTTTAACTGAACTGGGGGTACCTTATGTAGAAAATAAAAAGCTTGTAAGAGGGCTTGATTATTATTCTGATACTGTTTTTGAGTTTTGGGATAAAACTCAGGGCGCTCAAAATGCTATTGGTGGCGGAGGTCGTTATGATGGTCTTTGTGAGCTTTTAGGGGGTCAGGCTACGCCTGCTGTTGGAGTTGCTTTTGGTGTAGAGAGGGTAATTGCTCATATGCAAGAGGTTAATGTTGAGCCACCAAAAAAAGATAAAGTGCATGTTTATGTGGCTTGTCTTGGTGATTTTGCTAAGAAAAAGGCAGTTAAAATTTTGTCAGATTTACATGATGCAGGCATACATGCTCTTGGTGCAATGGGAAAGGCATCTATGCGTTCTCAGTTGAAAAATGCAGATAAGTTTGATGTAGATTGGACTATTATATTGGGTGAGATAGAGGTAAAAGAGAATATAGCAATAATAAGGAATATGGAGCGTGGAGCACAGGAGACAATATCACTTGATGATGTAGTTGAAAATATTATTTCTAAGATAGATAAGAAGGAGATTGATAGGTATGAGGTAGGTGAGTGAGATTTTTAAAAAAAGGGATTCGGTTCTCTTTTTTTGTGTATTTTCTCTCGACTAAAAATAATTTTTAAGGCAAAATAAGCAAGAAAATTTTCAAATAGATGTACAAAAAAGCAAAAATTATCTTAGAAACAGGACAAGTCTTTGAGGGGAAAAGTGTTGGTTATGATTTATCTGTACAAGGTGAATTTGTGTTTACTACTGGTATGACAGGCTTTGAGTTGTCTTTGACTGATCCGAGTTATAAGGGGCAAATTTTGGTTTTTACTTTTCCTTTGATTGGTAATTTTGGGGTAGCTTCGGCTTCTCGTGATGAGTTTGGCATAGTTGAGAATTTTGAGTCAGATCAAATACATGTAAATGCGGTTGTTTGCAATAATATGTCAGAGGATTTTTCTCATCATATGGCTGAAAAATCTTTTTCTGATTGGTTAAAAGAAGGCAAAATTCCTGCAATTTCAGAAATTGACACACGTCATTTGACGCAGGTTTTAAGGGAAAAAGGCGCTCTTTTGGGGCAAATATTGATAGAAGGCGATGAGGAAATAGTAAATCTTAAAGATCCAAATAAGAAAAATCTAGTAGCAGAAGTTGCAACAAAAGAGGTCAAGATTTTTGAGCCTAAGGATTATGTAAAGACCATTTTGGCTATTGATACAGGAATTAAAAATAATATTTTGAGATCTTTTTTAAAGAGAGGTGTTAGGGTTATTCTTGCGCCTTGGGATTTTGATGTTGCTAATTCTGAACTTGAGTTTGATGGATTATTTTTGTCAAATGGACCTGGTGATCCAAAGGTGGTTTATGAAGTGATTAATAAAAATATAGATTTTGCATTGAGTAAAAATATGCCGATATTTGGTATATGTTTAGGTAATCAGGTTTTGTCTTTGGCGATGGGGGCAGATACTTACAAGCTTGATTATGGACATAGAGGTGCAAATCAGCCATGTCAAGATATTCACACAAAAAAATGCTATATAACAAGTCAAAATCATGGTTTTTGTGTAGATGGAGATACTGTGCCTGAAGATTTTGAAATATGGTTCAAAAATCTAAATGATGGTAGCGTGGAGGGTATCAAGCACAAGACAAAGCCAATTTATTCAGTTCAGTTTCATCCTGAGGCTTTTGCTGGACCTCATGACACTGGGTTTTTATTTGATGAATTTATAGCTGAGCTTTGAAAAAGCCTCTAGGTATTTTGGCTTTTTTTGATATATACAAAAGAGGTCTAACTAAGAAGGAGATTTTAAAATATTCTACTAATAATAAGTTTAATTTAAATGATTTTACTCAAGAAGGGGATTTTTATTTTTGGAATAAGGCATATTTAAATGAAGCTTTGAAAATGCGTAAGCATTCAGAAAAATTAATTAAAAAAGCTCAAAAATGGGGTCGATTTTTAAGGTATTTACCAGGTGTAAAAGGTGTTGCAATTTGCAATACTGCTTCTTTTTATACGGCAGAGAAGGGGAGTGATATTGATCTTTTTATTATATCTAAGGAAGATCGAATTTGGACTTGTAGGGTTTTTGTAACGATTTTTTTACATATTCTAGGGCTTAGGAGATATGGTGACAAGATTGAAAATCGCTTTTGTTTGTCTTTTTTTGTAGATCAAAAAAATCTCGATATAAGTAAAATATCCATAAAAGATGATGTATTTTTGGCTTTTTGGATAGCATCATTGATTCCCTTGTTTGGTGAAGTTTTTGATGATTTTTTTAGTATTAATCAGAAATTTTTAGATCAATTTGAAATAAAGCCTGTGTGTAAAGATATATATAAAAAACCTAGTTTTAATCTAGATTTTTTATGTTTTGATTTTCTGGAAAGAATCTTAAAGAAGATATTTTTACCTAGAACTTCAAAAAAAGCTCAGAGTTTAAAATCTCAAAAAGGCACAATCATAAAAACGGGGATTTTAAAATTTCACGATAATGATATGCGTGAGCACTTTAAAAAGGAGTTTTTATTAAGAATCAAGTCTTACAAAAGCAGTAGCTGACACTTGAATTAGGGCACCTTTTTTAAGTTTTTGAACTTCCACTACGTCTCTTGCAGGTGGATTTTCACGGAAAAACTTTCCATAGACTTCGCTCATTTTAAAGCTGTTGTCTATGTCTGTTAAGTAGATATTAACCTTTAGTACTCTATCAAGGCGTGAGCCTGCAGCTTCCACAATTGCTTTTAAGTTGTAAAAAGCATTTTTTGCTTGTTCTTCAAAGCTTTCTGACATTTCACCCCTTGGTGTCATGCCGATTTGTCCTGAAGTGTAAAGCATGTTTCTGTGCGTCATCCCTTGAGGATCAAGTCCTCCCATATCAGGGGCAAGTGCTGTAACTACCTGATGTTCATTCATTTTTGTTTTTATTAAAATTCATTATATTCTACGCTTTTTTATTAATAAAGTCAAAAATATTTTTGCTTTTTATTTAGTGATTTTTCTGCGATAATATATAAAAAAATAAAATAGCAATATGCGCAAGTTTTTTATCTCATTATTCTCATTATTTTTATTATTTACACCTTTTTGTGCTTTTGCAAAAGAAAAATTGCAAGTTGAAGCATCTAAGTGTGGTGGGTATTTTCAAAGTAATCAAAAAGTAGAGCTTTTGGTTAATGATAAGGAGGCGGAGATTTTTTGGACAATTTATCCAAGTGGTTCACCAGCTTTAGGTAAAATGTACAAAGAGTCCATAATTATTAATAGGTCTTCTTATATGTATTTTTATGCTTATACGGATTTTTTTAATGCTACTAAATTTGAAAAATGCCGGTTTTTTATTGAGACGAGTGGCGAGACAAATTATCTCAGGGTTTTGAGTGTGGATACTGTAAATGATGAAATAGTTTTAAAAAATTGGTCTAAATTTGACACTAATTTAAGTGGTTGGAGGCTTGAGTCTCTGAGTGATAAGGTGCATCTAAGTCAGACTTTAAGGCCAAATCAGGAACTCAAGATTAATATTGATTTAAATCAAAGAAGTGATCACATAAGGCTTTTTGCGCCTTCAGGTAGGGCAAAAGACAATATTTTTATCCCTTTCTTAAGACAAGATGAGATTTTTATTAAAATAGATCAAAAAAATGCCTTTTCAATTTTTGAAAAAGAGCTAAAATAGACACATTAAATTAAAAAAAGTATGGATAAGAAATTTATATTTGTTACTGGTGGTGTGTGCAGTTCTCTTGGAAAAGGGATAGTTGCCGCCTCCGTTGGTATGCTACTTAAGAGTGCCGGAAAAAAAGTTAGTATTCAAAAATTGGATCCGTATCTAAATGTTGATCCAGGGACAATGAGTCCTTTTCAGCATGGTGAGGTTTTTGTGACGCATGATGGAGCTGAGACAGATCTTGATCTCGGGCATTATGAGAGATTTATTGATGAAAATCTTAATAGATATTCAAATGCAACTACAGGCAGGATTTATACAGAAGTGTTGCAAAAAGAGCGTCAAGGGGATTTTCTTGGTGGTACTATTCAAGTTGTGCCGCATATTACTGATGCCATTAAGCAAAAAATCATGAACGCTAAAAAGGAAAGTGGTGCTGATATATTGATTGGTGAGATTGGAGGAACAGTTGGAGATATTGAAGGAGAGCCGTTTTTGGAGGCCATACGTCAGCTGCGTATGGAGATGGGCAAGGAGAATGTGATTTTTATACATTTGACATTATTGCCTTATTTAAAAGCTTCAAAAGAGCTAAAAACTAAGCCAACACAGCTTTCTGCAAGAGAGTTAAGGAGGGCTGGCATTGACCCTGATTTGATTGTATGTAGGGCTGATATTGATATTCCTGAGGATATTTTATGTAAGGTTTCAAGGTTTTGTGGTGTAGATAGAGAGGCTGTTATTCCTGCGCCTACTGTATCGTCTATTTTTGAGATTCCGTCCAGATTTCATAAAAGCGGAATTACTGAAGTGTTAGCTAAAAAGTTAAATATCAAAACTCTTCAAGTAGATCTTGAGGATTGGCAAAAGATGGTTGATCAGATTCATAATTCTAAAAAAGAGATCAGAATAGCTCTCGCAGGCAAGTATACAGAGCTTGATGATGCTTATATTTCTGTGATTGAGGCTATAAAAAGCGCTTGTTTCAATAGGGGATATAAGGCAAATATCGAATGGATCGACACAGAAGCGCTTGAAGATGAGACAAAAAGTGAAGAGGTGTGGGAATCTATAAAGAGATGTGCAGGTATTATTGTCCCGGGAGGATTTGGTAAAAGAGGGGTAGGGGGCAAGATTATGTGTGCAAAGTATTGTCGTGAAAATAATGTTCCATTTTTTGGATTATGTCTTGGTTCACAGGTGATGGCCATTGAGTTTGCGAGAAATGTCTGTGGCATTAAAAATGCTGACTCAGAAGAGTTTAATAAAGATGCTAAGAGTAAGATTGTTCATTTTTTACCTAATCAAAGTGAAGAAAAAGCAAAAGGAGGCACTCTTAGATTGGGGGCTTATCCGTGTAAATTGAAAAAAGATACATTAGCATATAATTCATATCAAAAAGATGAAATTTATGAACGTCATAGGCATAGATATGAGTTTAATAATGATTTTAGGGGGGCCTTGGAAGATTGTGGATTTGTATTTTCAGGCACATCTCCAGATGGATCTTTGGTTGAAATAGTAGAGGTAAAAGATCATCCTTGGATGCTTGGAAGTCAGTTTCACCCTGAGTTTTTATCAAGACCAAATCGTCCACATCCCTTGTTTGCTTCTTTTATTGATTCTTGTATTTCATACATTGAAAAATGATTCAAAGAGATCCTGCAAAATTTATTAACAAAGATTTTACCTATGCGGTTGTAGGTGCTTCAAATGATTCGTCAGAGTTTGGATTTCATGTATTTGGTGATTTATTAAAAAAGGGCTACAAAGCTCTTGCAATCAATACTTCTGAGATGCCTGATACAGAGATTCAAAAAAAGCCTTGTTATCCAAATTTAACTTCTGCAAGACCCTTTCCTGATGCTGTTGTTATTGTTGATATTTCGCCTTTTATGACTCTCGAAATGGTTAAGCAAATGAGAGATGGGGGGTTTTATCGTTTGTGGCTAGAGGAAGACACTTATGATAATGAGGTGTTGAATTTTTGTGATCAAAATAATATTGATTATTTTGTAGAGATGGAGATCAGGAAATTTTTATAATTATTTTTCTTCCTTTCCGTTTAGATACACCTTGCATAAGCGCTCAACTTGCATTTTGATTTGCTCTCCTTTGATATTGTATTCATATTGAGATATTTCTTCGCTTGTGTTTATGCGTCCCATTTTCTTTTTTAAGTTGTTTCTTTTTTCTTTAATATCAAGTTTTAATTCAGCTTCACGTACTTTGCTGTCTGAATAATCTTCATCTATATTGTATTCTTCTTCGATTCTGGCTTTTTCTTCATCTATTTGAGCTTTTAGTTGCTTTTGAGCTTCTTTTAACTCTTTGAGTCTTGGTGAATCTATTTTGTAGTGTTTTAAGATGGCTTTAATATCCTCTAGATCTTCTTTTTTGTCCATTAACTCAGCTAGGAGCTTTTCGATTTCCATTGGTTGTATTGACATTATTTTTTTAAAAAACTGCTCTGAAATCTTAAAATAAAAGATTTTATATTTGCAAGGTGTTTTTTTTATGAGAAAATATTTAGGAAATTTTACCCTTAATATGCTAAAAACTCATGATGCAGGTGTATTGAATCGTCAAAATGTCGGTCAAAAAGTGACTCTATGCGGCTGGGTTAATACTCGTCGTGATCATGGAGGAATTATTTTTATAGATCTTAGAGATCGTTCTGGTATTATGCAGGTTGTTTTTGATCCTGAGTATGACTTGGAAACTCATAAGATTGCTGAGTCTCTTCGTTCAGAATTTGTCATAAAGGTTGAAGGAGAGATTAGAATGCGTCCTGAAGAAATGTTTAATAAAAATATTCCAACAGGTGAGATTGAAATGATAGTTTCGAATATTGAAATTTTTAATAAATCAAAGACTCCACCATTTGAAATTGATAATCCGCATAAAGAGGTTCGTGAGGATATAAGGCTTGAGTATCGCTATCTTGATCTAAGAAGAGAGCGTATGAAGAAAAATATTCAGCTTCGTCATAATGTTACAAAAATGGTGCGTGATTTTTTTGATGAAAAAGGTTTTTGGGAGGTAGAAACTCCGATTATGGTCAAGGGTACACCTGAGGGATCACGTGAATATCTCGTGCCTTCTCGTTTGCATCATGGTAAATTTTATGTGCTTCCACAATCACCACAGCAGCTTAAACAACTTTTGATGGTTGGTGGTGTCGAGAAGTATTTTCAGATTGCTCGTTGTTTTCGTGATGAAGATCAGAGAGGAGACAGACAGCCTGAATTTACTCAGTTTGAGATAGAGATGAGTTTTGTTGAAGAGCAAGACATTCAGGATTTATTTTCTGAATTGATTTTAAAAATTGTAAAAAAGTTAAATCCACATAAAAAATTAGTTCTTGGTGATAATGTGCCAAAAATAACCTACAAAGAGGCTATGGATAAATATGGCTCTGACAAACCAGATCTTCGTTTCGGAATGGAATTTGAAGATTTGACTGAGTGGGCTTCAGGTGTAGAGTTTACAGTATTTAACTCTGTTGCGAAAAATGGCGGTATAGTAAGGGCTATAAAGGCAGAAGGAGGCGCTACTTTGACACGTAAAGAGATAGATGACTTTACAAGAATAGCTCAAGACAATGGTGCAAAAGGTCTGGCTTATATACTTTGGAGAGAGGGTGAAGAGCCTTCAAGTCCAATTTTAAAATTCTTTTCAGATGAAGAGAAAAAAGAGCTTTTTGAGATGATGAATTTCAAACAAGGTGATGCACTTTTCTTTGGAGCAGGGGACTATATGACTGTTTCTGAAAGCCTAGGAGCTGTTAGAAATGCTCTTGGTGATCATTTTGGTCTTAGGAAAAATGACGAAATTGCTCTGCTTTGGGTTGTTGATTTTCCAATGTTTGAGCAAAATTCAGATGGTCATATTGGTGCAGTGCATCATCCATTTACAAGGCCTAGAAAGGAAGATGAGGCTAAGCTGGAGAAAAATCCCCTAAATTGCTGTGCTATTGCTTATGATATGGTTATGAATGGTGTAGAGCTAGGTGGAGGATCGCTCAGAAATCATGAGAGAGATTTGCAAGCTAAGATTTTTGAGATTTTAAAAATCACACCAGAAGACGCAGAAGAGCGTTTTGGGCATATGTTAAAGGCATTTGAATATGGCGCACCCCCACATGGTGGTATTGCTTTTGGGCTTGATAGAGTAGTGATGTTGCTTGCAGATGAGCCAAATATTAGAGAGGTGATAGCATTTCCAAAAAACCAAAATGCACAAGATTTAATGCTGCATTCACCAAGTGTGATGCCTGATGAGCAGCTTGATGAGTTAGGTATATCTATTAAGGAGGAAGAATAGAGCAGATTTAAAAAAAGCCTTCAAGAAATTGGAGGCTTTTTTATTGTATACAAAAATTTGTACAAAATTATATTGACTTTTGTGTAAAATGAGCAATAATTTGTACATAATTTAAAAATTTATTGCTAACCTTATGAAAAAATCAGAAGTATTTGCAATTTGCAAAGAAAAAAATGTTCGTTTTGTGCATTTTCAATTTTGTGATCTTTTTGGTTTTGTAAAAAGTATCACTATGCCGATTACAAAATTGGAAGGCGCAATAGATAATAATGTATGGTTTGACGGTTCATCAATCGAAGGGTTTACTAGGATTTATGAATCAGATATGTATTTGAAACCTGATTTAAAAACATTTGCAATAGTTCCATGGGAAGGTTCAGAGCAGGAGGGAAAAGTGGCAAGAATTATCTGCGATGTTTATTTGCCTGATGGAAAACCATTTGAAGGTGATCCAAGATATATACTAAAAAAACAGCTAGAAAGAGCTAAAAAAATGGGATTTTCAGATTATTTTGTTGGTCCTGAGTTGGAATTTTTTCTTTTAGAAAAAGATGAAGACGGAGAGGCTATTTTGAAGCCACATGACAAGGCAGGTTATTTTGAATATGCAATGGACAAGGCAGGTCCAATCAGAATTGCAATGAGTGAGGTGGTATCGCAAATGGGGATAGATGTTGAGGCAATCCATCATGAAGTTGCAGAGGGGCAACATGAAATTGATTTTAAGTATTCAGATGCTTTAACTCAAGCTGATAGTGTGCTTACTGTAAAAATGGCCTTAAAGGCTGTTGCAAATCAATTTGGTTTGCATGCAACATTTATGCCGAAGCCTATTTCTGGTATAAATGGATCAGGAATGCATGTTCATCAGTCATTAGCAAAAAATGGTGAAAATATATTTTTTGATGATAAAAATAAGTATAATTTATCTGAAACAGCCATGCAGTTTATTGCAGGACAGCTTAAGAGTATCAAGGAGATAGTAGCGATTACAAATCCTCTTGTAAATTCTTATAAGAGGCTTGTTGCAGGTTATGAAGCACCTGTGTATGTAGCTTGGGGGCAAACAAATCGCTCCGCTTTGATTAGAATTCCAAAGAGTTCACATCAAAAAGCAGCAGCCAGATGTGAGCTTAGGTGTCCTGATTCATCAGCAAATCCTTATCTTGCATTTGCATTGATGTTGGCAGCAGGTCTTGATGGAGTTGAAAAAAAGATGAAAGCGCCAGATCCAGTTGAGGAAAATATTTTTGAATTTACTGACAAGAAAGCAAAACGTATGAGAATATCAACACTTCCAGCTTCATTGATCGAAGCGGTTTCAAAATTTGAAAAAAGTGATTTAGTGAAAAGTGTTCTCGGAAAGCATACATTTGAAAAATACCTTGAGGCTAAGCAAAAAGAAGTGGATTCATTTAGGATACATGTAAGTGATTGGGAGATAGAAAGCTATCTGGATATTTACTAAAAAGCCAAAAAGGCATTAAAAAAGAGGAGGTATGTCTCCTCTTTTTTGTTGTGACTTGTAAATCATTTTCTCCTGAAACGGAATATATCCAATACTCATTTTTGATTTTTTCGTCCAATTTTCTACAATTTCCATGACTCATTATACCGAAATAGGACTGAAACACCTGATTCATTTTGAAGAAGTCTATTTTTTCCTTCATGTTGAAGCCATTCCTATTTTTGAACAGCTCAAAAACGTCAATTATTTGATAATGTGTAGAAAACTCTTATCGAACCGAGAACCAAAAGGTGGAAAACCGCTCAAACAAGCCCTTCCAAGATTGGAGAAGGAGCTTATTTCAGCTGATTGTCTAAATGGTGGAGCATATCGGAGTCGCCACTCTGCTCCGTCTTATCGCTTTGCTTAAAGACTTTCGCTTCGTGTCCCGATGACTGCTTAATTAGATGGAGGTCATCGGTTCAATGCTAATATTTACAATTAAAATAACCCCATACCTCACTGTGTTCGGTATGAGAACATTTTAATGGTGGAGCATATCGGAGTCGAACCGATGACCTCCTGCGTGCAAAGCAGGCGCTCTAGCCAACTGAGCTAATGCCCCAAATTATTAAAACCTTGTAGATTTTATTAAAGAATTAAGGACAAGTCAATATTTTTTTTAAAAAAAACTTATCCACCAAAAAATTGATCAGCTGCTCCTTGTAGAATAGTGCTTGATTTGCCTGTCATTTTAGCAATAGATGCAAAAAATAATATTATGGCAATTAACACAACAGCTCTCACGCTTCCGCCATTACCTAAATATCTTTCTGCCCAACCCCAATCTCCTGTAAATTCAATAATTTTATATCTAAATTTTACAAGTATAAGTGCTGTTGAGATGCCTATTAATCCCCAAATTATATTTGCTAGCATATTATTTAGTTAAAAGCTTGATTTGATCTTGTTTTAACTTTACATATTTTCCAGTATCTATATCAAGACTTTTTAATTCTAGTTCGCCAATTTGAATTCTTTTTAAGCGCTTTACATTTGATCCGATTTTACGAAAAATACGCCTAATTTGACGATTTTTACCTTCTTTTAGAGTTATTTTAAAGCGATGTGATGAGATTTTTTCAATTTTTGTTGGTAAAGTTTTTTCGCCAAAAAGTGTCACGCCTTTTCGTAATTTATCTAAGGCTTCATCTGATACCTCTTTGTATGTTTCGACTAGATATATTTTTTTATGAGAAAATTTAGGGTGAGTCAATTTGTAGCAAATATCCCCATCATTGGTCATGAGTAATAATCCTGATGTATCTTTGTCTAGTCTGCCTATTGGATAAATTCTCTCGGGTACTTTTAATAAATCAGTTACAATGTTTTTTTCCACACTTGTTGCGTGTGTTGAGCTGACGTATCCTATCGGTTTATTTAGGGCGTATACGACTTTTTCTTCAGATTTTTTTTGTAATGCTGATTCGGAAATTTCCAATTTATCTTTTTCTGGGTCGATTTTTATGCCTTGTTCTTGAGTGATTTTGCCATTGATTTTTATTGCTCCTTCTGTTATGAGTTTTTCTGCTTCTCTGCGTGAGCATATACCTTGTTCGGAAAGGTATTTATTAAGCCGTATTTCCATATTTATAATTATACTTGAAAAACATAAAAAAGCATGCAAAAATGCGAATATATTTTTATAAAAACATGTCAAAAGTTGTTGTAAATCAAGAGACTTGTATTGGTTGCGGTATGTGCGCATCAATGAAAAGTGATATATTTGAAATGGATATGGATCAGGGTATCGCAAAGGTGATAAATTCAAATACTTGTGATGATGCTGATGAGGCTATTGCTATGTGTCCTGTTGGGGCAATTTCTTGTGAAGATTAATTTTTTTTAAATAAATATGCCAGTAACAAAAGAAATGACAATTTCTGAGATTATTTCTCGTTATCCTGAGAGTGTTGACATTTTCTTTGATTTTGGAATGGGCTGTGTTGGTTGTCCTGCTTCTGCTATGGAAAATGTCGAAGATGGCGCTCGCAAGCATGGCTTGACTGATGATGAGATTGCCGATTTGATGGATATGTTAAATGAAATAGCCGAAAGCAGAGAAGCTGAGGAAGGTAATGAGCCAGAAGGGGTAGAAGAATAATTTATTGATAAATATTTAAAAGGGATACAAGATGCTGATTAAATAAATTTAGCTCCCCTTTTTTATTTTTTGGTTTATGTTGAAACAGCCCGCAATCTGTTTTTTTAAAAAGAATGTCACTCTATGGTCACCATTGCAGCTCAAAAGTGAACAGAGATCCATTTTATGCGTCAGTGCATTTAGTTATTAGCTCTAATCGGAAACCCAAGGGGCGTTCGAAGAGATAAGTAGGTTTAAGGAGGTGTATCGTTGGTTAGAACTTTGTGAGATTATCCTTATCTTCAAAATTTCTCAATTTTCCTGTATGGTATCCCCGACAGGAATCGAACCTGTATCTACAGCTTAGGAGGCCATTGTTCTATCCGTTGAACTACGGGGACACACGTTTTGTATTATTGCATAAAAAATCATTTTTTGCTATAATAAATAGATAAATTTCCCCAAAATATGACTTTTGAACAAGCTCCCACATCTCCAAATGAAAATTTTGGATATCGGCAAAGTGATTTTGAGAGTTTACTTAGTTCTTTGTGTAATTTTGAAAATCCAGAAAATGCTTTAGAGAAGGCAAATGATGCCATTGAACGCGCTCAGGAATTAGAACCAGAAAAACAAGAGAGAGTTAGAGATATGGCAGAATCTCTGGAAAGGTCTAATATATTACCTTTTTTAAAAGATGCACTTATGGCTGTTGAGCAAATTAATGAAGGTTTAAGTTTAACAGAGATTGAATTTAAAAAAGCGGTTGAAATGGCAAAAAAGGCAATTGATGCTGAAAAGAGAGCGGGGGAGTTAGATTTAAAAATCAACGAAAAATTGCCTGAGCAAATTAAAAACAATCTTAGAGGTATTTATGATGTTGCGATTCAGATGCGTCAGGAATTACAAAAAGAAGGTGATGAAAATACCCTAAAAGAATTAGGGCCTTATTTTACTTGTGCAGATGAGCTTTTAAAGTAATGTTACAGGGCTTTCTTCTGGATCTTTTCCTCCTTTGTTGAGTTTTTTATTGCGAGCAGCTTCCATATCGGCTAATAGTTCGTCATCTACTTCTGGGGTTGGATATTTACCATCAAAACATGCAGTGCAAAAGTTTTCTACTGGTGTTTTTTTTCGAACTGCTTCAATTAGATCTTCAACTTTCTGATAATATAACTTGTCTGCGCCTATTACTTTTGCAATTTCTTCAGTGTTTAAGCCGTTTGCTACAAAATCATCTTTACTTGGCATGTCTACACCATATACGCAAGGATAATGTAATGCTGGTGCAGCACTGGCAAAGTAAACATTTTTAGCTCCTGCATCTCTTGCCATTTCTACAATTTGTTTAGAGGTGTTGCCTCTTACTATTGAATCATCAACAATCATTACATTTTTACCTTTAAATTCTAGTTCTACTGCTGAGAGTTTGTATTTAATTGATTTTTTGCGGATTTGTTGACCAGGCATAATAAAAGTACGTCCAATGTAGCGATTTTTCACAAATCCTTCTCTGTATGGTACACTAAGTACATGTGCTAATTCCGATGCTGCTGTTCTGGCACTTTCTGGAACTGGTACAACTATATCAACTGGCTCTATTGTGCCATTTTTTAAGTCTTCTTTGATTTGTCTGGCGAGCATATCTCCCATTCTAAGTCTTGATTTATGAACTGATATGTCATCAATCATTGAATCGGGTCTTGCTAAATATACATATTCAAATATACAAGGTGTAAAGCTCTTTGTGTCTAAGCATGATTTACTGTGAAGTTCGCCATTTTTTATAAACACAGCTTCTCCTGCTTTTACATCTCTTAAAAATTCAAATCCAAGTGCTTCAAATACTAAACTTTCTGATGATAGACAGTATTCTGTGCCCATTGGGTGCTCTCTTTTGCCTATACATAGTGGTCTAATGCCGTAAGGATCACGAAATCCTACTAATCCTTGACCTGCGATCATTGCTACTACTGCATATGATCCTTTTGCTTTTTGCATTGTGCCTTTAACTGCTTCAAATATGTCTTCTGCTTCTAATTCTGTTTTATGAATCTTTAGTATCTTGTTGGCTAGTACGTTTAATAGTACTTCTGAATCGGAGCTTGTATTTAAATGTCTTAGGTTTTCTTTGAATAGCCATTTTGATAAAAGGTCGGCGTTTGTCAGGTTGCCATTATGTGCTAGTGCGATACCAAAAGGGGAGTTTACAAAAAATGGCTGAGCTTCCCATGATGAGTTACAACCAGCTGTTGGGTATCTAACATGTGCTATCCCCATACTGCCTGTCAATCTTTGCATGTGGCGTGAGAAGAATACATCACGAACTAAGCCATTTCCTTTTCTCATGTAGAACTTTTCGCCATCAAATGTAGCTATACCAGATGCATCTTGTCCTCTGTGTTGCAAGATTGTTAATCCATCAAACAAATCTTGGTTGACGTGAGAATTCGCCGAGATACCTAATACTCCGCACATATTTATGAGGGCAAAAAAGATGTGATTATTTTCTCAAAAAAATAACCGAAAAGCTAGTGTTTTTTATTTTGTAAAAATGATTAACTTGGGACGAGTCTCCCTGATTTGAGCTAAAATATTTCCAATAATCTCTATTTCGTCGTGAATTAATTGTTCTGTTTCAGTACTTAATCTTCTGAGGCTTGATTTGTCTATGTAAATTTCCGTTATTTCGTGTAGGTGTTTAATAATAAAATCAAATACATTATGAATAACTTTATTAATTTGAGTTCTTCCTTCGAATAAGGATATTTTATGGGTTTCTTTTTTGAAGATAATTTTTATATGTTCGCCTGATAGGCTTATTATTAATGAATTTTCTGGAAATTTATCTATTTTTGATTCTGAGCGCACTCTTTCTTCCTGAAGGGGATTTTCAGAATTAACAATATCAAATGCTTTCGTTAAGAAGTTTCTTTCTCTTTCGCTTAGGCTCATTACTTATTGTTAGATGTTTTTTCTGCTGCATTAATAGTATTCAGGATTAATGAGGCAACTGTCATTGGTCCTGCACCTCCTGGAACAGGTGTTATATAGCTTGTTTTTTGGGCTACATTTTCATAGTCTACATCTCCACATAATTTACCGTTTTCGTCTCTGTTTATTCCAATATCAAGCACTATTGCTCCTTCTTTAACCATGTCAGCTGTGATTAACTTGGTTTTTCCGACGCCTACTGCAAGTAGGTCTGCATTTTTAGTGTATGCAGCAAGGTTTTTTG
>JAOARU010000052.1 GCA_025210675.1 Candidatus Altimarinota bacterium | reverse complement strand
GTTATATTTTTTATCTTTTTATTAGAAGTCCCTGTTTTTACTGCATTTTTGCGATCAGAGAGTTGTAGATGCATGTTCCAGCCTTCACCCCTGGCTTCACTATCTGAAAGTATGTCAGTGATTAAATATGCTGTTTGCTCATTTAGTATTTGCTCTTTTTCTTCTGGGGGTATTGTATTGTCCATGAGGAGATTTCCATTTCTGTCGTAGACTTTTAAGATAGGTGTCAGATTTACCTTTTTTCCGTTATTTGCAAATATGCTAAATGCCTGAGTCATATCAATACCCCTAGCTTCACCTGCGCCAAGTGATATCGCATTTCCGTAAAATTCAGCATCATTTAGTAGATTGATACCCATTTTATTAGCCAACTCAACCACTTTTTCACTACCTGTAATAATACATGCCTTGACTGCTGGAATATTAAGAGAAGTGCCGAGTGCCTTTCTGATTTGAACCGGACCTGAGAATTTGCCATCGTAGTTTTTTGGTACCCAATCAGACCCAAAATCAGTTTTGGTGTCAAAAAGTACAGTGGCAGGACTTAATCCTTTGTCAAAAGCGGCAGCATAGACGATAGGCTTAAAAGAAGACCCAGGAAGTCTGCGCTGAAGCATAACATTTACCTTCCCGTCATTTGTTTCTTCTTCAAAAAAATCCCTAGACCCAACCATTGCAAGTATATGACCTGTTTCAGGAGCAATAGAGACAAGTGATGAATTTGTAGCACTAAATCGCTCTTCATTTGATTTTGCTTTTTCTGCGATAATTCTTTCAGCTTCTTTTTGTAGGCCATAATCAAGTGTTGTTACTACCTTTAGCCCACCTTTTTCGATTAATTCTTTACCAAATTTATCCTCAAGGATCTCCTTTGTATACATTACAAAATGAGGTGCCTGGATATTGTTTCTGGCTTGTTTGAATTCTAGACTTTTTAGTTCTTCACTCGCTTCTTTGTACTCTACTTCTTTAATAAATCCCAGATCATTCATTCTTTTTAAGATCCAATCAGCCCTACCAGGAAAATAATCCTTTTCGCCATCAGCAAGAAAGATGTCTTTTCCTTTTAGTCCTATTACAATAGTAATACCTGGTAGATTTTCTATATCTTCATATGTTTTGTATCCTTTTTGCTGAATTTCGTCTTCTGATACAGTTATTTCTGTAAAAGCATGATTGCCATAAGGCGAAAAATATGTAGGACGCTGAGGAATGGCAGCCAAGACTGCACTTTCGGCAATTGTTAAATCTTTTGCATGTTTACCAAAAAACACCTGACTAGCTGTCTCTATGCCATTCATAGACCCAAATGAGACATTGTTAGCATATAGCTCTAATATCTCATTTTTTTTCATTTTTTGTTCAATTTTCCAAGACAGATACCATTCTTTTATTTTTCTGGAATACGCCTTTTCTGACGACAATAGCACATTTTTTACAAGTTGCTGAGTTAGCGTAGATCCGCCTCTTTGAGGACACAGTCCGCCCAAATTACCAAGCCCTGCCTTGCTTGATGCCTCATGACATACAGCCATAGCAATACCACCAAGGTCAAATCCAGGATGCGCAAAAAACTCATCATCCTCAGCTGCTAATATGGCATTGATAAAATTAGGTGAAATTTGGTCAATATTTACTATGCGTCTATTTTCTTCTCCATATACAGAAAAAAGCTTGTATTCTCCTGTTTTGTCATAAATTACCGTACTTTCAGCAAAGGTAAAATTACGGATTTCATCAAGCTCTGGAGCGCTTGATATCACCATGCCTACATAAATACAAAAACTTATAAAACTCAAAGAAAATAAGCTGAATGCTCCATATAAAAATATTTTTTTATATGATTTTTTGTCATCTTTTTTCTTTGGGAGTTTGATACTTAGAGATTTTACTTTAAATGGTTTTTTGAACATTTTTCATTAATTAATATCATATCCATGCTCATCAGCGTAAACTTTGGCAGCATCCTTAATTTTTTGATTATCTTTTTGGTATAGTTTTTTTACGATTTCTTCAGATACGCTTTCTTGTTTTAAGATATACAAGAAGATACCTTGTTGAGTTTGATTATCTATTATTGACAATAAAGACTCATCGGTTATGTTTTCATTTTCAATAAGCTTTTTTAGGACATTCATTGAACGGTCTTTTGATAATTCAAGCATGACAGATTGATCAAGATTAGGATTTTTAGCCAATGCCGCCCTAATCATTTCATCTTCATTAATTTTGATAATATTTTGTATATCAATAGTTATAGCCTTGTTTGTAGCCATGTAATTAACAATAATATCATCATTTTCCTCTAAATATTTATCAAGAATATCTTTTGGTGTAGCTGGATTTTTTGCTAAATATGCTCTTATGGCCCTATTTTGATGCTCTGAAAGCAAGGTCAAAAGTCCTTCGTCTTTTGTGTTTAAGGCAAGATTTATCAAGTTTTCATCTTCAGCCCCGATTTTTTCTTTGATCTTACTATAAAGCTCTAAGTCCATATTTGGATTTATGAGAGCAGCAGAATAAAAACTAGCCGAATTTTTATTTTCAATAATCTCAGTCAATTTATCTTTTGATAATGCAGAATTACCAAGCAATATTCTAAGGTCAGTATCGTTGCCTTTTTCAGCAATTTTGTTGACTATATCGTCCTTGATGACTGAATTTTCAGCCAAGCTAGATAGTAGCTCTGCCTTGTCTGCAAAAAACAGCAGTGTCTCATAAGGTGTAGCTGGATTTTTTGCTAAATTTGCATTAATACTGTTTTGATTTTGTTCTATTAAGTAAGTCAAAATTGCTTTATTGGAAGTGCTTTTTACAAAATCCAAAAAATCACCCTTCTGAATAGATGACTTGATTTTTTTAAAATCTTCAATATCCAGATTTGGGTTCACCAAAAGAGCCAAATTTAATTCAATATCATTTTTTGCAATAATCTTTTCAATCAATGAGTCCTTGTCAGTGCTTTTTGCAAGACCCAAAAGCTCATTTTTATCCTTAGGTAAATTTTCAAAAAAACTACAAGAAGTCAAAATTAGACAAAAAATAATCAACGAAGCTTTTTTCATAATATTCAATAATATAAGCTTCGCAATTTTCTCATAAAAGATATTGAATTGCAAATTTACTCGATTTCTGCGGATTCGTTTACCTCAAGCTTGTTGTAGATCTTTTCTAGTCCATCGCTAATTTTTTGATTTCTGGAATGGATTTGTTTTTCAAACTTTATTTCTATGCTATGCAAATCTGTTTCTAGTTTTTTTATTTGCTTACTTAGTTCTGCTATTTCTCCTTGTAATTTTATTTCTAGGGTTGCGATTTGGTTTTCATTGAGCTTTAAGAGGATAGCATTTTGGTCTTGATTGAGATTTACCTCTTGTTTTTGAGTTTTTTGGATGAGAGATGCGCTTGATTGGTCTTTGTAAAAATTAAAAGTCAAATTAAAAACAAAACCAATTGTAAATGCCAGACTGATACCAAGTGTTAATTTTTTCCATAAAGAAGCGTCAATAAGGAGTTCTTTTTTGGATGTTTTTTTGTTTTTCATTTTGTTTTTAAATACCAAAGCCCTCTGATTGTTCTTTATTATATTATATAATATTTTATAAGATAAATCAAGAAGTTTACCGATATTAAGTTGACTCATTTTTAATCAAGCTTGTACTCAATTTATATTTGCTTTATGTCAGCACTATTTACATCTAGCGACTCAGCCATTTTGCCTAAATCCAGGATTTCATCACTTTCCTTAATCAGAAGTAAAGGTTTTTCTTCTGCTCTTAGGGCTAGATCTGGAGCTGTATCAGCTTCTGGTATTGATCTTACTTCTTTTTTAAATAATTTAATGGCTTTTTGAAGTGCATCATTAATCATTAAAAATAAGTTATTAGGATTTTTAGATAGATCTTCTATTTCTTTAGTTAATTTTTTAAATTCATCTCCTTTTAATTTAAAACTGCGACTAAAAACCATTGGTAGGCAGGAGATGGCATTTGCCTTTTGTCCGTTTCTGGCAAGTATATAGTCTGTACTTAGCTTGTCTCCAGCCTCAAGTTCAAGCGCATGCATTCTGGCTTTTAATGATTTTTCATACAATTCAAGCAGGGAAGCTTGTAGGCTCATTAGTTTACCTCTAGAGCTGGCGTCTTCAATATCTGAAAATAGTGATTTATCTGTTAATATCTGGATTTCTGTCGTTATTTCTTCAAGGTCTTTTTCTGAGTGCTTGATTTTATCATTAATTGATCCATAATTTGCGCTTTTTGGAAAAAATTTGTTAACCATTACAACATCACCATCTATCGGTATCTCCAATTGTGCCAATACTTTATGCGCCTTCAGTTTTTCAGCTATTTTTTTAATATCGAAATGACCCTCTTTTTCAGCTATTAATAAAGCTTTTGCTATAATAGCCTGCATGTCTTCTTTTGCTTCACTTAGAGCATTTTGTAATAGTGCTGCTTGTATTACACTTTTATTTACATCAATTAAGCCTTTATTGACTAAGTAATTAGCCATAGATTCTAGTTCTTCTTTGCTTAATGAGTTAGTTATTTTAGTTTCTAGATCAAAATAAGAATCAATCTTTTTTCTTCTTCTGGATCGCGTTATTTTAATGCCATATATAATTGCCAATACAGTAAATAATACTGCAGGTACAATTTTAAATAATCCTATAGGTATTTTTTTTGGCTTTGAAGTACTTGATTTAGGGTTTGCTTCTGTATCTACCTGTACCTCTGTATCTACTTCTCCTTCTCCTTCTCCTTCTCCTTCTCCTTCTCCTTCTGTGTCTACCTGTACTTCTACTTGTGCTGCTGCTTGTACTGTTAACGGGTCTTTTTTGATTTCAATGCCTATTCCATTTTTAAATACAACTTTATCTTTAAAATAATAAGCCAGTTGCACAAGTGTTCTATCAGGAAAAGCGGGCATACCTTCTAGTCTTCCTAAGTCAATTATAAGTTTTTTATTTTGAAATAACTCAGGATTATACATAAAAGCCTCATCTAAAAAACCAATAAACAAGCCTATATCACTTGAATCTCTTAACTCTGTCTTTAGATATTTTCCTGACTCTTTTATGTTTATAGGCAGTGCTGTTCTGTGGATTTGATTTTTAAAACCTAACTCAATTCTGTATCTACTTAAAAAATCCTTAAAAGCTTCTCTGTCTTCTTGTAATCCACTAATTTGACCTTGTCGAGATTCAAGCTGTGCTTGTAATGTATCGCATTTACTTCTTGCATCATCTCTTTCTGTTGCAATATCATTAACCTGTTTTTCAAGGGCAATTATTGCTGTGGCTTTTTCTTTTGCTGTTCCTCTTAATCTGTCTATTGTATCTCTTTGGGACATTTCAACGCCTCTTAGCCATTGTCCTGGTATATCATGTCTTGCGTCTAATTTTTCAAGTGGATCAAGGTAGTCACCAGCTGCTAACAGGCCTGCCATTATAGCTGTTCTTCTAAAATTTTCACCAGTCATTAATCCCTTTCTACTCATATCGAAATCCTAAAGGGATTTATATTTCCATATATTTATATTTTTGTCAACTAGTTTGTAGGACTTAGTAGACTTGAGTGCATACCTCTTAAATGATCTATAAATTGTTCTATATTGGTGATTTTTTGAGGCCGGTCTATTCTAATAGGGATATTTTGATCTGGATTTTCAGGATCTGTTATTGTGATAGAGTTAAAATTGCTGTTATAGCCTATGTTAATCATCTGATCAGGATAAGCCTTTCTTATTTTTGCGATCTCGTTATAAACTCTTCGACTTATTATTGCCTCATATTCACTCATCTCATAGAGTGCTTCTATTATTGGCGCTCCTCTTTCTGGTAATTGGTTGATTTCTGCTTTTGTTAGGTATCGTGAGCGAATTTGTCTAGAAAGAGAGGCACTTAGATTGAGCGGTGCTTCTGTGTCGACTGTATATACATCATCTTGTATGTTAAAAGCTTCTGTAAATTTAAATATATATTTATCCCCGAACGTTATTTCTCTAAAACTAAAAAAGTGAGCATCTTGTCCCAGGTTTTGGATTATTGACCTTGCGTCCTTGCCGTTTAGTTTTATGAGTGCACTTAATGCGAAGTTTGGATTTGCAGAATTATTCAAGAAGTCAACTAAGTTCTCAGTTTTTAGTATTTCAAGGTCTGCGGATATTGTTTTTTCCGATGACTTGAGCTTGTTTATGTCTATTTCTTCTGTGTTTTGCATCATCTTGATTTGATCTTCGTTGTCGTTTTTTGTGATTTTTTCTAAGTATTCGTCTACTAGATCTGGATCTACGCCATCAACTGCTTTCATGCTTTCAATTATTGATCTAATTGCTTCTAGGGATTTTTTTGCTTTTAATAGTGATATTGTTTCTTGTCCCAATTCTTGCATTTGTGCCTGATTACTAGTAAAAAATGTACTTATGATTTCAGAGGTGTTAGCCATTGTAGGAGCGACTTGAGTTTGACCTTGTTCTATTGCTGCTAGGTCGCCGAATCCTTCTGATATTGTGTAAAAATATTGATTTGTTTTTGAGTCTTTTTCGTACCCCACAAGGGCACTGTTTTCCTCTGCAATTTTCTGGATTTCTTCATAGGTTTTGTTTGAGTTTTGAATAATCTCAGAAATCATAGAAAGCCCTATGGATTGATGCTCTTTAGGGAATTTTTGAAGCCAAACTGATAAATACAATGTTTTTTGTAGTTGCTCATTGGCTTGGCCTAGGAGTTCTTTTGATTGCTCAAAATCAGCTTTTAGTCCTTTGGGAAGTTGTGGTGCGACTTTAGTATTAATTACGTTAAATAATGAGTCTACTAAGTCTTGATCAATATTTAAGCTAGCTTGGTTCTTGCCCTCTCTAATAAATATCGCACGTGCTATTTCTCCTGCCCCATCGCTTCCTATATTTGTATTTCTAGCTATCTCTACGACTTTATTTATACATGAGCTTAGCTTGGATTGTAGTGTGCTTATTTGTTCTAATGTTAGCTCAACCTCAACACTCTCACTCTTAGGCTCAGGATTTACAGCCTCAGGTACAGTTTTAGGCTCAGTAGGTGTCTCTGTCTCAGCCTCACTTTCATTATAATAAAAACCAGGAAAAATATTGTACTCCTTCCCTTTTATATCTATTTTATATTGATTATCTTCTTTATTGATTGTGATTTTTTCACCAACCTCAAATGTGTCTATGTCAACATTTTCCTCAAGGCACAGATGCGTCAAGCAAAGCAATAAGTGTTTTCCTTGAATATTAAAATTATCTCTTAAAACAGCTGACAGGGTGTCACCTTTTTTAAATTCGTACTCATTCTCTGTTGGTGCTGATTCGACATTATGTCTTAAATTATTGAGCTTGTCTTGATTGTCATTGTGTATTTTTTGCCAATATTCAGATTTACTGTTTTGATCTTTGCCAGTCCACTCAATATTGCTTGTGTTAGGGGTATTTATATTATTACCAAAAATTTCAGGCATTTTAATATAATAAAATCATATTATTATACCTTATTTTTATATATTTAGCAAATTTAGTTTTCTTGGACAACTTTCCAGCGAACTTCTTTTTCTAATTTGCCCGGAAGCGTAAAACCAGCGGCTTTTTTGTGTCCTCCTCCGCCAAATTGCCCAGCGATATTGGCAACGTCTACATCATCACGCATTGTTCTAAATGAACCTTTTACTTTGCCGTTATTTTCAGTTAGAAGTAGAGAAAATTTTGAATCAGGAACAGAGTTTAAGAAATCTACAACCCCTGAAAGCTCAGTTGCATTTGAGCCTGTTTCTCTAAAATCATCGTCAGACACATTTGATATAGTTATGCCTCCTGAATCCTTGTAAGCACGTGAAAGGACTCTTCCCCAGAGCTTCATTGTTGAGATTTTGTTATTTTTAAAGATATTGTTTCTGATTTGATGAATTGACGCCCCTTTTCTCATGAGATGAGCTGCCATCCTAAGCTCTCTAGGTGTTGTATTTGAATGTTGAAAGCTGCCAGTATCAGTAAATAATCCACACATAAGGCATGTTGCCATTCTGTGAGAAATCTTGTAATCGAGAAACTCAAGTGCCTCTGCGATAATTAGCGTGGTTGAGGCTGCACTTGTATCTACTATATTCCATGTACCAAAATCATCATTGCTTTTGTGATGATCTATATTTATCAATGGAAATCTGCCATTAAATAGTTCAGGGTGAGTATTGGTAATACCAGTCATATAATCAGCGCCACAGTCCAATGTTAATGCTATATCAAAATCATTTATATCAAATTCATGAACTACTGACTCAAATCTCGATAAAAAATAAAACGACTCAGGAAACGGATCCACACAAAACACAGTTGCTTCTTTGTTGAGACTATGAAGCAGGTCATAAATAGCAAGAGCACTACCCATAGTATCTCCATCTGGATTTTTATGAGTTATGATTAGGGCTCTCTTTGATTTTCGGAAAGCATCCCTGATTTTTATTGCCTCTGGTTGATATTTTACTTGAAGCACTCAATTTTTAAAGAGGAAAATATTTTTCTATTTTTTAGCTTTTTTTGCAAGTTTTTTTCCTTGCCATTGATTGCTACTTGTTGTCAAATACAATCTCTTTAATTTAATTAATTTTATAAAAATTAATTATTTACTATCTTAAATAGAGTCCAATAAATTATTTATATCATTTTCATATTTACAAAATTCTAGTTTTGGAATCTTTTTAAAAGCAATTCTTTGTTTTCCGCCTATTTCTTTTGCTATTTTCCAAGATTTTTTTTCTAATTCTTTAATCAATGAATTTTCATGCTTCATTGAATTTATATAAATTTTTGCAAGCGACAAATCATCTAACACGATTACTTTTTTGACTGTGATTAAGCCAAATTTATGCTCATTAAAGTGTTTTATAATAAGAGGTGATATTTCTTGTTGAATAGTACTTGCAATTTTTTCTGTTCTTACTGACATTTTAATATTAAAATAGCCAATGTATTTTCTCAGAAAAATGCAAAAAACTAAACTGATTTTTTTTGGCACATCTTATATATCGGCTTTTTGTCTCGAATCATTTATAAAAGATGATTTTTATGATTTGGCTTTTTGTGTTACTAAAAAAGGATCTTATTTAAATCGTTATTGTGCTCGCAAAAACATAAAATGCCTAGAAATTGAGTGTATTAATCAAGATACCTATAAAAAAGTGCAAGAGATAGAGCCAGATTTATTTGCAGTGGTGGATTTTGGCTTTATTTTAAAGGAGGATTTTTTCGCTATTCCTAAAAAAGGCGCTTATAATTTACATTTCTCGCTTTTACCACTTTACAGAGGAGCATCTCCTGTACAAAGCGCTATATATGATGGCGTTGAGACAAGTGGCGTATCTGTTATAGAAATAATCAAGGAATTAGATGCAGGAGCTGTGATAGCCCAAAAAAAGGTCAGCATAAAGGACTTGCGAGCTGATAAGACTTTTGAAGAGATGTTAAAAGTTGGCGCTCCGCTTTTTGCTGAATCACTCAAAGATCCTCAGGTTTTGTTTTGGCAAGACGAATCACAGGCTACATTTTGCCATAAAATCAAAAAACAAGACGGAAAAATTGATATTGAACAAGATTCGGCTGAATTGGCACTCAGAAAGATAAATGCCTTTTATCCTTGGCCGGGAGTGTTTTTATTTGATCAAAACTTAGGAAGAATCAAGCTACATAGAGCGGAATTATCAGATAAAAAAGGCAGGGGATTTTTCAAAAATCAAAATGAGCTTTATTTAGGATTTGGCGAAAATAGCTTAAAAATCTTAGAAATTCAACGAGAAGGCAAAAAAGCCATGAGTGGACAAGATTTTTCTAAGGGTTTAAGATAAAATACATGAAAGAGGGGCTAAAAAAAGCATTGGACGTGATTTTTAAAATTGTAGTAGGTTTATCTATATTTTTTTTGTCATTTGTACTTGTAGATGAAGTCAAAAACTTAGAACAAAAAGGCGAACACATTAGCTATAGACACAGACCATTAATAAATCCATCTAAATTTTTATTTTTTAAAAACAACGCGACACCACCAAGTGTGGCTAGGCTGGGAGATGTGCCGCCAATTCACGAGGAGTCAATAAAAAAAGCTCAGATTGTGGCATTTATGATTGACAATCATCGTTATGCCAGGGCTTTTCATGAGGGGATTTTGGAATCAGATTTGATCATGGAACTACCAGCAGAGGGTGGTATTCCGAGATTGATTGCACTTTTTTATATTAATCAAAATCTTGACAAAATAGGACCCATCAGAAGCGCAAGAGACTATTTTATTGATGTTTTGGAGTATTTTACACCTGTGATTGTGCATGCTGGTGGCAGCCCTCAGGCACTTGAAGAATTAACAAAAAGAGATGATTTTTTAAACTTAGATCATGAATTTGGAGATGATTATTTTTGGCGAGATGATAAAATATTACGCCCGCACAATCTTTATGCTGATTTAGACAAAATTGCAGAATATGCAGATAAAAACACTTGGAATAAACCAAAAAAACTTAAATTATTTGAATACGGAGATGATTTTGTTAGTGATGAAGAAATAGACAGCTTTGAGGTGCATTTTGCCTTAGATCAAAACAAAGCCATTTGGAAATGGAACGATGAGCAAAAGCTCTTCATAAGAACACAAAAAAATGAAAAAAACCAAATAAAAATGGAAAATGTAGTAGTTCTAGTTGCGCCAGTTTGGTTTTTAGACAAAGACGACAAAGGAAGACTCGGTATGAAAACTGTAGGTGAAGATGAAGCTTATGTTTTTAGAAATGGCAAATATAAAAAATGCAAATGGACAAGAGAAGAAGGTGGATTTTTTGAGCTTGTAAATGAAAAAGATGAGGCTGTAAAATTGCAATCAGGAAAGACATTTTTAGAATTTGTATCAGATCAAAATAAGTTGCTTTTTTAGTAAAATTATTTTATAATAATATTAAGAAATGTGACTTTGTGCCTTTTTAAAAAATAAAAATGAAAAAAGACAATATCTTTGCATGTCTCAAAAAATCACAATTAAGTTGTGCATTTTTGAAGTGCAACAAGGACTGTTTTATTTTTATTTTTTAAAAAAACATGATAAATTAAACTTTAAAATAATATTTTATTTTGTCAATACACATTAAGTCCTTATAATATTTTGACTTTTAAAGGATAATGATATAAAATATATTTACTAAAATTATTTTTTAAAACAAACCACATTTCAGCCTAACTTTTTTATTTTTAAGTAAAAGGCGCACATTTCAAAACATAAAACTAAAAAAATTTCACAAAAATAAATATGAAAAAAAAGAAATTAGCCCAAGGATTTTTGAAAAAGTCCGCTAAAAGATCTTTAGCAACCCTTTTGTTGTTGTCGATCTTGGCAATGCCTTCGGCAAATGCAGCTTCTACATGGACTGCGCCAGAAGGTGAAGTTGAAGGAGGTAAATTTATGAACCTTCTTGATTCAATCATGACTAATGATGATCACCCAGATATTCAGTGGGCATCAGATGGATCATTGACCACTAGTCCTTCCGTTAATCAGTCTAGGGGTGTTGTTGATCAAAATGACACAAAAATTCTAAATGCCAAAGATGGCAAGATTGGCGTAGGCACAGAAGATCCAAGTTCTGAGCTTGATGTTCGAGGTAAAATCGAATCAATGAGCTTGGATACAGATGTTTTAAGTTCTGATTCTGTAAACACAAAACATATTGATATTGAATCAGATGTTGGCGTAAACGCAGAAATGACAATCAAATCAGGTTCATATATAGGGAACCATTGGGGTATTTACCAAGAGCAATCAGATGGTTCTTTGAAATTTTGGAATGGTCAAAATAACGCAATCCTAGATAAAAATGGAAAATTAGGCATAGGATCTATGGTAACTGGTCCAAAAGCAGGACTTGAAATCAGAAGTGTTTACAATAACAATAGCTCAAGTTCTCAAATAGGATCTATATTAACACTTGATGCTGGTTCAGGTATTACTAACGAATATGCTCGTCAGATTGATTTTTCTGTTAACGGTAAAACACCTGCCAGGCTTGGTATTAGCGGTAACGCATCTAACCTTAAAGACACAAGTAGATTTTATATTAATGCAAACCCAGATGAGCTTAAATCATGGGAATCGCCTGATTTAATGATTTCTTCAAAAACAGGACATGTTGGTATTGGAGCAGAGCCAGATAGCTATGCTAGATTATTTGTGGATGGTCCTACTGTGACAACTGACTCCTTCCTTAGGGCTAAGGGCGAGAATTATAATGGTACACACTATGAAAGAGAAGACTCAACAGGCAAGAAGCATAGATGGTCTTGGTATCATATGAACAATGAACATGGTAGAAATACTCTTCAATTATGGGAATATTACGACTTAAATGACAATGGTAGATATTGTGATGGAACTGATCCTGTTTGTTCTCGTATGATAACAATAAGCACAGGAGGAAATCTTGGTATTGGTGTATCAAAGCCTGTTGAGAAGCTGGAGGTGAAAGGTAACATAAAAGCCAATAAAATAAAATCTGAAGAGTACTGTAATGATGACTCTACAGATTGTAAATCTATTGCAAATATTTACTCTAAGACAGAGGCGGACAATAGATATTATAGAAAGGAGGAGGTTGATGAAAAGATGAGTACGGTGGGAGGTGGAAAAATTGTAAAAATATCTTCAAATTCAAATCACAATATTCTTCTTGGGTCAAATGGAACAGTTTATGCCTGGGGCGATAATAAATATGGTCAGCTTGGTGATGGAACAAGAACAGACAGAAAATTCCCTACTAAAATTTCCGGAATAACAAATATAGTGGACATTGCAGCAGGATATGATCATACCTTTGCCCTTAAAAAAGACGGAACACTTTGGGCCTGGGGTAGTAATAGTTCTGGCGAGCTTGGTGATGGAACAAAAACAAGTAGAAAATTCCCTACTAAAATTTCCGGAATAACAAATATAGTGGACATTGCAGCAGGATATGATCATACCTTTGCCCTTAAAAAAGACGGAACACTTTGGGCCTGGGGTAGTAAT
>JAOARU010000051.1 GCA_025210675.1 Candidatus Altimarinota bacterium | reverse complement strand
ATTAGGACTTGTGAGTTCAAGTGATTCGATTTCTGATGAGCTTACTGATTGAATAGTTAGTGTGTTTTCTGATTCCTTGTTGTTGATTGAAGCTTTGATTGAGCATGATCCTAGGTCTTGCACATAAAGTGTGTTGCCTTTTATTACTCCTATGTCATTACAGCCTGAATATTTTACAATGTCGCTTATATCTGTTTTGTAGCCATTGTCTAGCGTGGCTATTGCTTTTAGTTCGTATTTTCCGTCTTTTAGTAGTTTTTGTCCGTTTTCAATGTCTTTTATATGGATTTTGAATGATGTGATTGAATTAATATCTTTTACTTGAACGGTTAGAGCATTGCTTGAGCGTGCTTGACCGTATGTGGCCTCTATTATGCCTTGTCCTTTGTTTGTGGCCTCTATTATGCCGTTTTCTATTGAGCCAATTGTGTTTTGACCTTGAAATTGAACAAATGAACTTATGTCAACCATAGACCCGTCTTCCATGACTCCTGTGGCGTAAATTGAGCATTTTTTGCCTTGGATAATTGGAGAAGTTAGGTCGCAGTCTGTTGATTCAATATAAAAGTAGCTCAGAGTTTGTGGTGCAATAACATTGATAAAAATATTGTTATTTGAGACCATTTTGATTTGATCATTAAAGGCTCTTATTAGTCCTTGTCCTTTAGATGTTATTTTTAAAGTGTTTGATTGGAGTGATCCGATTTGTTCAAATCCATCAAAATCCATAATATGCGTAATATCTCCCTTGTAGCCATTTTCAAAAATTGCTTGGACTCTGAGTTCGCATGTTGAGTTGATCACAATACTTTTTTGGGTATCGCAATTTGGTGAATAAATTTCAAAGTAGTCGATTTTTTCTGTATCAATTGTATGAATATCTATTGTGTTTGATGATTTTTTGCCATTTAAAAATGCGTAGATATTTGCTTCGCCTGCTTTTGTGATTAGGAGTTTGTTTTGTTCGTGAATTTCTCCAATATTTTCAAAGTCTCTCCATTCTACTGCATCGCTTACTTCTATGTCACCATCTTCAAAGATGCCTGTTGCATTTAGTGTGCAAATGTCATGAGTATCAATAGGGGAGCTTAGATCACAATCTGTAGATACTTTTATTTTTTGTGCTAGGGCTAGATTGCGAGTTTCTAGGTTGATAGTGTTGTCTGATATAATTGTTCCAAATTGAGCAAATAACTCACCATTATATATATTTTCAATTTTTAGCACTAGGCCTTGAATTGCTCCAAATTGTTCAGCGTTTTTCCATTGGACAAATTCTGATATGTCTCCGCTTGAGTTGTCATCAAATGTGGCAATAGCAGAGAGTGCGCATGTTTGTCCTGTAAAAGCGTAGCCTTTGTTGCAATTTGTTTTTGATTTAATTGATTTTAATCTTGGCGAATCAAGAGATTTTATATTTAGTTTATTTCTTGAAATTACTCCGTTAAATTTAGCTGTAATTAAGGCAGTGCCTTCTTTTGATATTTCTAATTTGTTCAAGTTGATAGATCCAATTTGATTATATTCTTGCCATACAACTAGATTTGTTAAGTCGATTTGATTATTGTCTTCAAGTGTTGCTAGGGCTTTGAGTTGGCATGTTTTTCCGACCATTAAGGTTGATTCTGTGTTGCAATTTGTGAGGCTGATGTCTATATAGGAGACCTGTGATTCTATTACTACAATCTGGAGTGCTTTTGAGATTTCGGGGTTGTTTTTGTCGCTTACTATTAATTGAGCATTGCCTTTTTGAAGTGCTTGATTGTCAAATACGAATTTATTGCCATTTTGATGTCCTTCAAGCCCTGTTTGTGCTGCTTTGAATTCAAAATTGTATTCATCACTTCCTCCATGAATCTCAAAAGGGTCTAGGTCTTCGCCAACTGCTACTACTTGTGAATCGGTATTTGCTTTTAAATTGTCTAAGTATAGTGATATTTTTGATTCTGCTATTAGATCAGAGGTGTCTTTTTGGTAGATACTAAGTGTTGCTGTGCCTGTTTTTGTGGCTGAGTTTGCATCAAAGTCAAAAATTGCAGGATTTTCAGAATTTTTATTTCCTGTGAGTCCTGTTTCTCCGCTATCCAGTACAAAGCTAAAATCACCTTCTCCAGCAAAAATCTTAATTGATTTAGCTTGGTTTTTTAAGTGAGCTTTTTGGTGGCTTATGTTGATATTTGGAGCTGAATCAAAGACATTGATTTTTGAGCGTGAAGAGATGAGCGAGTTGTCTGAGTCGATGATATTTAGATAGGCTACGCCGCTTGTTTTGGCTGTTGTAATAAATTCATATGTATTGCTTCCTGTGAGTTGTCCTTGAAGTCCTGTGCCTCCGTCTTCTAGGTTTATGTCAAAGCTTCTGTCTGTGATTATCTTGATGCTGCTTGGGGTGTCTCCTGTTTTGATGTTTTGTTCTGTGATATTGAAATTAATATCTTTAGAGTTTTCTATATTGCTCAAGCTAGCCTTGTAGCCTATTCCGCTAAGGCTAAATATGGCAACCGCACATATCAAGACAAAGCTTATGCCTAGTCCTATTGTTATTTTTTTCCATAGATTTGTTTTTGTTTTTGCCTTCATTTTTTTTAATTTTTTCAAAAAATTATCTCATAAAATAGACTTTTTATCAATAAAAAGCGTATTGACAAGGGTTTAAAAATGTTTTGTTAGAAAAATTGTTTTCAATAAGTTTTTTAGGTATAATTTATATGATTTTAAAAACAAAAATGCGTCATGTGTGCTACTTGGATCACAAAGCTAAAGAGCTTGACTTGATCCTGAGTGGGAAAAAGAAAATGCTAATCAGGGGTGCGATGGGAAGAAAATTGCCTTATGGTAGAGTTTTTGAGGGTGATGAATTGTTTTTTATTAACAATAATGGGGAAGGTAAAATTAAGTCTAAATGCAGAGTTAAAAAAGTGCTTAATTCTGATAAAATGGACGAAAAAGAGTCTCTTGATTTAATTGAAATCCATCAAAAAAAGCTAAAATTGACAGATGATCAATTGAGGCGATGGGCAGGAAAAAGGTATCTTGTGCTAATTGAGATAGATTCAGTTCAGTCTATTCGTGAGCTTGTTTTTGACAAAAGCAGGTATTCAACTATGAATGATTGGGTTATCTTGAGTGATTGATATACTCAAAAGCTTTTTGAATCGCTATCTTTAGTTCTTCAAAATCAGCATCAAGTATCTTATGAGACCCCAGGATTACGCAGTCTATAATTGGCGATGAGGCTATTTGTAGCCTTAGGGCTTCTCTTATCCTTCTTTTTATCTTGTTTCTTTCTACGGCTTTTTTGGAGATTTTTTTGGATACTATGACAGTGTATCTTGGTTCTGCTTGTTCTTTTTTTGTGTAGCGCAAAATAAAATAAGGAGTCCTATAAGAGGCTCCCTTAGCAAAAAGAGCGTTGATAATACGCTCTTCCCTAAGTCTGTTTGGTTTTTGAAGCATAAAATTAGACAGTTAGTAGGTGTCTTCCTTTTGATCTTCTTTTACGGATAACACTGCGACCGCCTGGTGTACGCATGCGAGATCTGAAGCCGTGTACTCTTTTTCTTCTTCTATTTCTTGTTGGTCCTAGCATGGTAATTTAAAATGCCAAGATATTTTGGAGTAAAAAAGACAAAAAGTCAAATTATTTTTTGTAAAAATAAAAAATCCCCTTAGTGAAATTGCCAAGGGGATTTTAATAGGTTAAATTAATCAATTGATTAAGCTATTTCGTCGTCTGCGTATACATGGATATATTCACCTTTGTCATAAGAAAATAGCTCTTCTTCTTTGAAGAATCTGGCTACTTCAGCTTTTCCGTTTTCTTCTGAATCAGAAGCATGAACTACGTTGCATTGCATGCTCATAGCAAAGTCACCTCTAATAGTTCCTGCGTCAGCTTTTCTAGCATTTGTGATGCCACAGATAGTCCTAACGGCTTCTACTGCTTCTTTTCCTTCCCAGCTTTGCACTATTACTGGTGAGCTTTTCATAAATTTTACAATACCTGGAAAGAATGGCTTGTCAGCAATATGAGAATAGTGATCAGCTAGCATAGCTTCTTCTAGGTTCATCATTTTCATGCCGATTAACTTAAGGCCTTTTCTTTCAAATCTGCGAGTAACTTCACCAATAAGACCTCTTTGAACTGCATCTGGTTTTAGAATAATTAATGTTTTTTGCATTGCATTTTTAAAAAATTTCGAAAAGATTGTATATAAAAAATTATTTTTATACAATAAGAATAAATTTTTTCAAAAATAGATGTGTGGAATTTTTGCTTGTATATCTAAGGACAATAAAACAGCTGTAAAAGTGATAAATGGACTCAAGAAGCTTGAATATAGAGGATATGATTCTTGGGGGATTTCATATAAAAATGCCAATGGAATTAATGTGGTAAAAGAGGTTGGCAAGATTTCTGCTTTTGATCCTGAAGAGGCAAATTTTGCTGATTCAAATGTGGCAATAGCTCATACTAGGTGGGCGACACATGGGGGAGTTGAAGTGCGCAATGCTCACCCTCATTTAAACAAGGAAAATACTATTGCAGTTGTGCATAATGGTATTATTGAGAATTACATAGAGCTTAAAAATGAGTTAATCAAAAAAGGCTATGAATTTAAATCAGATACAGATACTGAGGTGATTGTACAAATGATTGATAGTTATATGGATTTTGGTTTTGAAAAGGCAATCGAAAAGACAGTAGCTCGTTTTGAGGGGCGTTTTGCGATTGTGGTTATTGATAAGAATGCTGATGAGATTATTGCATGTAGAAGAGGCTCTCCTTTGATTCTTGGTGTTGGCAAGGAGGAGACTTTTATTGCTAGTGATATACCTGCTTTTTTGAGTCATACAAATGTTGTCAATTATATAGATGATGATGAAATGGTTAAAATAACCTCATCAGAGAGGCATTTTTATTCATTAAGGACTGGTGATGAGATTCAAAAAAGAGATATTCAAATAGAGTGGAATATAGAAGATGCTGAAAAGGGTGATTTTACGCATTTTATGCTCAAGGAGATTTTTGATCAGAAGGAGACTGTTCAGAGGGCTGTGGACCAATCAGATGAAGAGATAATGGCTGTTGCTGAAAAAATCAAAAAATCAAAAGGGGTGTTTTTTGTGGGTTGTGGTACAGCTGGTAAGGTTGCTAAGGCTGGAGAGTATTTTTTTGCACATGTGGCAAAGCGACATGTAAATTTTGCTCCTGCTTCTGAGTTTCCGCTTTTTCATAATTTTTTGTTGCCTGAGACGCTTGTTTTTGCGATATCTCAAAGTGGAGAGACGGCTGATGTGCTTGAGGCGCTTGAGGTAGCTCAAAAGGCTGGTAGTACTGTTTTTTCATTGACCAATGTTGTAGGCTCTTCAATCGCTAGAAAGAGTGATATATCGCTTTTTATTAAGGCAGGACCTGAAAAAGCAGTAGCTTCGACCAAGGCAGCAACTTCGCAGTTGGCACTTTTATTGCTAATTGCTTATGCTGTGGCTGGTAAGTTAGAAGAGGGCAAAAAATTACTTTTGGAGATTAGCTCAAATGTAAATGATCTTCTAAATCCTCGTTTTGTGGCTCATACTGAATCGGTAGCTAAAAAAATCGCTCACAAGGATAATTTGTTTATTATTGGTAAGGGGGTAAATTACCCAATGGCAGAGGAGTCAGCTATTAAGATTCAAGAGGTATCGCAAATACATGCTGAGGGGTTTGCTGGTGGTGAGCTGAAGCATGGGCCTATTGCTATGATTGAGGAGGGCACTCCTTGTTTAGTGCTTGTGGGTGATGATGAAAGCAAGCAGGAGATTGTCTCAAATGCAATAGAGCTAAAGAGTAGAGGAGCAATGATTATAGGAATAGCCTCAGAAAAGCATGATTGTTTTGACGAGTTTATTAGAGTGCCAGAGTCTGGGGTTGCATCATGTATCACAAATCTGATTCCGATTCAGTTGCTTAGTTTTTATCTTGGTGTTGAGAGGGGGCTTGATCCTGATATGCCAAGAAATCTCGCCAAAAGTGTGACTGTTAAATAATTTTTAAGTTAAAAATGATCAATAAAAAGGAGACTTTTTTTGCTGGAATGAGCATGTTGAGTGTCGTAGTCTTTGTTTTTTGTTTGTTGATAATGCAGAGCTTTTATCTTGCGGGAATTGCTTATCTTTTTCATGTGTTAATGGTGCTTACTTTGGCTATAATATCCCCTCATAATTGGATTTTTATTTTCTTTTTGGTGACTTGGTTTTTGGCTGGATTAATATTTCCGGCGGGGACGCCTTCTTTTGTTGTGCTCTTTGCTTTGCCGTTGATTTATTTGTTTTTTGCATTTCGCAAGGAATTAAAAACTCATATAAAAGTGCGTTTTTTTTACATAATGAAGCCATGTATGAGCAAGTTTGTGGTTATTAGTCTTGTTTTTGCGTCTTTGGCTATCGCTAATAATTTTAAAGATGATCAGGTTAGAGATTTTGTTGCTGAAAAGGCGTCTGAGCAGACCTTGACTAAGAGGTTTGATATAGATATTCAGAAATTAATTGAGCCTTATTTGAATAGCTCTATTGAGGCGCAGTGTCAGGGGAATCAGGTGTGTGAAGAGCAAATGAAAAAAAAGGTATTTGCTCAGTTAAATACAGCAGGTACTCAGGGTATGGAGCTTGAGTTGATTGATGCTCAGACATTGGTGGATACACTTGATAATATTGCGAGTGCTGCTAAGGTAAAGTTGTCTTATGTAGTGGCAGGCTTGTTCTTTTTGGCGTTTTTTCCTTTTAGTTTTTTGATTTCTCTTGTTTTGACTACATTATTTTCATTTTTGCTTGGTTTTATGCGGCCTCTTAGGGTTTTGAGATTGACTCATAAGGCAGTGGAGCAAGAGGTGCTTGTATAAAAATAATTTATATGATAAAATATAAAGAAATATAAAAATAAAAAAATGAAAATAATCCAAACTATCTTCCCCCTAGAAAACAGACTTGTGTTCCTTAATGGAGCTGAGGCCCCAGATTCAATTGGTGGACTAATTGAAGATCATGAAGTTCAGCAGGAAAAATTGCAATATCCTGATCTCAATGAAATTAAAGAGCAAGTACAAAATAAAACATGGACTGGAGAAAATAGTATCGCTGATAAATACTGGGAAGAGATGGAGAAGAAAAACACTGATCTTTTTAAGAAACTGGACGTTACTGATTTGAAATTGGCTGAGCAGGAAGGTGTGCTCAACGAAAAAGGACAAGGATTAGTGTATTTACTAAAAGAAAATTTTGGTTTAACAGATCACAAGATGCAGTTTTTGGCTTGTGTGCATTTAAAAACAGAATTAGGTGTAGATATAGATAGTATTTCAAGAGATGCCAAGATTTCTGTCAAAAGAGGTGATGATGGCAAATTTAAGATCACAATAGGCGACAAGGGCCCATTTGATATGTTTCCAGAGCATGCCTATAAAGGACTTGCAGGTCGTCAGGCTGAGGTTCAGGCTGAGATTTCTAAATTGCCTCCTGAGAAGCAAGAGGCAATCAGGGAGATTCCTGCTGGTAGTGTCATGGAGATGTTTAATAGAAGGCTAGAGCTTGATAGTGCGGGGTATATGGTGGGTGATGTTAGTTTTAAAAATGAAGAAGTAGGCGGGGATTTTGCAACTCTTGATTGTAATGTTCAGGATAATCCTTGTTTTAGATTTGATTCGGATAATGATAATTGGTCTATCATGGTTGAGGCTCAAAATCCTCAGAAGTTCACTTTGCTTGAAAAATCTGATATTGGAATTGTTCAGAGGGTTAGCAGCGACAAGCTTGATGATTTGGCTAAGTATATTTCATCGGCAAAAGCGACTGAGGTAGTAGTTGCTACTCCTGATTCTGCTCCCGCACAAGCTGATGAGGCTGACGTGGCTGCAGCAACTGGGTCTCAAGATGGTGTTGTCCTGGGTGAGCCTAGAATGGGGGGCAGGTAGGATTAAATTAAAATTGCTTTTTTAAAATAAATTTGACTCAAAGCAAAAAAAAAGAGAGAATCTACTTTGACTTTTCTCTCTTTTTTTAAAAGCGATGATACTTTCAGACCGCGACATTAAGCAACAGATTCAAGATCAAAAAATAATTATCAAATCGCCTCGTGATGATTATATGAGTCAGGTTCATGCTAGCTCAATGGATTTGCGTTTGGGTAGCTTTTTTCGTGTATTTAAGCACTCAAAGTATGCCTTGATTGATCCTAGAACTGCATCTGATCAGGGGATTACCTCTCTTATAGAGGTACCAGAAGATGAGCAATTTATTGTTCAGCCTGGTGAATTCGTGCTTGGTGTAACAATGGAAAAAATAGGTCTGCCTGACGATCTCGTAGCCAGAGTTGAAGGGAGAAGTTCGCTCGGAAGACTTGGTATAGTAGTTCATTCTACTGCTGGTTTTATTGATGCTGGATTTTTTGGTACTATTACACTTGAGATTTCAAATCTCAATCGTATGCCGATTGCGCTTCATCCAGGTATGCGTATTTGTCAGCTTGCTTTTGAACAAATGACATCAGAAGCTGAGGTTCCATATCACCAAAAAGCAAGCCAAAAATACCAAGGACAAGAGCTTCCTCAGGAAAGTCTTTTGGCTAATGATCCTGAGTTTAAATAAAAAGTTAAAAAAAAACTTGACTTTATTAAAATAAAGAGGCAAAATTTTCTGGCATTTTTTTGATTTTTAAACCAAAATGCTTATTCCAAAGAAACTTAAACATAGGAAAGTTCATAGAGGGCGTAGTGCTCTAAAAGGATCAGCTAATAGCGGTTATAATATCGCTTTTGGAACATATGGACTTAAAGCTCTAGGCAACATTGAGGTAACATCTAGACAAATTGAAGCAGCTCGTCGTGCAATTACAAGGCATATCAAGCGTGGAGGTAAGGTCTGGATTCGTGTGTTTCCACACAAGCCTATTACTCGTAAGGCTTCAGAAGTGCCAATGGGTTCAGGTAAAGGTAGTGTAGACTTTTATGTAGCTAATGTGCTTGAGGGTCATATCTTATTTGAGCTTGAAGGTGTATCACCAGAGCTTGCAAGAGAGGCTTTCCGTTTAGCAGGAGCAAAACTTCCTATTAAAACTAAATTTATTGAAAAGACACACTCATGAAAACTTTAGAAGATATTCGTGCAATGAGCACTGAGGAAATTTTGGCTGAAATTAAAAAAGCAGAAAGAAATTTGTTACATATTAATATTAAGCTAGAGGCTGCTCAGGAAAAAGACACAAGCAAACTTCCTAAGCAGAAAAAATATATCGCACAATTAAATACTATTCTTACTGAGAAAAACAATGATAACTAAAAAAGGCATAGTAACATCGGCTAAGTCCGACAAAACAGCAGTAGTAACTGTTCACACTTATAAAAAGCACCCAATGCTCAAGAAGACTTATCGTGTGAGCAAGAAATTTCATGCTCATGATGAGGAAAATAAGTGTAGAGAGGGAGATGAGGTGATTATTGAAGAGACAATTCCTCGATCAAAAATGAAAAAATGGGCTGTTAAAGAGATTGTTAAGACAGCTGAACTTCCAACTAATAATTAATTTATAAAAGATGATTATTCCAGAGACCAAACTGCAGGTAGCAGACAACACAGGCGCAAAATCTGTTCAATGTATCAAGGTTCTTGGTGGCTCAAAGAGACGCTATGCAAGAGTCGGTGATGTAATAGTGGTAGCAGTTAAAAAAGCCACTCCAAAAGGAGTAGTAAAGAAAAAAGCAGTAGAACGTGCTGTTATTGTAAGGCAGAATAAATCTATTCGCAGAAAAAATGGCACAACAGTCCGTTTTGATGAGAATGCAGTGGTAATAGTTAATAAAGAAGGTCAACCAAAAGGTACCCGTGTATTTGGTCCTGTGGCTCGTGAATTAAGAGAGGCAGGTTATCAAAAAATAATCTCTTTAGCACCAGATGTTTTGTAAAATATTATGACAGTAAAAACAGAAGACAATGTTATCGTCCTAGCAGGAAAAGATAAAGGTAAACAAGGAAAGGTTATAAAAGTAGACCGCAAAAATGAATGTGTTGTTGTTGAAAAAGTTAATATCATCAAAAAACATATTAAAAAACAACAAGGTCAACCAGGACAAAGAGTTGAAATGGAGGCACCAATCAATGCTTCAAATGTTCAAGTGGTATGTCCTTCATGCAAAAAGCCTACACGCATTGGCATGCAGGTTTCTAAGACAGGCAAGAAAGTTAGAACTTGTAAGAAGTGTTCTTCAAGCCTAGAAAAAAATTTTGTAAAGAATTAATAAAATAATATGAGCTTACAAACTACATACAAAGAAGAAATTATGCCGGCTCTTCAAAAGGAATTGGGAATCAAAAACCTAATGGCTACACCTAAGATAGAAAAAATCACAGTAAATGTGGGTATTGGTTCTATTTTGCGTAGAAATAGCGAAAAAAGCACAGAAAGATTTGAAGAGACTCTAGCAAAGATTACAGGACAAAAACCAGTCGTTAAAAAGGCTAAAAAATCAATTTCTAACTTTAAACTTAGAGAAGGTATGCCTGTGGGTGTAACAGTTACACTTAGAGGTAAAAGAATGTATGATTTTCTTGAAAGGCTTATTTTTGTAACAATTCCACGTATAAAAGACTTCCGTGGCTTTGCTCGTAAGGGTGATGGTCATGGCAATCTATCAATTGGTATTAAAGAACAGCAGGCTTTTCCGGAAGTTGGTGAAGTAGATACTAAAAATTTACATGGTATACAAATTACAGTGACAACTTCATGTAATAATGATGAAGAAATGTTTGCACTTTTTGATAAATTTGGATTTCCTTTTAAAAAATAATCATGGCTAAGAAATCAAAAATCGTAAGAAACGAGCAAAGAGTTAATGAAGTAGAAAAAACTTTAGCTAAAGGTAAAAAACCAGCTCATGCAATCAGGGTAAGAAATCGTTGCAATCGCTGTGGTAGACCTAGGGGATTTATTAGACTTTTTGGTCTATGTAGAAGTTGCCTTAGGGAAATGGCTAGTAAAGGCGAGGTAGCTGGACTTAAAAAATCTTCTTGGTAAAAATAACTTATTTTAAAAACTATGAATACAGACCCAATTGCAGATCTTTTAACAAGAATCAGAAACGCATTTCAGGCTAGACAAGAATTTACATTAATTCCTCATTCAAATCTTAAGATAGAGATTTGTAAAATCCTTGAGAAAAATGGATTTTTAGATGGAGTGAAATTGATTCAAGATAAAGAAACTAAGCAAATTAAAGCCGTCCTTCCTAAGGATAAAAAAGAATTAACCCTAAAAAGGGTGTCTTCTCCTGGTAGAAGAATGTATGTAAAATCATCTGAGCTTAAGCCAAGTTTGAATGGTTTTGGTATCTTTGTTCTCTCAACTTCAAGAGGTGTTCTTACAGGAGCTGAGGCAAAAGAACAAAATATTGGAGGAGAGCTTTTATGCGAAGTTTATTAATTTTTTCAAAAAAAGATGTCAAGAATAGGAAAATTACCAGTAGAAATACCAAGCGGCGTTGAAGTAAAGCTTCAAGACAATAAGATAATTGTAAAAGGTCCAAAGGGTGAGCTTAGTTTAGATATTATGGATATTGTAAATGTTGCAATTGAGGATAATAAAGTTGTTGTGACTCGTGATAATGATGAGAAGCAAAAAAGAGCTGCCCACGGAATGACAAGAGCTATAATTGCTAATCTTATAAAAGGTGTAACAGAGGGTTTTTGTAAGCAACTTGAGATAAATGGAGTTGGTTACAGGGCTGAGGGAGGAGGTTCAGAGATCACTCTTCATCTTGGATTTTCACATCCAGTTAAAATGAAGGCTCCAGAAGGTGTAACAATTGAGCTTGATAAAGAGAAAAAGAATGTTTTAAATATTAGTGGTATTGATAAGCAAAAAGTTGGTCAATTTGCAGCTGAAATCAGAGAAAAAAGACCACCAGAGCCGTATAAAGGCAAAGGAGTTAAGTATATTGATGAGCATATTACTAGAAAAGCTGGTAAGAAAGCTGGTAAATAATTAGTCAAATAGAATTTCGTATTAAGCGAATTCATAATTCATATTTATTTAAATAAAATGTTAAAGAAAACACTTCAAAGGAAAAGAAGACAGCTAAGGGTTAGGGCAAAGATAGGCGGAACTACTGCTAGGCCAAGGCTTTCAGTATTTCGTTCAAATAGCAATACTTATGCTCAGTTAATAGATGATGAAAAAGGTATTACTTTGGCCTCAATTCGATCTCAAGATAAAACTGTGGCATCTGCGGAAAAAGCAGGTGAGGAGCTTGCAAAAAAGGCTCAAGAACAAAAAATCACAACTTGTGTTTTTGATCGTAGTGGATATGCTTATCATGGTAGAGTGAAGGCTATCGCTGAAGGATCACGCAAGGGTGGGCTTAAATTTTAATTTTATTATCCATGTCAGAAGTAAAAGAAGAAAAAACATTAGGCACTGAAGAGCAACAAGAAAAAGTGGTACAAGCTGAATCTCAAGAGGCTAAAGAGACAGATGCTAAAGCACCTGAAGCTCAGCAGGACAATGCAGACAAAAAAGAGTTTGCAGGTAAAAGACGTCGTAGAGATAAAAAAAGACCTATTAGAGAGGAAAAGGAGTTTATGGAAGAGGTTCTTCAGATCGATCGCGTTACACGTGTGGTAAAAGGAGGACGTAGGCTTAGATTCCGTGTAACAGTTATTATCGGAGATAAGAAAGGCAAAGTAGCTATTGGTATTGGCAAATCTGCAGAAGTTGTAGGTGGTATTCAAAAAGCTATTGCTAAAGCTAAAAAATCACTTATCAAGGTGACTATTGAAAACGGGACTATTCCACATGAATTAAGAGT
>JAOARU010000050.1 GCA_025210675.1 Candidatus Altimarinota bacterium | reverse complement strand
GAAGTTAATAGGATAAGTTATTTAAGAAATAAGGCTTTAGAAACAAGCAGGACGAAGAAAAAGCCTAGCGAGACGATCTAAATGCACTGAAAGTGCATGTGAGAGCGAGCAGGATTTTGATGAAGTAATGCGAAGTTAATAAAGCCTTAAGATAGGATGTCCTTTAAAAATTGCCCCGTATAACTCCCTCCAACCTTTGCGACTTCTTCTGGTGTACCTTCTGCTACTATTAATCCCCCACCATCTCCGCCATCTGGGCCTAAATCCAACAAATGATCACAATTTTTTATCACATCTAAATTATGCTCAATCACTACAACTGTATTACCATTGTCAACAAGGGCATTCAAAACCACTAGCAATTTTTCAATATCCTGAAAATGCAATCCCGTAGTTGGCTCATCAAGTATATAAATAGTATTTCCAGTTGAACGTTTTGACAATTCAGTAGCCAATTTTATCCTTTGAGCTTCACCTCCAGAAAGAGTTGTAGCACTTTGTCCAAGATGCACATATCCAAGTCCGACCTTGTTTAAAGTGTCTAATTTTTCACGAATTTTTGGAACTTTATCAAAAAATTCCAAAGCCTCCTGAACTGTCATCGCCAAAACATCAGCGATATTTTTACCTCTCCAGGTAATCTCAAGAGTCTCAGCATTAAATCTCTTGCCCTTACACGTCTCACATGGCACAAAAATATCAGGCAAAAAATGCATCTCAATCTTTGTCATTCCATCACCCATACACTGCTCACAGCGTCCTCCTTTTACATTAAATGAAAACCTGCCAGGCTTATAACCTCTTAATTTTGCCTCAGGTGAATTAGAAAAAAGATCACGAATTTCAGTAAATACCCCTGTAAATGTAGCTGGATTTGAACGTGGAGTTCTACCAATCGGACTTTGATCAATAACAATAGCCTTATCCAAATGCTCAATACCACGAATCTCATCATGTGCACCTGATTTGGCACTCGCTCTATTTAATTTTTCTGTTAATGAAGGAGCAAGGATCTCATTGATCAATGTAGATTTACCACTACCAGAGACACCTGTTACCCCAACAAAAACACCTAAAGGAATTTTTACATTTAAATTTTTAAGGTTATGCTCATGGGCATTTATAATTTCAAGAAAATTACCATTTGGAGTCCTGCGAATATCAGGAACTTCAATCTTGCGTGTACCTTTAAGATACTGCCCTGTAATTGATTTTTCATTAGCAATAAGATCTTCAGGAATCCCCTCTGCCATCACATTGCCACCATATTTACCTGCCCCAGGTCCAATTTCAAGTAAATAATCCGCCTCTCTCATCATTTCCTCATCGTGCTCTACTACTATTACAGTATTTCCAAGCTTCTGAAGATCACGAATGGTTTTAATCAACTTCTCATTATCACGCTGATGCAATCCAATAGAAGGCTCATCTAAAACAAAAAGTACACCTTGTAAGTTTGAGCCAATCTGAGTAGCCAAACGTATCCTTTGAGCTTCACCACCTGACAAAGTAGATGCACTTCTATTTAATGTCAAAAATCCAAGCCCCACCTGCATCAAAAATGACAATCTTGACTTTACTTCTTGAATTATCAGCTTAGCAATTTCATTTTCACGCTCATTTAACTGCTTAGGCAATTTATCAAAAAATTTAAACAATTTCTCAATAGACATTTTGGAAATATCTATAATATTAACATCTGCCACCCTTATATTTAAAACCTCTCTTCTAAGCCTAGCCCCCTGACAAGATGTGCAGATCTCCTCTTCCATGAATTTTTCAATCTGCTTTCTCGCAAAATCAGAATCAGTCTCCTTATACCTACGCTCCAAATTTGGGATAACACCCTCATAACGAGTCATAAAATCTCCTGAAAACTTATCAGAATCCATCTTGACAGCGTACTCATCATCTCCTGTTCCGTACAATATAATCTCACGCTGCTTTTTAGTCAAATCAGCCACCTTTGTATCCATGGCAAAACTATATTTTTTAGCAACTGCCTTTAAAATACGATAATTCCAACTCTCTCTCGAAAGCATATTTGCCCATGGCAAAATAGCCCCCTCATCAAGCGAAAGTCTCGGATTTGGCATTACAAGCTCTTCTTTTACAACCAACTTACTACCAAGCCCATGACAAGACTGACAAGCGCCATAAGGAGAATTAAAAGAAAAATTTCTTGGCTCAAGCTCAGAAATAACATTTCCATGCTCAACACATGCAAAATTTTCTGATAAAACCTCCTGCTCTCCGGTCTCTGCATCAAGAATGATTAATTTACCCTTACCATGCTTCAAAGTCAACTCAACAGAATCAGCCAAACGGCTTCTTTCTGGATTTTTATCTTCAAATTTCTCACCTGTTGAAAGCTCTTTAAATACCTTCTTAAAATTCTTTACAACCAAGCGATCAATTACTATATCCACAGAGTGCTTTTTCTTTGAATCAAGCTCTATTTCCTCATTTACAGATACTATCTCACCATCAACACGCATTCTTACAAAACCTGATTTTCTGATATTTTCTAATATTTTGAGATGTTCACCTTTTTTGCCTTCTACAAGAGGTGCAAGCAAAATAATCTTTTTACCTTCAGCATATTCAGCAATCAGATCAACTATTTCTGATGCTGTTTGCTTTTGAACCAACTTGCCACAATCAGGACAATGTACTCTACCCGCCTTTGCAAACAAAAGCCTCAAATAATCATTTATCTCTGTAACAGTCCCCACTGTTGAGCGAGGATTTCTATGTGAAACCTTTTGATCAATAGAAATAGCAGGAGAAAGACCTGTAATAGAATCAACATCAGGTTTTTCCATCATACCCAAAAATTGCCTAGCAAAAGCCGACAAACTCTCCACAAAACGACGCTGGCCTTCCGCAAATATAGTATCAAAAGCCAAAGACGACTTACCACTACCAGAAAGACCTGTGATGACCACAAGCTTATCCCTAGGGATCTTTACATTAATATTTTTCAAATTATGCACACGAGCCCCTTTAATTTCTATATAATTACCCATTTATTTTTACTTAAACGCTAAATTGTACTATATCATGTTTTTTATTTATTCTCAATAAAAAACTATCTTTTTTACTAATCCAACAAAAAAAGCACCACTAGGTGCCTTTTCTGCTTTTTAATTTTTTTAAAATTTATGATTATTTCTTTTTTCTAAGACCTGATAATCCAGCCATTGAAAGTCCTGCTCCAAGCGCAATCAAGATTGGTGCACCTGTTTTTGGAAGAGCCGGAAGGCGTACTGATTTGATCACACCCTGGCTTTCATTACCTGCTACATCACGAGTAGTCACCTTAAATGTTTGCTCTGTTTCAGGCTTTGCTGTTGTCTCATAAGAAGTTGCTTTTTCTCCAAGATTTTTACCTTGTCCCCATGTTTTACCCTTATCAAGTGAATGATAAATAATCTGATCAACTTTTTCACTTACCGCATCTGGTGACAAGCCCCATGTAAGCTTTACCAAGAAGTCACTTACTCTCTGCTTAAAAGTAATTGCCAAACCTTGAACTTCAGCTGGCGGAGTAGTATCCTCTTCATCAACCTCAACAACTGCCTCAGTTGTATCAACTACTGGAACTACTTCTTCTTTTTCAACTTCTACAACTGGCTCTTCAGCTTCTACTGCTGCCTCTTCTTCAGCCTGCTCTTGTTCTGCTAGCTTTCTAGCTTCTTCTTCAGCTTGTTTTTGAAGTGCATCAATATCAAGCGCTGCCTCATCTGCTGCTTCTTTTAAGGAATCTTCTGTTTCACCTTCAAGCACAACCTCTGCTTCATCAGTAGCACTATCTACCTGCTCATCGCCACCTTCTTGAGTGTTTTCCTCTGTTACAACCTCTTGAGTTAAAGCATCTGTTTCCAGTTCTGTCTTATCAGTACCAATAAATGTAGCTGAATCTGTCAAACCACTTTCAATTGGGTTTTCATCTTTATCAGTAATCAAAGCACTTACTGTTGTTAGGTAATTTCTACCCTTATCTTGCTCGTCTGTTGTTAGAATAACACGAGAAAACACCTCTTTATCATCTTCTTTGTCGTATTCTACTGACCACACAAGCAAGAACGAAGTATCATCTTTCTCATCAGTAACTGAAAAAGAAAGCTCAGGAGAATCAGTAGGAAGAATAACATCCTCTGAAAACTCAAGCTTTACAAGAGTGCTTGTGAGAGCTTCTGCTTTTACAACTCTTGGAGCTCCTTCGTTATTAATTGGATCTGCACCTGACGATGGAACAACCTCAATTTCTTTGCTCATTGACCCCTCTTCGCCATTTTGACCAAATGCTTTTACAGCAACATAATAAGTCTTTCCGTTTTCAAGTCCTGATAGCTTATATGTTTTTTCTGCTGTTTCAAACATTTCATCATAACTTGATGCAAGACCTTCAGCTACTGATTTTGTGCCTTGATGCACAACAAACTTAGCAGGCTGATCACCATTTGAATCTGGCGATACTGACCACGTAAGAGTAGCCTCTCCATCTCCCATATCAGCCTCTAGCTGACTAACTACAAGCTTTGTATCCGCTAAATCCAAAAATAGCGCTTGAGCAGGCACTATCCCAATTAGAAAAGCAAATACAGTGGCGATAAGTGTTTTTTTCATTTTGTTTTTGTTAAATTTTATATATTTTTTTAAATTTTCATTTAATTATACACAATCCATCTCAAAAAATCAAGTATTAAAAATACCCCTAGCTAATAAGCTAATAAATATTTCACAATTAAGACTTAGAGATAACAGTAAACAGCTGTACAAAAAACTCAGAAAATTTAAGCCTAAGATCTTCTCTTATGTTATTTTTCATGAAAAGCTCCTCAGCACAAACCACACAAAGCTCTACTAAATTAGAATCAATTTTGCCCTCTTTATCAAATCCTGTCTCAAATAATTTTACCCTTTCCACACTAGCTACACGCTGGATATTTAAAAGCCAAGCATTCATCAAACCAAGATTGTCTAACCCCATCTCATTATCCTTAACATCAAAATCAAAAAGTCCTTCAATATGAGAAAATTTTGCATGAATATGATCACCTGCTGCATCATATACCAAGGCAATAATAGCTATAATCAAATCAGAAGGTATATTTTTGGCTACTAATTTAGATATCAACAAAAAATGACCTGTTCTTTGTGGCTGACTCAAAAACTTAACTATTATAAAAGACAAGAGATTGTCATCTTGTTTTTTTTGCTGCTCTTCTTGTTGAATCTGAGCAATCGCTGCCTGGTTTTGCCTCTGTCGCTCTCGAAATTGCTCTTGACTTTCACCTGCTTTTTCTTGTCCTTGAGCTGACTCCAGAGCGCCAAATTGTTCAAAATCTGCCATAAATCAATATTTTGTAACTATTCCCATTCAATAGTGGCCGGTGGCTTACTTGTAAGATCATAAAACACAGAACCGATTCCATCAACCCTTTCTAGTATTTCATCACCAATCTGCCTCAAGATACCAAAAGGTATATCACTTGATACAGCCGTCATAGCATCTGTGCTTTCAATAGGACGCAAGATAATACTCTCACCCTGACTATTAAAAACAGGAGCAAGCACTACTGGAAATTGCCATATTTTATTATACAAACCAGCCTCTCTGATAATATCCATGGTTATCTTGTCAGCTAATTGCAATTTTTCAACACGATTTGTATCTATATGTGAAGGTCTTACTTCAAAATCCTCTTTATTTTCACTAGATAGACACAAAATCACACGATTTATCTCTCTATGATTATTAGGGATCTCTGTTGCTATTTCAGCCAACTTAGATCTATCAAACTCATCAGTAAAAATAGCAACAGGATGTGCAAAGGTTCTAAAATCCCCCTGCACTCCGACTGACCTAATAGGCAATAATCTAAATCCATATCCATACCGATCCTCAAATACCCCCTCCAATTCACCAGCACGCACCTCTACATCTCCACCCTGAGCACACAAGATACGAACCCCCAAACCAGGACCCGGAAAAGGATGTCTCTCAATCATTTTTTCTGGAAGATTCAAAAGTCTTGCCACTTGCCTAACCTCATCTTTAAACAACATCTTCAAAGGCTCAACCAATTTGCCCTGCTCAATCAAACGCTGAATCTGCTCCACTCTATTATGATGAGTCTTGATTTTAACACTATGCTTTGAACCTCCCGTCTCGATAGTATCAGGAAAAATAGTTCCCTGAGCCAAATACCAATCATCTGGATTTAAATTTAAATCACTAGACACATCTCTCTGCACATCTAGAAAAGCATTACCGATAATACCCCTTTTCACCTCAGGATCATACTGCTCTTTTAATTCACCTAAAAATCTCTCTGACTCATAAGCTGTATGCAGATTATCAAATCCTGCATTTTGCAAAAACTCCTGCACTTCTACCGCCTCCTCATAGCGCAAAAGTCCCGTATCAACAAACATTCCAAAGACTCGCTCTTTGCCAAGCGCCTTATTCAAAAGCGCAAAAACCACACTTGAATCAACACCCCCCGACACCATCAAAAAGACATTTTTTGTACCGACTTGCTCACGCACCTCAGCTATACACATATCTACAAAATCCTCCATACTCCAAGTATCTTTAATACCACACAATTTTACAAAATTATCCAACAAATCATTACCATACTCAGAATGCACCACTTCAGGATGAAACTGCACCGTATAGATATTTTTAGCCAAATTACAAGTCGCCCCAATCGGACAAGCTTTTGTG
>JAOARU010000049.1 GCA_025210675.1 Candidatus Altimarinota bacterium | reverse complement strand
TAATAGCTCTTGTCTGTTGATCAAAATACTCAAGAATTAATTTAGCCTCTGCGCCCCCCCTTACCAAATCGCCTGCGGTGTTAACCCCCTTTAAAGTTTCCTGACTCATATTTTTTAATTAATATTGAACTTTTTTAGCCATATCTTGCCAAATCTCAAAAGGCTCAAGGGATTGATTTCTATCTATTTGAACTGACGCAACTTGTTCTCTTGCTGCTTTTCCTTTAATGACATCATATATGAAATCATCATCAAAGCCAATATTTCTTGCATCTTCTTTTGTGCACGCATAATAGAGTTTTTTCATTTTTGCCCAATGAATAGCAGCAAAACACATTGGACATGGCTGACAAGATGAATAAATCTCACAATCAGACAAATCAAATCGACCTAATTTCGCTGCCGCCTTACGAATAACTACTATTTCAGCATGTGCTGTTGGATCATTTGTTTCAATAACCTCATTATGCCCCTGAGCAATAATCTGACCATCACAAACAATCACAGCACCAAATGGACCTCCTGCACCACTTTGCATGCCTTTTTTGGCCTCATTGACTGCGATTTGCATATACTGATTCATTTTTTATCTCAAAGGATTTTTATTTTACAAAAAAAATCCCTTAAAATAAAGTCAATTTGCAATGAAGTTTTCTAAATCATCCTCATCTGCCTCTTCAGGGTCAGCAGTTGCTCCTTTTTTAATAAGCTTAGTCTTGCCTCCAAATATTTTAACCTTATAAGAAAGTAGCCAAATAACTCCAAAATAAAACAATACAAGAATAAATTTACCTGCCCAAAACGAAGCAATAACACCAAATATTTGCCCGATATATTGAAATGGCATAGGCATCAAATAAACACAAATACAAATCCAAATAGGAACAAGCAAGAAATGAAAAGCACTCAATCTGCCTCCTTTTTCAAGCTGCTTACGAGCCTTCTCGTCACCACTCAATACGTCTCCTAAAAGGAGAGTAAGCTCTGAAAAAACCTCATCATAATTACCCTTTTTGGCCTGCTTAAAATACTTAGTTTTTATTTTATTTTCTCCACGAGGAGTAACCAAATCTGAAATTGCCTGACTATATCTCATTTCAATCTGATTTTTTGAAACATCAATTGCAAAAAGCATACCCTTATTTTGATTAACCTCCCAGCGATTAAAAATATCAACCGTAAAACTCAACAAGTTGTAATCCGTAGGCAAAGAATCTACAGTTACTATATAAACTTCTGATTCTGTTTCTTGAGAAATCTGCCTAAGTGTAGCACCTATTTCAACAGCTTTATCGGAAAATACACCACCCTGATCCAACAAAAAACCTTCCGGTTTGTTGCTAGCTATAGTAAAAAACTTCACTGCACTAACTGAACCGAAAAATATAAAGAATAAGCTTAAAGCTAAGACAAAATTTTTCATTAAATTATAATTTGTTTATATTATAACAAAATACCCTACAAAAATAAAGTATAAAATACCTATTGACAAAATATAAAAATATGTTAATGTTAAAGACTTTCTAAGACAACTTGAAAAAAACAGCACTAAAAGCATTGGTAGTAGCAATTTTATCACTAAGTATTTTTATAGGGGTAGAAGCACCATCTGAAGAGGCACTATTTGCTTCTGCTAATGATAAATACTGCAAATTAAAAGCTCCAACTGACCATCTCCCCGAAAGAATTAATGAATTAATAGCAAAAACAAGCCTCTTGTATGGTTGCGAAAAAGTGAAATCACTTAAAAAAATTGAAATATACTATGACGAAACCCTACCTCGTGCAATGGCTGGCGGAAGAATCTTAAAATTAAGATATGACCTAGAAACAAAACCAGAAACAGAAGAAGTATTGATTCATGAATTTGCACATATTGTTGACCTAGGATACTTCAGAGGTCATTCATACAGCGGAAAAAGTGAATTTCGTGATGGAAGTGTGGTTATTTTTAATGATGATTTAAGCCTAGAATTTTACAGAATATCTTGGCAGGATTCAAAAAAACTAAAGGAAGACGCCTCTGAGTTTGATTTTGTATCAGGATATGCAATGAGTGATGTGTTTGAAGATTTTGCAGAAAGCACGCTATATTATGTAAAACACAATAAAGAATTTCGCATTTTAGCTGAAAATAATCCAATTCTTCAAAAAAAATATGATTTCATTAAAGAAAATATTTTTGATGGAAAAATATTCGAAAGCGGTAAAAATTATGTATCCCTTGACGAAAGATTTTATGATGCCACAAAAATCATGTAATCCTTGAAAAAAGGCTTAAAATGTGGTAAAATAAAGGGATACAAATATGAAAAACAAAATCTTAAAACTGGCACTAGCTTTATTAATATTTACAGCTATTCCTCTAAATGCCTATGCAAAAGGCATAGCAGAGATACGCATTCATAAAAATGAACTAACAGGAGAGATTTATTCTAATGAAAATCGTCCTATTAAAGTAATAATAGAAAAACAGGGAAAACCACTAAAAATAGGCATAGAAATACCAAATGTCAATGATCCTGAAAAATACACACCAGAAAGAGGAGGACTATACAAAAAAGACACTAAAACATGCACTTATGAATGGTATGAAGGTGACAAAAAAAGAAAAGAAATAATCAAGCTTGATCGCTATGAACAAGCTCCTGCTGGAGAATTTTTTGCTCCACCTGAGCGCATCAGTCAGGATAGATTGATATTTTTTGAAGACAATATTTTAAATTGCGGAGGAGGTAAAGTCAACTACCTACAAATGCAAGAATGGCTTTCTACAAGACCATTAAATCCATTTAAAAATTATTCTGAAAAGCTCAATATCGAAGCAGATGAAGGACAGTATCAAATAAATATTGCCAGAGATGAAGATCGCATAAAAACCACAGGAAATCTAAAATTAAGTGGTTATTTTTGTGAAAAAGACAACAAAAAAGGCCTATGCTCTGAACATTTTTCAATTAAAGATCAAGAAAAAACACAAATTGATCTGATTATAATAGCAGACGGAGAAGAAAGGCAGATTCCAAGCACAGAAGATCTAATCTCAGGAATAAATGCAGAATATTCAAGCGCTGTTACTTTTGTGGGTAGTTTTTCATCTAGGGCATCATCACTACTTGATTGGACATTATCAATAGAAGAAACAGGACTCAGAAATCCAAAAATTGAACAGATTTTTAATAAATTCCTAAATATCGCAAACGGACTATTTATATTAGTATTGCTTGGGATTGCTTTTTTATGGAATTTTTCAATCTTTTTACCAAAAAACTCACTCCATAAAATGTTGGCTTTTTTTGCTATTGCTATGCTG
>JAOARU010000004.1 GCA_025210675.1 Candidatus Altimarinota bacterium | reverse complement strand
CATCCACACCTTCCTCCTCCCATCTATTGAACAAATTTTTTATACAAAAAAACAAAAAGAATCTAATTATCAACCAAAAAAACCATAAGCAAATCTACTACCTAAAACACCCTGTCAAAACCTCCCATAAAATAAAATTAATCCACCCCATCTTAATAACATACATCCACACCTTCCTCCTCCCATCTATTGAACAAATTTTTTATACAAAAAAACAAACCAATCAAACAAGACAAATTTCCTTTCTTTTCCTTTATTTTCAGGCTAAAATATGCTAAAATAACCAGAAACAAAAAGAAAAATGCAAGCACTAATAGAAAATACAAATCTAAAAATACTGGCAATAAGCGCAATATTATCATTTATACCTGTTATCTTTTGGTACATAATCATCAAAAGAAAAAACAGAAAAGGAATGGCACTTCGCTTCTTTCTAGCTTTTATTTTAGCTGGAATTGGAGCTTTGTATTTTGTACTTAGAGCTGAAAAAATCGTGGATTCATATCTTGAATCTCAAGATTTGCCATTTTTTAGCACCTTTATATTTATTGGCTTACTGATAACGCTTTTTAAAAATATTGTCGTTCAGCTTGCTGGTATCAGGTATTTTAAAAATATCGACGACGTGATTGATCTATCATTTGCATCTGCTTTGGGGTACACATTTTTTGAAAATATCATATTTTTTTATATAACATTCTCCGGGCAAAACCCAGAAGCAGTAGGACCTATAAAAATGCTCAAATACTTCCTGGAAAGAGAGTTTTTTATCCTACCTATACATCTCTTTTGCTCTGGTCTTTTTGGGTATTTTTATGGACTTAGTATTTTTGCCTCACCTGAACTCAAAAAATCCCATAAAAAAGATAGTTTCTGGTATTCTATAATGTATTTTTTGCTTAGCTTAATATTTATCATTCCAAAAAAATTTCTCTTTATAATCACAAAAATAACTCAAGGCACAATTATTTCTGTTGGTTTTTATGCACTTTTTTTTGTAATTCAAGAATACGACCCATACCTATCAGACATACTCAATCTAGCAAATTTCAAAACACCAATAGACGAGAGACTAATGCCTCTTATTGCCTTTGGATTTTTTAAGATTGGCAGCTTGACGCTTTTTAGTCTAATGGATCAAAAGCGACGCTTTGATAATCGCAATATGTTAATCAAAAAAACATGAGTTTTTCACAAATATTAAAGCTCAGGTATCTTTTTATAATTCTATTGGTAGTAGGAATTAATTTGGTAAAACACATAAAATACCAAGAAATCTACCAAGGCACATTTGACTACATCAAAAAAGATCCTCTTGATCTAATTGTCGATATATTTACTATTTATTACCTTGTAATAGGTAGTATATACATGATGAGATGGTGGTATCATGAAAGAAAAGCACAAGATTTTGTCTATCTGCAAATCATTGTACCACGCTCAGACTCAAAAAAAGATTACGAACAAAGACAAGAAAAAGACTTCAAAGAAAAAATAGGTGTCATGGTGCAGTTTTTTAGAGCTTTGACAGAGCTTTCTGAAATGAACTTAAAAAACATCATTCGCACTAAATTATGGGATTTTGAAAAAATCTCATTTGAGATACTAATGGAAGAAAAAAATCTTAAATTCATCATAGTATGTGACGAATACTTCCAGTCAATTATAGAAAAACAGGTTACTTCATTTTTTCCTTCAGCTGATATACAAGCCGTAGAAGACTACGAGATCAAACGCCCAGGCTATAAATACAACGGATACTACATACACACTAAAAATGACTTCTGGTATCCAATCAAAACATTTCAAGAGATGGAAAATGATCCCATGAACGACTTAGCAAACGTATTTTCTAAGCTTGAAGAAGACGAAAAAGCTGTAATGCAATTAATAGTCAACCCTATCCCTGATCACGCTTGGCGAAAAGAGGCTACTCAAAAAGCTTCTGATTTTTTCATGAAGAAAAAAAATTTTCACATACCAATCATATCTGACTTTCCTATTATAGGAATGCTATTTAACGTAATTGGCGCAATTCTTATCCCAGGAAAAGAAAGCAGCCTCTCAAGCAGTGCACCTGGTGCAGATAGTGGAGATCACTATATCAGAATGCTTCAACCACAAGAAGAATTGGCTAAACGCATGGGTACAAAAGCCGGTCAAATGGGCTTCGACGTATCAATCAGAGTTATGGCATCAGCCAAAACATCAGAAAGAGTAGAGGAAATCCTAAACAACCTAGTTGTTGGTATGACAATATACAAAGACGCTCTTGGTAATTGGTTTGAAAATAGACGTATTATTCCATTTGACCCTATCAACGCGCCACTTATCCTACATGGATTCAAAAGGAGACTTTGTAAATTTTATATAGGAAAAACATCACTCCTTGTTCCAAATGAACTTGCGACTGTTTTTCATTTTCCTGACGCAAAATACAACCCAATTCCAATTATCAAATGGCTCGACTACAAAGTTCTTGCACCTCCTAGCAACATACCAAAAGATGGTACACTACTTGGAACAAACAGCTTCCGTGGACAAAAAACCAATATCTTCATGACTCGCAAAGACCGATCTCGTCACCATTACATACTGGGAAAATCTGGCTCAGGTAAATCTGTCATGCTTTCATACATGGCTCGCCAGGACGTGATAAATGGCGATGGACTCTGTGTTATTGACCCACATGGAGACCTAATTGAGGACATACTAGCATTTGTCCCAAAAGAAAGAGCAAAAGACGTTATAGTCTTTGATCCTGCTAATATTGATCGCCCAATGGGATTAAATCTCCTAGAAGCCAAGACATCAGAACAAAAAGATCGAGCCAGCCTAGATGCCATGAATATTTTCTTGAAATTATTTGGCAATGAAATCTTTGGGCCTCGTCTTCAGCACTACTTTAGAAATGGCTGCCTGACGCTTATGGACGACGAAGAAGCAGGAGCTACAATTATTGACGTGCCAAGACTCTTTACTGATGATGAATTTCAAAAATACAAAGTCGCAAAATGCAAAAACACTGTTGTAAAACAATTTTGGGACAATGAAATGGCAAAAACAGGTCAAAGAGAAAAAGAAGAGATGATACCTTATTTTTCAAGCAAATTTGGACCTTTTATAAGCAATACTACAATGCGTAATGTCATTGGTCAGCCAAAAAGCGCATTTAACATACGTCAAGTCATGGACGAAGGCAAGATTTTACTAGTCAATCTCTCAAAAGGTAAAATTGGAGATCTAAATGCTCAGCTTTTAGGTTTAATTTTTGTAAACAAGATATCAATGGCAGCCATGAGTCGTGCCGACATACCAGAAAGCGAAAGGCGTGATTTTTACCTATATGTGGACGAATTCCAAAATTTTGCTACTGATGCTTTTGCAGACATCTTGTCTGAGGCTCGTAAATATCACTTGGCACTGATTATGGCTCACCAGTACATAGCGCAGCTCAACAATACTCAAGGCTACGAAAAACAATCTAAACTAAGAGATGCAGTATTTGGTAATGTGGGCACAATGATGAGCTTCAAAGTAGGTGCTGATGATGCTGAATACCTAGAAAAAGAATACGCCCCAATCCTTTCGCAGCAGGATATTTTAGGCATATCAAACTACAAAGCATACGTAAAACTCAACATCAACAATGCCACCTCAAGACCATTTTCACTTGAGACCATCTGGGATCAGGCAGGAGCAAATCGCAAATCAGCAGAAATCATAAAACAATACTCCCGTATGAAATTTGGTCGTAAAAAGATTTTTGTAGATCAAGAAATCGAAGACAGACTAGGAATTAAGTAAATTTTCAAAAAACAACCCCATAACAATATTTGCTTTATATGAAATGCTTTTTGGCTTATTAATCATTAATAATTGAACAAATTTTTTATACAAGAGACATAAAGCATTTTTTAAAAAAAATCATTAATTTTTCAAGTTCTATTACTCACCAAAAAAACACCCTAGCTTAATGATCTCCTATCATCACCATCTGATTTAATCAATACACCAGATTATCCCTGCTCAAAATCACCTTGCGAATTTCATTTTCCTGAACGCCTTTTTCATGAATCCTGATATAATTTGCACTTAATCCATCTTCTTTGTGCTCAAATAAAACCTCTAGCTCCTCGCCTATATTTTTCTCTATAAAATCAGCCCGTAACTTATCCCCCTCAAGCCTAAACACCTCGGCTCGTCGCTTGCTTTCTTGAGAATCTAGTTGCTGCATATTATAAGCCACAGTCCCCTTTCTCGGAGAAAAAGGAAAAACATGCACCTTGGACAATTTAATATCCCGAGCCAATTTTAAACTATCTTGAAAATCAAACTCAGACTCACCAGGAAATCCCACAATAAAATCAGCAGTCAAAGCACTAAGTGGACGCTTTTTGTAAGCATTTTCAGCAATATAACGAATCTCATCAGCGCCATGCCCCCTATTCATTGCTTCAAGAATTTTTTCAGATCCACTCTGAATAGATATATGCAAATGATCACAAATTCTCGGATTTTCATAAAGATCAAAAAATCTCTGATCTACAAACTCAGGACCAATTGAAGAAATCCTGACTCTAGGCATCTTAGTCTCATTTAAAATCGCTCTCAATATCTCATCAAATCGAGTTGTGGCAGGCCTATTGGTTGATTCTGCGCCCCAAGCCATCAAATTTATCCCCGTCAACACAATCTCCTTGATTCCCTCATCATAAAGCGACTTGACCTCATCTATAATCACACTTTTTTCTATACTTTCGCTTCTCCCTCGAGTAAAAGGAATAATACAATAAGAACAAAAACTCTCACAACCTCTCTGAATCTCCACAAAAGCTCTTGTGCGTGTTTTTTGATAATCCCGAGGCTCAAGATCAATCTGCAAAGATCGAAAATACTCCACAACATCAATATAATTTGGAAGCACTACAAAATCACCAAACTCATTGTCTATTCTTGCCGCACAACCAGTTATGATTACCTTTTTGGCTTTTTGCTGAAATTTTTTTAATCTATCAAATGATTTTTTATTTGCAGTATCAGTAACAGTACAAGTATTTACTATCGCAAAATCCGCATCATCATCAACAATGCTAAAACCCATCAATGACAATTCTTTTTTGATTCTTTCTGATTCCAAAAAATTAACTTTACAGCCTAATGTTTCAATAATTACCTTCATAGCGTATGATTAAGCTATAATATCATAACACATGAGAAAGCAAATAACAGTAGCAGGTATAAAAATAGGAAATGCGCCAATAGTAGTGCAATCAATGTGTAAATCCGACACAAGAGACATAAAATCAACACTCAAAGAAATAAAATCCCTCAAAAAAGCAAAATGTCAAATAGCAAGACTAGCTATTCCTGACCAAGAAGCCCTTGATGCCTTTAAAGAAATCACAAAAAATAGCCCTCTGCCAATTATAGCTGATATCCACTTTGATTATACTATGGCAATCAAGGCCATTAAAAATGGAGCAAGTAAAATCCGCTTCAATCCAGGCAATATCGGCAACGAACAAAATATTCGTGAAGTTGTAAAAGCCTGCAAAAAAGCTCATACACCTATCAGAATAGGAGTAAATGCAGGCTCTCTGGAAAAAGAATACTTAGAAAAAACTCCTGAAAACCTAACAAAAAGCGCACTCAGGCACGTCAAAATCCTTGAAGACATGGATTTTTTTGAAATATGTGTATCAATAAAATCAAGCGATGTGATAACAACAATCGAAGCCAATCGCCTACTTTATAAATCTTGCCCCTACCCTATACACATAGGACTCACAGAAGCAGGGCTCAAAGAAGACGGTAGCATCAAGAGCTCTTTAGCACTTTCACCGTTAATCCTAGAGGGCATAGGAGACACTATTCGCATATCCTTAACCGATACATCAGACACTGAAGTGCATGTAGCCTACAAAATCCTTCAAGGACTAGGAAAAATCAATTACGAAAGACACTTTGTATCATGCCCTACCTGCGGACGCTGTCAAAATCCTTCACACAAAGAACTCGCCAAAAAAATCTACAAAAATACTCAAGACCTAGACCCCAATATCCACATTGCTGTTATGGGCTGCATAGTCAATGGTCCAGGTGAAGCCAAAGACGCTGATTTTGCGATAGTATGTGGCGGAAAAAACTATGCCTTTTACAAAAAAGGTCAATTTATTAAAAAAATCTCCAACCCAGAAGAATTTATAAGCTTAATCAAAAATGAAACTGATCAATAAAAAATACTTAAAAATCGGCTTTATTGTAGTAATATTGGCATTTTTTACACCTCTTATTTGGATTGAAATCTCAACAAAAAATGAAATCTACACAGAACAAACAGCCCCAAAAGAACGCATTGCCATAGTATTTGGTGCAGGAGTCAAAAAAAACGGCACACCTAGTGATATCCTCAAAGACCGCATTCAAACAGCCTCCAACCTCTATACTCAAGGTAAAATCGAAAAAATCCTCATGAGTGGCGACAATTCCATCTCTCATTACAACGAACCTGTTGCCATGCAAAAATATGCTATCCTACTCGGAATCCCAGAAGACAAAATAGCACTAGACTATGCTGGCTTCAGGACATATGACACCTGCGCACGTGCCAAAAAAGTCTTTATGATTAATCAAGCAATTCTCATTACTCAAAAATTCCACCTAAAAAGAGCCGTATTTCTCTGTAAATCAATGGGCATCAAATCAAGTGGTGTAATAGTCAACAAAAACACCTACATAGACAATATAAAGCTTAATATCAGAGATACACTTGCCAAAATCCAATCATTTTATGAGGTGTATTTAATCAAACATGATCCTAAATTTTTAGGCGAGGAAATTCCGATTTGAATTTTTGATATTTTTCTGAGAAAATAAACTAAGTTTGATTTTTATAAATGAATTTACCTTTAATTATTACCAATTTTAAAGCTACCGAATCTTCAATTGGTGACAATGCCTTGAAAATGGCCAAAATCCACCAAGAAGTAGCTCAAGAAAAAAATGTAAATATTATTATTGCAGTTCAGACAGCTGATTTAAAAGAAGTTACTAAAAATACAGACATACCCGTATACGCTCAACATATTGATGGTGTCTCTTATGGATCACATACAGGTAAATTTCCAGCTCAATTCGCAAAAGACCTAGGAGCAAAAGGCACAATCTTAAATCACTCCGAAAACAGATTCAATGATTTTGAAGAACTAAAAAAAGCTATCAATGAAGCCAAAAAAGTAGGACTAGAGGTGGTATGTTGCGCAGAAAGCGTAGAAGAAGGAGAAAAAATATCAAAAGAAACAAAAGCCGACCTAATAGCAATAGAACCACCTGAACTAATCGGAGGCGACATCTCAGTATCAACAGCTCAGCCAGAGCTAATTGAAGAATCAGTATCAAAAATTGGCACTCAAAAAGTATTAGTAGGAGCAGGAATCAAAAATACTCAAGATGTTAAAATAGCCCTAAAACTAGGAGCACAGGGCATACTTGTGGCTAGTGGCATTACAAAATCCCAAGCCCCTAAGTCATCACTCGAAGACTTAGCAAAACCAATGGTTTAATTTTTTTTAAATAACTTATGTCTCCCCCAGATTCATTCATCAAGGCTCACCTAGCTGACACCCTCACACAAGTCGAATTACTGCTTGACTACAAGCGTATTCATCATGGAAAGGTGCGAGATACCTTCGAAATCAACAACAAAAGAATACTGATCACTACTGACCGCCAAAGCGCATTTGATCGCATTTTGGCAGACATTCCTTTTAAAGGTCAAGTATTAAATCAAATCTCAGAATTCTGGTTTGAAAAAACTAGCGACATTGTACCAAATCACATGATCGCAGCACCAGACCCAAATGTAATGATCGTAAAAAAAGCCAAAGTATTTCCTGTTGAAGTAATTGTCAGAGGATACTTAACAGGATCTACGAGCACATCGGCTTGGGTAAACTACTCCAATGGAGTACGTGATTTTTGTGGAGTCATGCTCCCTGAAGGCATGAAAAAAAATGAAAAATTTGATAAAGCAATTATCACACCAACAACAAAAGAAGAAGATCATGATCGCTCAATTTCACCAAAAGAAATAGTCGAACAAGGTTTTGTTGCTGAAGAAAAATGGAAAAAAATCGAAGAATATGCCATAAAGGTATTTGAGCGAGGCAGTGAAATAGCCGCAGAAAATGGCTTTATTCTTGTTGATACAAAATTTGAATTCGGTGAAGACGCAGACGGCAATATCATGCTTGTTGACGAAGTTCTAACACCAGACTCATCAAGATACTGGAGAAAAGACACCTATGAAGAAAAAATGTCAAAAGGCGAAGAACCAGATAGTTTTGACAAGGAATTTCTCAGGCTATGGTTTACACAAAATTGTAATCCATACGATGACAAAATCCTCCCAAAAGCACCTGATGAACTCAGGATAGAACTTTCAAAGCGTTATATTGAAGCATACGAGAACCTAACTGGAAATTACTTCTCTCCTGCACTTGGATCACCGACACCACTTGCAAGAATCCAAAAAAATATCAGAACCTACCTAGAAGACGAAGGCGAAATCTAAGAAATAAATACAAAAGAGGGCTAAGCCCTCTTTTTTTTATAGTTTTTTATCCAATAATCAAAGCGATTTTATTGCATCATAGAAAATCTCAGTAAATATTTTAACCAAGTATCTCAGGACAAATTCCATCTTTGGTGGACGCATATGGATTCGATGTCTTTATTTCGTATTTTCAGCTCAATTTTCAATTTCGCCTCAACTACTCCATTACGACAACCCCCCGACCGCTTGATTAGAACTGAGTTCGGGGGTTCTGGATCTATCCATATTAAAAAATAATCCATGCTTCGCATGAATTCTTTTTTATCACTTAGGGAAAAGCCTAGATTTTCTTAAAAACTTGTGATTAAAAATCCCAAGTTTTCCGCAAAAATCTTGCATCGCTCCGTAGTCTCGTTTTACTCGACTACTACGCTTTGCATCGTCTTTTCTCGCTAAGCGCTTGGT
>JAOARU010000048.1 GCA_025210675.1 Candidatus Altimarinota bacterium | reverse complement strand
TTATGGATAAGTCTAGTAATGCTGTGCTTTTTGGGAAAGATATACATACTCGCCGCCCTATTGCTAGTTTGACAAAGGTTATGACTGCTATTTTGATATTGGAAAATCATGATCTCGATGAGGTGTTGCAAGTTGATAGAGAGGCTACGAAAGTTGAGGGGAAGAAGGCTTGGTTGTTGGCAAATGAGGAATTTACTGTTAGGGATTTAATGCAAATGCTTTTGATACATTCTGCTAATGATTCTGCTGTTGCTTTGGCTATATATGATTCTGGGAGTGTTGATGAGTTTGTAGTAAAAATGAATCTAAGGGCTAAGGAGTTAGGATTGAAAGATACTCAATTTAAAAATCCGCATGGGCTTGATGAGGAGGGACATTATGCTAGTGCTTATGATATGGGCTTGATGGCTGGGTTTTTGTTGAATGAAAAAAGTGGATTTGTTAGGGAGACTGTTGGTACTAAGGAGTTGGTTAAAATATCAAGAAATATTAGGAAGAGGCATTTTATTCGAAATACAAATGAGCTGCTTTTTGAAAGAGGGTCTAAGTTTATCGGTATCAAAACGGGGACAACGGACGAGGCGGGGCAGTGTCTTATATCGCTTTATCAGGATGGTGGAAAAGAGTTGATAGTGGTCGTGCTTCATAGTGATCAGCGGTTTACTGAAACTAAGGAGATTGTTAAAGAGATTGTGATGAGATAGGTGGGTGTTTTGGGATATGGGGGTTTGGTGGTGCAGAGTTTTGTTGGCTTTTTTTTGTGATTTTTTAGGGGTGTTGTGAGGTTGTGAGTTTTTGAGGGATTTTTGGGAGAGGTGCGGAGGCTGATTTGAAATAATGATATTTAGGTGTGTGAGGTGTCTAAGGGGTGATGAGTGGGGTTGGGTTTTTGTGTGGTAATTGTAAAAATTAAAAACTTAGATTGCTTGTTGTTTCTGTTTGGTCTTCTTGTTCTTTGTGTTGTTCTTCTTCGTGGCAGGCTTTGAAGAATATGCGAAATTTTTCTAGTCCTTTTTTGAATTCTTTGAGGTCTTTTTTTAGGATTTTTTGCATTTCATAGTACATGAATACTTCTATTAAATAGTCTATGTCTTCTTCGTGGTTTTTGTAGAATTTTGCGAATGCTCTGCGCTTTGCTCTAGATCCAAGCAGTTCTTCTGTGTATGAGGATTGGGATTTTTTGTTTAGGAGAAGTTTTTTTAGGAAATTGATGTGTTTCATTGATTTTAGATTAAATCTTGAGAAGTGATGTTTAGGCCTAGTAGGTTGGCTTTTTTGACCAATGTTGATTGATAGGCTTTGCTTTGAATTGGAAGAATGTTTAGTAGTTCGTCCATTTTTGAGATTTCATAAACATTGCTTGGGTAGGATCCGCTTCTTGAGTCGACTTCTATTCTGAATTCGTATTTTTCTAAAATTTCACTTATCATGCCGAGTGTAATGCCTTCTTTTACTTCGATGGTGTTGTCATGTGGGATAAAGTCACGAATAGCTGTGAGTGTTGCTTCTATTGCAAATCTGAACATTTCTGCGTTTTGTTCCATGATTTGTTTTACAAAGGCGTTTGAGTTTTCTTCACGAATCATGGCATGACGGGCTGTGTCGTTTGTGGCTGAGAAGTCGTCTAGGTTTATGCCGATTCTTTTTATGATTTTGTCGTATTGATCGTAAAGTCGCTCGAATTCTGTGGTTAGTTGTTCTCCAATGATTGAGTTGACTTTGCCGTATTCAAGTTGTCCATCGTCATCAATATCAACTGGGATAATGCCCATGTCTCCCCTGCTCTTGGCTTCCATTGCTTTGTAGAGCCAGTTTTGAAATTCGGCTACTTTGTTTTTTTTCATGGCAATGGTGTAAATCGGATCGACTCTTTCTGAGACTGCTGATATTGCCATGTTGATTAGTCTTCTTGTTTCTTCGTGTAGTTTGTAGAAGAGGTTTCCGAGTCCTACGTTGTAGATACTGTTTAGTGATGGGAAGCAGATGAAGTGCAAAAATGGTATGTAGGCTTTTTCTTTTGCATCTCTGAATGGGTAGTCTTCGCCTATGCAATCTTTGAGTATGGTTGCGTCTTTTCCTGCAAAAACTTGGTAGGTTTCAGTTGATTTTGAGAAGTATTCAGCTACTTGCACGTAGTTTTCTTGTTGATCTGGGTCTTGGTCTTTGAAAAATGGAAGATCGCCTCTGATGTCTTGATTTGAAAAGTCAGGATAGTAGGTTTTGAATTGATCTATTGTGTAGTAGTGGGAGATGGCGATCTCGTCTACGTCAAAATTTGAGCTTTTGCTTCTGAATTCTTGTGCTCTTGGGTCGATCCAAATATCAGAAATAGAGCAGAGTTCAAATCGGATTGGTTCTTTTTCGTCTCCTGCACCAATTCTTAAAAATGAGTCTCCAAAGAGCAGTGCTCTGAAAAAGCCTGAGTTTTTTTCTGTGAAGCAGTTTTGGAAGCCGCTTTTTTTTACGATGTCGTCAACTACTTCATTTACTGTTTGTGTGGTTTCAGGGTCAAGTGCATCGCATACAAGGCGATAGTCGAGCATTTTCATTTTGGAGATCACTCTCCACATAATCTGAAAAATTAGAAAGCCGTTGAGGATTTTTTTTGGTGCTTTTTTGTCAATGGCGAACTGGTCTTCGTATAGGTTTTGGATTTTTGAGCATTCGGCTATTTTTGATGCTTTTTGGTCTTCTGAGCCTAGTACGAGATTTTTAAGATTTTGAAATTTTTGTTTTATCATGCTTTCAAAAAAATCTAAAAAAACAGAAATTGATGTTCATTTCTTGTTTTTCATATTCATATTTATCTGAAAGCAGGTTTCTATTGTTATTATATAATTATTTTATTGTTAAGTCAAGAAGAGGAAGGGGGTTGGTTTTTTTGGGGTGGGTAGATCAGAGGGGGTGGGAGAATGTTTTTAGAAAAGATTTAAATATTAATTGCTATTCATAACACTCATCTTGAGGCGATCTGCGATACGCTGGATTTGTTCTACTAGGGCTTTTCTGCGCTCTATTTCTTTGGTTCTTGATGTCCAGCCGAGCATAAATGCTACAAGTCCACCAAAAAATACCGAGACAAGATAGGCAAGCCAGGTTTGAAGACCGATTAAAAATGGCACAATTAGAAGAGTGCCTAAAAGCACACCTGATGCAATGTAGAATGGTATGAGAATTTTTGTTTTTTCTTCTTGAATTTTGCGTTCTGGTGCACTGGCAATACTGAGAAAGAAATCGGCCGGTATTGAGATGTTGTCTCTGTATCCCCTGCTTTTTACTACAAAATCTATTTCTTTTTTTTGGCATTCTTCAAGAAATTTGACTATGGACATTTCTACATAGTTTTCATTTATGTGGTAGTTGCCATGTTCTTCGATGTGGTTTTGAATTGGCTTAATTGTAAATATGTTTTCTAAATTAGGCATTTTATTTTAGAGATTTCTTTGTCTAAATCATCAAAAACCACAGCAAATCCACACCAAGAGCCAAAGGTTAAGTCTGCTGAGTCTTTGTTTTTAGTAAAATTTACAAAAATAACTCCTCCTTTGTTGTCAAAATTGCCGAATAGGACTTCTGTTTGGCTTTTTGTGAATGATGAAAAGTCGCTGTTGTCGTCTTGAATGAATTTGTGGTTTATTAGGAGTACTTCTATTTTGTTGATTGCTTCTTGAGCTTTTTTGGAGAGTTCTGATTTGTTGTGTCCTCTGAGGTATTTTTCTTTGACGAATTCACGTTCAAGAAAGCTCATCTGACCTTTTAAGTCTCCTACGTTTTCATGGGCTTCGTGGGCTTTTTTTGCTACTTCGTGGCTATGTGAGGCTGTGTTTTTGAATATGCGTTGGATTATGTCTATTGAGTTTAAGGAAAGGTTTTTTAAAATATGGGTGATGTTTTGAGGGGTTAGGTCTTGATTTATGATGCCTGACACGAAAGGCACTTTCCACCATCTGCCTTGATTGGCATTGATAAAGCCTGCAACAGCTATTGCTACTGTTAGGATATTTAGTTTTGGGAGATTGTAAGGCAAGACAGCAATCAATACTGCAAGTATTAAGAAAACCAGGGCTTGTTTGGCATGAAATTGAATAAATTCTGAGTCTTTTCGCATCACAATCAAAACAGGTGCAAATATAAGTGTCCATGCAAAAGCTGCTACGTCTCTGTTTTTTTCTATGTCCGAATTTTTATTTGCCTGATCCATCTTTTTGTTTAAATCATATAATTTTATCATTTTTTTATCATTTTAGCAAGGGCTTTTATGGGACTAATGCCTGGTCTAATATTGATTTTTTTGCTAAATTATGAGAAAATAACTAGAAACAAAGATAAAAAATCATGGCAGGTACACCGTCTATGCACGACATTCAGGCAGTTAATCGAGAGGAGGCTCAAAATGATGGAAGCACATCGCCTTTTCAAAATGCACAAGGTGCACCAACAGGGACTGCTCCTGTGTTTACTGAGACTAGTATGCCAGTAAAGAAAGGGGTTAAGAAAAGTTCTGGTGGTTTTTTTGGATCGCATAAAGAGGTTAGGAAAGAGGTTGGGATTATAAAAAATGCAGGACAAGACAAAAAATTGTCTGCTGTTGAGATTAAGGCTCTTAAGGAGGCAGAAAAAAGCTATCGAGATGGTATGGCTACCATTTTGGATTTAATTGCTCCAAGTTCAATGGATGTGGAGTATTCTCATGTTAGAATGGGTGATACTTATGCTAAGGGGTTTTTTGTGTATTCGTATCCGAGATTTATAGAGGCTAATTGGTTGTCTCCTGTGGTGAATTTTGATGTTACAATGGATATATCTATTTTTGTGTATCCAACTGAGTCAGCTGCGATCATGAAGGTGCTTCGTAATAAGGTGGCTCAAATGCAGTCAACTATGCATATGAATCAGGAAAAAGGCATGGTTAGAGATCCAGCGATCGAAGCTGCGCTTGAAGATGCAGAGGAGTTGAGGGATAAGCTACAGAGAGGACAGGAGAAGTTTTTTCAGTTTGGATTGTATTTTACAATTTATGCGCCTGATTTAGACAAGATCAAAAAAGCTCAGTCTCATATTGAGTCTATATTGGGTGGAAAAATGGTCATGTCAAAGTCGGCTGATTTGCAACAACAGCATTTGCTGACGTCATGTTTGCCGCTTGCTCTTGATAAGATTGAGGTTCATAGAAATATGAATACTTCTCCTCTTTCAACTGCGTTTCCGTTTACTAGTTCTGAGTTAACTTCAAATGAGGGTATTTTGTATGGACTTAATCGACATAATGATTCGCTTGTTATTTTTGATAGGTTTTCTTTGGAAAATGCGAATTCGTTGATTTTTGCGACATCTGGTGCTGGTAAGTCTTATGCTGTTAAGCTGGAAATATTGCGTTCTATGATGATGGAGACTGATGTGATCGTCATAGATCCTGAAAATGAATATGATAAGTTGTGTGAAGTGGTTGGAGGTACTCATGTTAAGGTTTCGCTTAATTCTGATAAGCGTATCAATCCATTTGATTTGCCTGAGCCGCTCAAAGATGAGAGGCTTAAGCCTGGTGATTTACTCAGGTCAAATATCATTTCTTTGCATGGATTATTTAATTTGATGCTGGGAAAATTAGACCCGATTGAGGAAGGTATCATGGATCATGCTTTGCTTGATACTTATGCTTTAAAGGGCATAACTATGGATATAGAAGATCCAAGTAAAATGGAGATGCCAACAATGGAGGATTTGTATGATGTATTGTCGTCTATGCAGGGTGCTGAGGGATTGTGTGAAAGGATTAAAAAATACACTCATGGTACTTATTCAGGTATTTTTAATAAGCCGACAAATATGGATTTAAAGGGTGGACTTGTGGTTTTTCAGATTCGTGATTTGGAAGAGGCACTCCGTCCTATTGCTATGTTTGTGATATTGAATTTTATCTGGACTAGGGTTAGAAGTTCGCTTAAAAAGCGTATACTTGTAGTGGATGAGGCTTGGAGTATTATGCAATATGAAGATAGTGCGAAGTTTTTGTATGGGTTGGCTAAGCGTGCTCGTAAATATTGGCTTGGGATTACTACAATTACTCAAGATGTTGAGGATTTTTTGAAGAGTGAGTATGGCAAGCCGATTATTACTAATTCGTCTATGCAGTTATTATTAAAACAGGCTCCTGGTTCTATAGATGCTTTGGGAAAAGTGTTTAATTTGACTGAGGGTGAGAAATATTTGCTTTTGAATTCTGGTGTTGGACAGGGTATTTTCTTTGCTGGTTTGAAACATGTGGCTATTCAAATTATTGCTTCATATACAGAGGACAAGATCATTACAACTGATCCTGAGCAAGTCCTTCAAAACAGGGAAACGGAAGATGTGTAGATTTTTTGGTGAAAGTCGATCTTGATTTAAAATTAAAAATCGCCCAAAATAATCAGGCATATTTTTAAAGAAGAATGAGTAAAAAAATACTTGTAGTTGGTAATGGGGCTAGGGAGCATGCTATCTGTAAGGCTATATTGAGAAGTCCGCAAGATGCAGAGGTCGTCACTATCTCAACTGCCAATAATCCTGGTATTTTAGATTTGGCTAAGGAGGTTTATGTTGTTGATTCATTGCTTGATTTTGATTTTTTGAAAGAGGTTGCTCAAAAAGAGCAGCCTGATTTTGCTATCATAGGTCCTGATGATCCAATCGCAATGGGTGCTAGTGATGCACTTTTGGAGCTAGGCATAAAGAGTGTGGCTCCAACTAAGAGTTTGGCTAGGTTGGAAAGTTCAAAGAGTTTTACTAGGAATCTGTTGGATAAATATGAGATCAGGGCTAATCCTGATTTTAGAGTGTTTACAAGTGAAGAAGGTATGATGGAGTATGCGGAGTCTCTTGGTAAAATAGTGGTAAAATATGATGGATTGGCAGGTGGAAAAGGGGTCAAGGTACAAGATGATCATTTTAAGACTATTGAGGAAGGTGTAAGGTATGCAAAAGAGTGTCTCAGGGAATTAGGTGTGGTTGTGATTGAGGAAAAATTAGAGGGTCAGGAGTTTTCTGCGATGTTTTTTGCAGATGGTGTGAGTTTAAAGAAGATGCCAATTATTCAAGATAATAAAAGGGCATTTGAAGATGATAAAGGTGAAAATACAGGCGGAATGGGTACAGTGTCTGATGTTTCTGGGTCATTGCCTTTTTTGACTGAACAGGATACAAAAGAGGCTGAGGATATTACTTTTAAGGTGATGCAGGCTCTTGAAAAAGAGTGTGGTGAGAGGTTTAAGGGGATTATGTATGGGGGTTTTATTGCTACTAAAAATGGTGTGAGATTAATAGAGTATAATGCTAGATTTGGTGATCCTGAGGCTATGAATGCTCTTTGTCTGCTTGAGGGTGATTTTGTGGAGATTTGCGAAGCTGTTATTAATGAAGGGCTTGATAAGATAGAGGTAGGCTTTGAAGAAAAAGCTACTGTTTGTAAGTATATCGTCCCAGAGGGTTATCCTGAAAATCCAGTCAAAAATAAAGCTGTTGAAATAGATTATGATAGAATTCCTGCGGGGATTGAGATACATTTTGCTAGTGTTGATGAGCAAGAAGGTGTGCTTTATCTTAAGGGGTCACGTGCTATTGCTTTTGTGGCAAAGGCAGATGATATTTATATGGCTGAAAAAATGGCGGAAGAGGCTTGTAGTAGCGTCAAGGGGGCTGTTTTTCATAGGACTGATATTGGTACGAGGACTTTGATTGAAAAAAAAATTAAACATATGAAATGCTTAAGGGCTTAAAAAGGCACTTGAAGGTTGCACTTGGGGTTGTATTGATAATGTTTGGCGTTGTCAGTTTGATATTCCCTTTGTCACCTGGCCTAGTATTGATCACTTCTGGCGTACTTTTGATATCTCCAAGTCATGGTAAAAAAATGATTCGGTTTTTGCGTAAGATATTGTTTCAGGTTGGGTCAAAAATCCCTTTTATAAAAAAAATTGCAATCCAAATTTTTGTAAAAAATAAGCGTAAAAAGTAGTTTGCTTTAAAAAAAATTTTTTATCGTATAAGATATATTTTGAATTTATTGAAATAATGCTTTTTACATCAGAGTCAGTTACAGAGGGGCACCCAGATAAAATTTGCGATCAAATTTCTGATGCAATTTTAGATGAATTAATCCGTAAAGATCCAAATAGTAAGGTTGCTATTGAGTCAGCTGTAAAGTCAGGATTGGTTTATGTATTTGGTGAGATTAGCACAAACGCATGGTGCAATACGGAGAAGATAGCTAGAAGTGTGATCAGGGATATTGGGTTTGTGGGGTCTGAGTTGGGATTTGATGCTAATACTTGTGGGATTATCACTTCTATTTCTGAGCAGAGCTCAGAGATAGCTCAAGGAGTTGATCAGGCTGAGCAGGGTGCAGGAGATCAGGGTTTGATGTTTGGTTATGCTTCAGATGAGACACCGGAATTGATGCCTCTTCCAATCACGCTTGCTCATCAGTTGACTCAAAAGCTAACTGAGGCTAGAAAGTCTGGGGTGATTGATTTTTTAAGGCCTGATGGCAAAAGCCAGGTAACAGTGGAATATACAAGGGATAAAGAGCCAAGAAGGGTGCATACGGTGGTGCTTTCAGCGCAACATTCACTTGAGATAGATCAAGAGGAGTTAAGAAGGATAATAAAATCAGAAATAATTGAGGCAAGTATTGGTCAGTATCTCGATGATGAGACTATATTTCATATTAATCCAACTGGAAGTTTTGTACAGGGAGGTCCTGTGGCAGATGCTGGATTAACAGGACGCAAAATCGTGGTCGATACTTATGGGGGATATGCTCCTCATGGGGGTGGTTGTTTTTCTGGGAAAGATCCATCAAAAGTAGATCGTAGTGGAGCTTATATAGCTCGTTATATGGCTAAAAACATGGTGGCGAGTGGCTTGGCTCAAAAGTGTCAGGTGCAGATTTCTTATGCTATTGGGATTGCAGAGCCTGTTTCTATTTATATAGAGACTTTTGGAACTGGCAAGGTTGGTGATCAAAAATTAGAAGAAATAGCTTATGAATACTTCCCTACTAAGCCTGCTGATATAATTGGCTATTTTGATCTTAAGCGTCCCATTTATAGATCTACATCTACAAACGGGCATTTTGGCAATAGTGATTTTCCATGGGAAAAAATAGATATTGCAGAAACCTTAAAGGCGAAATTTTTATGAATCAAGAAAGAAGAAAAGCAATGGAGATAGCTGAGGAGTTATTTAAAAAAAGTCGTAGTAATTGGCCTTTGTTTGCTTTGAGTGTGGCTGCTTTTTTTTCTTGGACTGCTTGGAGCATAGTTGTTAATAATTCATCGCCATTTTCATCTCCTGAGATCGCTATACCGCTTTTTTATGCTACTTTTTTCTTTGCAACTGCTAGTACTTTTGCTTTGTTTGGAGCTTTTTTTAGGGCTTCTTTTTTGCCTTATCGCTCAGTAGCTCGCTCTACAAATATGGCTGTCAGGCAGGGGATGATTTTTGCTTCTGTTTGTAATATTGGACTGCTTTTTCAGCAATATGGGGTTTTGAGTTGGTGGATTGCTACGCTGCTTCTTATAATGGGAGTTTTGATTGAGATTTCTTTTATTAGTAGGGAGGATTGATTGATTATTGCATGATGGATCGCTGGTGAATTGTGATGAAGTTGGCATGGTTTTTAATAAAATAAGTTGTGCAAGTGAAATCAGGGATATTGTATATATGTTAAAGATTTTGGCTCAAAATGTAGGTGTAAATTGGTGGTGATTTTACAAAAAATGTGTCCTCAGATAAAATGATTTTGTTAGTTAATTTAAAATGCAAAGTCAATTGTATGTAGTGCCAACACCAATCGGGAACTTGTCTGATATGTCAATGCGAGCCTTGGAGATATTGAAAAATGTAGATATTATAGCTTCTGAGGATACTCGTCATATTAGGAAGTTGTTAAGTCATTTTAAGATCAGCACTCCTTGTGTGTCTTTTCATGCTGGATCAGACCCAGAAAAAATCATAAGATTATTAGAGGAGGGTAAAAGGGTGGCTCTTTGTTCGGACGCAGGGACTCCCTGTATATCTGATCCTGGGCATAAGCTTGTTTATGATGCTTGTCAGGCTGGTTTTCGCTCTGTGCCTATTGCTGGTGCTAGTGCTTTTTTGATGGCTTTGTCTGCTTGTTGTTTTCCGAGTAATCATTTTGAGTTTTTTGGGTTTATGCCTCACAAGAAGGGTCGGGAGAAGTTATTTAAAAATATTAATGAACTTGAGCATACAGCTGTATTGTATGAGTCAACGCATAGGATTATGAAGTTTTTAGAGCAAGCAGAAAATCTGCTCGATCAGGATAGGCAAATTTGTATTGCTAGAGAGATTAGTAAAATTTATGAGGAATTTTTGTATGGAAATGCAAAAGAATTAAAAGAGATACTAAGTGGAACACCGGAGAAGCAAAAAGGTGAATTTACTGTTATAATTGCACCAAGGGGTTTTGGATAATAGTATAATAAGAATTAAAATATATCCCTCAAAAATCATCTTTGCCTAGAATTTCTGAAACATTTTTTCGGTCCTATCGTATAAATTTTTGGAAATCCAGAAGGCTAGCCGTCTTAAAACCAAATGATCAAAGAAGAAGTACTTATTGAAAAATGCCAAGAAGGTCGAACTGAGCACTTTGCAGATCTATACGAATTTTATGTGAAAAAAATTTATAATTTTATTTATTTTAAAACTTTTCATATAGAGACAGCTGAAGATCTCACCTCAAAAACCTTTCTTAAGGCACTTGAAAACATTGGCAAATTCAAAAGCGACAAGGCTCAATTTTCAACATGGCTTTATCAAATCGCCAAAAACAATGTCATAGACCATTATCGTACACACAAGGAGACGACCGACATTGAAGATGTTTGGGATTTGTCATCTGATGCTGACGAACAAATTAAAAAAGATACAGACACAAGGATAATGTTTGAGAAAGTTAAAAAACATATGTCTTGTTTGAGTGGAAGTCAGAGAGATGTCATCATGTTGAGATTGTGGCAAGACTTAAGCTATAGGGAAATTGCCGAGATTACCGGAAAGACCGAATCAAGTTGTAGAATAGACTTCTCTAGGGCAATCAAAAAAATAAAAAAAGATGTAATTCTTACAATTTTTATCATCATCTTTTCAATATTATGAGAAATTTAGAAAAAATCATAGGTGAGTTATACGAACTGGATACAAGCTTAAAAAAACACGATAAGGAGGTGAGGGCAATACTGGAAAATATTGCGGAATCTAAGCCTAATGTGCCTTTTAGCAAGGATTTCCAAGCTGAGCTTAAAAACGAAATTGTGCAGAAAATTTCGGATTCAAAAACTGAATCAAGTTCAGAAGAACCAAATTTTTTATTTTATTTATTTAATAGAAACTATATGGAAAAACTAGCGTATATCACAGCGGGACTATTGGTAGGAGCTGTGCCAAGTGTGTATTATTTTCAGGATAATACACCAGCAATGAATGTGCCGGATTCAGCAAAATATGAAATGCCTAAATCAGAAGCAAGGACAGCAGGTATTGAATTTGATACTAAGTCAGAGATTATCACGATGACTGAAAATGCTTTTGGGACAATTAAGCTAAAAAAGGTAAAAAATACTGCCAACATGACGAACAATAATTCAAGGGCTTTGAATTTGAATACAAATTCAGCACCTGAGCCATTGCTTTTGAATTCTTCGGTTGAATCACTAGGTATAAATAATGCAACGGAAGATAAAGAGGTAAGAAAGATATTAAAAATTCCACCATCAGAGGCATTGATGATGGATAATATAGAGGCTGAAGAAGTGGAAATCAAGGTAGAGGCAGCGGAAATCAAAGGAGATGCAGCGGAAATCAAAGGAGGAGCTGATATAAAAATCATGCCATTATTTGAGCAGGCTGAGTATAAGTATGTCTTTGAGGGTGATTTGCCTGAAATTGAGTCAAAAATGGCAATTTTGCAAAGAGAAAAAGGTATAAAAGTTAGTAATTTTATAAAAAATGTTGATCTTGGAATTATTGATTTAGAGAAATTTGGAAAGCTTGGTATTGATAGTATTAATTTTTCAGAAAAAGATGAAAAATACGGGCATAATATTTATATTGATTTAAAAAATTCTACAATTTCAATTAACAAGAATTATAATAAGTGGCCAAATCTTTATAGGGAATGTAAAGGAGATCGAAAATGTATTGAGAAAAAACAACTTAAAAAATCAGATATTCCAAGTGATAAAAAAATGATTTCGCTTGCTGATGATTTTCTAAGGAAATATAATATCGATAAAAGTGATTATGCTGATCCTGTTGTTCAAAAAGAATATCTGAATCTTGGAGAAGAGATGGGTGAGAGTCTTTATATACCTGAAGAAATCAGTGTGCTTTATCCTTTAAGGATTAATGGTAAGCAGGTTTATGATCAATCAGGACACCAGACAGGGCTGAGTGTAAGTGTAAATATCAGAGAAAAGAAAGTGGCAAGTGTGTATAATATCAAGATTAATAAGTACCTAAGCTCGGATTATGAAACAGAGCAAGATGAGAAAAAATTGAGAAAGTTAATTTCAGAAGGTGGCTTGGATTATCAATTTATTTCTCCATATATGAGAAGTGAGATGAAAATTAAAATTAAGTCTATAAAAGTAGGTGAACCGGAGTTGATATATATGTTGCACAGGAAATATGATGAAGATGATATGCAAGAAGGTGAATTATTTGTACCTGCTTTAAAATTTGACGTTATAGAAAAACCAGAATCAGATCCTTATTTTTATAAAAAAGCTGTCATGCTACCATTGATAAAAGATATAATTAAAGATCACAAAAAAGAGATTGAAGGAATGATGGAATTTAAAAAATAATACTTAGTAATGTGCTAAAATTTAACTTGGTTGGTTAAAGTTAGTAAAAAAAGAGTGGTTATCTAGCTACTCTTTTTTGATTGGAGAATAAGGACTGATATTGCGTTAGGTATTATGAGATAATCTGTTGATATTTTTTTGGGTTTATTTTTTTGAAAGAAATTTCCCTACGACTCTGCACTCTCACTTTGTGCCTGTTACTCTAAGATCTCCTGAGCCTAATTTTTACTGGCGGCTCTCGGGTTGTAGTCTGCGAATTGTAGATCTTCAATGGGTATGTATTGAATTTTTATGAGTAAAAAAATTAAAAAATAGACCATTCAGAGTTCGCCTTCGCGGGACGAATTGAAATGGTCTTTAAGACTCCGGGGTTGCGAAATGTGCTTTGGTTTAAGGAGAATTTAAGTTTACTTAATTGTGATTACCTTTTTATAACCATGCCTTGAGTCATTACTAGCTGAATAACAATTTCAGGTTTGTTAGCAAAAAATTCATCAAACGCTTTTCTGACACCTTCCATATCATAATCATGAGAAATGATAATCCCTCCCTTAGTCATCCTGCTGTAAAAAAACTCGAGACAGTCTTTTGTTCCTTGATATAAATCAACATCTAAATGAACAAATGCAAATTTTTTATCCTTAATTGGTGTAGATGTTTTTGGGAATAATCCTTTGTAAATATAAACATTTTTATAATCAGCCAATTTCTCTTTTACTTTTTCAAAATCCGCACTAAACATATTTGGTTTGAAGTTTACAGTTTCATCAATCTTTTCAGTTTCTGGTAAGCCATCAAAGGTGTCAAACAGGTATAATGATTTATCTTTTTTAGCTTCACAGATAGTTTTAGCTGTTCCTCCTTCGCATACTCCCACTTCGGCATAATCACCATCAATTAGTGTTTGAGTTTTTGCAAAAGCATAGATTAAGAATAATTCACTTGGAAGCAATAATGGCTTATCTTTTTTGATGATTCCATTTATTAAATCCATTGTCTTTTTTTCTTGAAAATTCTTGATAGCAATTAATTCAATAAATGAATAAATTTTCATCAGAAAACGACTAATTGGAGTATTGCGAAATTTTTTAATTATTTTTCTCATAAATTTTAGAATGATAATATATAGTAATTTTAATGAAAACAGTCTATTTTTCAAGCGTTTCATCAAAGAGTGACCTTGAATTCACGTTAATAATCCTAAATACTCCGTCCACCAATTTGCAGTATCAAAACTTCGTGTTTTGATCCTTGAGTTCGGTTACAGGGGTGTCCTCCTCCACGGTGTAGTTGCCGCGAAGTGTCTCAAAAAAGAATCATCGGAGAATACGCAGACAGAAAGAAAATGGGCATTGTGAAGTGGTACAGCGAGGCAAAGTCGGGATATAAGGGAAACAGAGAAGAGTTCGGGAAATTATTGGCACACTTAAAAAGACTCAAGCGAGAACGCTCTTTGGAAACTGATAATCGAAGTAATCGGGGTGTTCAATTATCTGTCCTATAAATATAAAGATCTCGATTCTGTGATCAAAATTAAGCTGATCGATCTTTTATTCTTGAACCGAGAAGAAACTGCTTGTTAAAGCCATTACTACTTTTGAAAAATTGAAAAATGCCAACTATCTACTACAGGGCAGAAAACTCCTCTTGAACCACGAGCAATATGGTCAGAAACCGCTTAAAAAAGCCCTTCCTTAAATGGAGAAGGAGCTTATTTCCGCTGATTGTTTTAATGGTGGAGCATACCGGATTTGACTCTTCGCTACGGCACTTTGTGCCTGTCGCTTCGAGACCCGGTGACGCTAATTTGTAGACCGGTCAGGAGTTCGAATTATTGGTGGAGCTAAGGAGATTCGAACTCCTGACCTCTTGCATGCCATGCAAGCGCTCTAACCAGCTGAGCTATAGCCCCATTTTTCAAACTAAGATCATATCTTTCATGGTATTATGTCACGTTTAGGTTCTTGATAAGACTTTCAGATTTTGCACTTTTTGCTTATAAAAATCAAGTTTTGACTTTAAAAAAAAGAAAATCTTATGCTAAAATAGATATACTTTGTTCTTATAATGAAAAATCTTCCACAAATAGCAAAAAAACTTCGTGCAGACATTGTCAAGATGTTATACGCATCACAGAGTGGTCATCCTGGACCTTCTCTTTCTTGTATTGATATATTGATTCAGATTTATTTTGGTGGATTTTTAAAATACGATTCTGAAAATGCAAATTGGAATGAGCGTGATTATTTAATTCTTTCTAAGGGGCATGCTGCACCAGCCCTTTATACTGTTTTGGCGGAGGCTGGTTTTTTTGAAAAGGATCATTTGTTTAATTTGCGTCAGACTGATGCGCTCTTACAAGGACACCCAAAAAACGACATCAGGGGTGTTGAGGTGTGCACAGGTTCGCTTGGACAGGGGCTTTCTGTGGCTACTGGTTTGGCTATGGGTTTAAAAATAGACAATAAGCCAAACAAGGTATTTTCTCTGCATGGTGATGGAGAGCTACAAGAAGGGCAAATCTGGGAGGCGGTCATGACTGCTCATAAGTACAAACTTGGCAATTTAGTGTCTATTATAGATAGAAATGGTTTGCAGATTGACGGCACCACAAAAGAAATTTGTGATTTTGGTGATGTAGCTGAGAAGTTTGAGTCTTTTGGTTGGTATACACTGGAGTGTGATGGGCATGATTTTGATGAGCTTTCTGAGACTCTTGAGGAGGCTATTGAGGTTCAAGATCAGCCTGTTTGTGTAGTGGCTCATACAATTAAGGGTAAGGGTGTGAGTTTTATGGAAAATCAAGTAGGTTGGCATGGTAAAGCTCCAAATCAAGAGCAGTTTGAGCAGGCAATGAGTGAGCTTGAAATTTAACTTTCATATATGGATTTTTTAGATAAGTTAGTTTTTGGAAATTCTGTAAAGCAGATTTTACTGGCTTTGCTGGTTTTTTTGGCTTTTTACGGGGCTTTTCCGATTTTTAAAAAGCGACTGGCAAATACGATCAAGCGTCTTGCAAAAAAGACTCAAAATAGGGTTGATGATTTGTTTGTGGATATTATTAAAAATTTTAATAATGGATTTGCAATAAGTGCGGGGGTGCTTTTGGCTATTCAGTTTTTGACTTTTGAAAAAGATGTGGAAAAATGGGTCAAATTTGCTGTTTTGGCGCTATTTTTAGTTGAAATAATCAGGGCTGTTGATAGGATTATTGATTTTGGTGTGGAGACTCTTTCTGAGAAGAATAAAAGTAGTGAGAGTGCGATAGAGTTTGCAGGAAGGCTCTTGAAGATGCTTGTATGGGTGCTTGGATTTTTGTTTTTATTGCAAAATCTAGGTGTTAATGTGTCTTCGCTTATTGCTGGTCTGGGAATTGGTGGTATCGCTGTTGCATTGGCTCTTCAGAGCGTTTTGGGTGATATGTTTTCTAGTTTTTCTATTTTTTTGGATAAGCCTTTTAAAAAGGGTGATTATATTACTATTGATTCACTGGCTGGTACTGTTAAGAAAATTGGCATCAAGACAACAAGGATAGAGTCTTTGACTGGAGAGGAGATCGTAATTGCCAATCAGGATTTGACTAATTCAAGAATTCAAAATTATAAGAGAATGAAGAAGCGTAGGGGTAGTTTTGTACTGGGTGTTGAGTATTCTACTGCTGAGGAAAGTTTAAAAAAGATCCCTGAGATAATCACAAAAATCATAAAAGAAATAAATGGTGTAGAGCTTGTGAGGGTTTATTTTAAGGAGTTTGGTGATTTTTCTTTGAATTTTGAGGTGGTGTATTGGGTTGAGGATTCTAGTTATGCTGTTTTTTGTAAGAAGACTGAGGAGGTTAATTATGCGATTTTTGAGGCTTTTAAAGAGGAGGAAATCATATTTGCATTTCCAACTCAAACTCTTTTTATGGAAAAAAATACCCTCTAGTTTTTGGTTAGAGGGTATTTAATTAGAATTGCTCTAAAAATCTAAGGTCGTTTTCGTAGAATAATCTTAGGTCGTCTATTTGGTATTTAACCATTAGTATACGCTCAATACCGCATCCAAATGCGAATCCGTTCCATTTTTCAGGATCAAGTCCTGCATTTCTTAGGACATTTGGGTGTACCATGCCTGCTCCTGCTATTTCTAGGAATCCAGTCCCCTTGCAGACTTTGCAGTTTGGATTTTTGCCAGCGCATTGAACACAGCTTGCATCAACTTCAAGTGATGGTTCTGTAAATGGGAAAAAACTGAGTCTAAATCTAAGTTCAACTTCTTTTTCTAGTATTTCAGAGAGTGCTGTTTTGAGTACCCATTTTAAATTGGCGAGTGAGACATTTTTATCAACCATTAGTCCCTCAAATTGATGAAACATTGGTGAGTGTGTCGCATCTGAGTCTTTACGAAATGTCTTGCCTGGGGCAATAATCCTAATTGGTGGTTTGTTGGCTTCCATGTAATGAATCTGCATGTTTGATGTCTGTGTTCTAAGTACATGGTCGTCAATGTTTTTTACCCAAAATGTATCCTGCATTTCACGAGCTGGGTGGTCTTTTGGAACGTTTAGGGCAGAAAAATTGTGCCAATCATCATCAATCTCCGCTCCGCTAATTGAGGTAAATCCAAGACGGGAAAAAACTTCCTCAATATGACAAATCATCATGCTAATTGGATGATGATGTCCTTTTTCAAGAGGTTTGGCTGGGATTGTTATGTCAAAAAACTCATTTTCTTCTTGTTGGTCTTCAAGCTCAAAGTAGCGATTTGCTATTTTTTCTTCGAGGTTTTTCCTGAGAACATTGCCCATTTGCCCGACTGTTTTTTTGTCTTCTGAGCTTAGTTCAGGGATTTTTCTAAGAAGCATTGGGAGTAGCCCTTTTCTTCCAAGAAATTTTATTTCAACTTCTTTGAGTTCTTCGATTGATTTACAAGCGCTAGTATCAGCTATGGCTTCTTGTTCTATTTTTTCAATTTCATTTTTCATGTTCTGTATTTTATCATAAAGTGTTAGTATTTTTCCATGCAAATAATACAAGAAAATTTTCCTGAGGTTGATATTAAAAAGATGCAGGCTTTTCTGGAGCTTTTTAAGGAGCGAAATAAAATCATTAATCTATCTGCAATCCGTGATGAACAAGGGATTGTGGAAAAGCATTTTTTTGATTCGCTATTGGGATTAGAATTTATAAAAAATAAAAAAAGAGTTATAGATCTTGGCTCTGGAGGTGGTTTTCCTGTGATTGCTTTGGCTATTTGTTTTCCTGATGCGGAGTTTTTTGCTGTTGAGTCAGTTGGTAAGAAGGCTGATTCTTTGAGGTATTTTTGTAAGGAGCTGGGTATGAATAATCTGATTGTATTGTGCGATAGGGCGGAGACTATTGCACATGATAAAAAATATCGAGAGACTTTTGATGCTTTGACTGCTCGGGCTTTTGCTCATTTTCCTGTGCTTTTGGAGATAGGATTGCCGCTTTTGAGTATCAATGGTGAAATAGTGGCTTATAGAGGTCCAAACAACGCCGAGGAAGAGGAGAGATTGGCAGAATTTTTAGGGGGGACTAGCCCAAGGATTGTTAATAAGTCTCTCCCAAATGGTGATTCAAGGGAGTTTTGGCTAATTAGTAAGGTCAAAAAATGCTCTGCAGAATATCCACGGAGCATTGGTGTCCCTAAAAAAAATCCGCTTAATTTAGCGTCTCTTGTTAAAAAGTGAAGTGATCTTGCTGATTAGAGTGTTTATTAGTTCAATTGGTTTCCAGACGTAGTGCCTAATGACGTCTGTTATTTCTGCGATACTTTCTGTGATGTTTGCCAGATTGCCGAGTACTACATAAAGACGAATCAGAACCAGGCACAAAAATAGGACTATAAGTAAAAATCCACCTGATAGTGAGAGATTTAGTAAATCCTTTGTTGTTTCAATTGGTATTCCAAAGATGTCCATTTTTGTTTTTTAAGTTGGTCTTATTGTGCCTTGAATTTTTTTTTAGTGCAAGAAAATTGTTCAAAAAATTTTAAGAGCTTTATTTAAAGCTGCCATAAAGCCATTTTTTATTTTAAAAAAAACATTTCTCAAAAATTTATAAAAGGGTATAATTTAAGAGGATTTTTTAAATACATATGTTAAAAACATTTACAGATGATAATTTTCAAGAAGAGGTAATGAAGTCTGATGTACCTGTTCTTGTTGATTTTTGGGCGCCTTGGTGTGGTCCTTGCCAAATAATGACTCCAATTATAAATAAATTGGCAACTGAATATGAAGGCAAGGCTAAAATCGGTAAATTGAATGTCGATGATGAGCCAAATAAAACTCAAGAATATGGTGTTATGGGGATTCCTGCTTTTAAGATTTTTAAAAATGGAGCGGTGGTTGATGAATTTACAGGAGCTATGAGCGAAGAAGATGTCAAAGCTAGAATTGATCAACAATTGTAAAGCGGCTTAACAAAAACACCCCTTGAGTAATCTAGGGGTGTTTTTTTGTTTTGTTGGCATGGGGGTTTGTGTTATACAACTGAGCATCTCTCAGGTCAGCACCCATGAGGTGTGTGTTGGTGTCTTGGCTCTTACAAAAGATGCAATCCGCCAAGATGATAAAAAATACTATGCTAATGTAGGAGATGCTAGTGGTATTGATAGTAAAGCTAGCAGATAGGCTGCATAATATGCGTACAAAGGTTGCTGAAACGATCTCGCTCTATGTGCCTATTGCGAGATTTTTAAAAATGTATGAAGCAGCGGATGAGTTAAGGTTGCTCTCAGAAAAGTATTTGTAAAAAAATTGGAATTTGATTAAATTATAGATGAAAGTATTTATCTATAATTTGATAAAATCATGAGAACAATTCTTTTGGGTGTAGCATTGTTTATATTGTCAGCAGTACTTTATAGTGTGCATTTTTATTTGTTTAAAGACGCTCATCATATTTTTATATTTCTTTTAGGTGATATTGCATTTATACCAATTGAGGTATTTTTGGTGGGTATTGTAATTGAACAAATCCTTAAAGAGCGTGAGAAGCGTGCTATGCTTGAGAAATTAAACATGGTTATTGGTGTGTTTTTTAGTGAAATGGGAACAGAGTTGCTGGAAAATTTATCAAAGTCTGATCATGATTTACAAAAAATAAAGGGTGATTTGCTGGTTAATGAAGAATGGACTGATGAGAATTTTGCTAAGGTTGAATCAAAATTAAAAAATCGTAATGTTGATATAGAAATAAAAAAGGTTTGTTTGATTGATTTGAAAAAATATCTTTATTCTAAAAGGGATTTTTTGGTGAAAATGTTAGAAAATCCTGTATTGCTTGAACATGAGACGTTTACGGAGCTACTTAGGGCTGTGATGCACTTGGAAGAAGAGTTGTTTAGAAGAAATTATCTTGATGAAATTCAGAAACATCAAGCTGATTTCTTGCACTTAAAAGGGGACACTGAAAGGGCGTATAATTTGCTTATGTTTGAATGGGTTGAGTATATGAAGCATTTAAAAAATGAATATCCGTATTTGTTTTCATTTGCTATGCGTACAAATCCATTTGATGACAAGGCAACAATTGAGGTTAAGTAATTCCTACGGAGGGGGTTGATTGTCGGATTTTTTGTGTTGTCATTTATCCTAGTGTGTCTGGCTTGCGAGCTTGGATTCTACGATGAGCACAATGCTAGTTGAGTTATGTTTTTGGATCTTGCACAGGCAGTCTCTTGGGTTGTTTTGTTTTTTTAAAGTAGTACGCTTTTTTAAAAAAATTTTTATGATAAAATAAGAGCTGATGATTGAATTTAATAAATCATTGGCAAAAAAATTTGTTGTATTGGATTTTGAGTTTGATGTTCAGAATCTTAGGGGTGTTTTTTATTATAAATTAGATGAAAAAGAACTAAAAGAGGAGTTGGAAATTAAAATCCCAAAAGAATTAAGGAGGAAAAGGATAGATAAAAAAAGGCTAAATAGGGCTTTGTTTTTTGTGCATATGGCGCTTGGTATAAGTTATTATAAGGCTGGAGCGGCACCTGAAATAGTGCTTGAAAGTGGCAAATTGACCACTAAGCAAAAGGCTTTTTTTAAAGCTGTTTTTGAAAAAGGTTTGGGGGAGTTTTTTTATCAAAATAAAATAGATTTTAGGGGTTTGATTAATTTTAAAAATCACTCAGGTACAAAATACACGAAGTTAAAATCAACTAAGCAAAAAGGTGTTGATCTGCTTTGTTTGGGGGGTGGCAAGGATTCATTGGCTTCATTGAAACTACTTGAGAGAGCTGGGCAATTTACAAAGGGGTGCCCTCCTCACGAGTCATTTGTCCCTCTTGTTTTTGATCAAAATCCAATTGCTATAAATCAGTGCAGGCTAATTAACAAAGAGCCTATCTTAATTAACCGCAAAATAGATCCTGAGCTGATTAGGTTGAATCAGGAGGGGTTTTATAATGGACATGTGCCTTTTTCTTTTATTTTGGCTTTTTGTGCGAGTTTGGTTGATTTATTTACTCCTGTTAAAAATATTATTGTTAGCAATGAGCATTCTGCTAATTTTGGAAATGCGACTTACCTCGGACATGAAATCAATCATCAATGGTCAAAGACTCTGGAGGCTGAAATTATGATGAGTGATTTTATAAAAACTTATATCACAAATACTAATTATTTCTCATTGATGAGAGGTTTTTGGGAGATAAGGATTGCTGAGATTTTTCTTGAAGATGAGAGGTTTTTGAATTCTTTTACTAGTTGTAATAGGTTTTTTCGTAGGCAAAAGGATTTTGAGGGCTTGTGGTGCAATAATTGTGCTAAGTGTGCTTTTATATTTGCGCTTTTTTCTGGATTTTTGACTAGGGATAGGTTGGTGCAGATTTTTGGGGAAAATTTGTTTGAAAAAGAGAGTCTTAGGGGGACTTTTGAGGCTTTGTATAAAGAGGATCTTGAGAAGCCATTTGATTGTGTGGGTGCAGAAAGTGAGATAATAGCTGCCATGCAAAATGCCATAAAAATTGAGCCTATTGGAGATAATGAGGTGATATTAAGGGATTTTGAAAAATGTGGCTTTGAGGAACAAGATATGCAAAAATTGCTTCAAGAAAGGCATTGCCATAATATAAGTAAAGAATTTTATGAAATTATCGGAATTAAAAAATAAACGTATATTGATAGTGGGATTTGGCAGAGAGGGAAGAGCTGTGCTTGATTTTTTGCAGAATATTGAGTGCGAGGTTAAGGTGGCTGATAAAGATGCAGTTTGCGATTATAATGGAGAGGATTATCTTAGAGATGTCGAGGATTTTGACATAGTGATTAAGTCCCCTGGTGTACCGCCTCATACAAAGGGTCTGGAGAAGTCTAAACGGATTACTTCTGCTACTGAGATTTTTTTGAATAATTGTCCTGGAAAAATAATCGGTATTACAGGCAGTAAGGGTAAATCAACCACTTCAAATGCTGTTTATATGATTTTGAAAGAAGCTGGGTTTTTGGTTGAATTTTTAGGAAATATTGGCACAGCTGCCATTAGCTGCTTGGGTCAAATCACAAGTGAGACTTATTGTGTGATGGAGCTTTCTAGTTATCAGCTTAATGAGGTGAGTTTGTCTCCTCATATTGCTGTTTTTACGAGTTTTTTTCCTGAACATTTAAATTATCATGGTGGTTTAGAGTCTTATAGAAAAGCCAAAGGTAATATATACGCTTATCAAAATGAGGGTGATTTTTTGTTTGTGCCTGAGGGTTTAGATATCAATGCTAGATCAAGAGTTGTAAAATGCGGGATTGATTTACTTGGTCAAGAATCAAGACTGTTAGGTCTGCACAATAAGCAAAATCTATCTTTGGCAATATGTGTGGCTAGACATTTAAAAATCTCTGATGAAGTTATAAAAAACGCTATCTCCAAAATAAATCCTCTACCACACAGGTTGAATCTAATAAGGGATTTGAATGGGGTTGCTTATTATGATGATGCGATTAGTACTACGCCCGATTCGACTATTTCTGCTCTGAAATCACTGAATAATGTGGGGACATTGTTTTTGGGTGGATATGATAGAGGGCTTGATTTTGATGGGCTGGCTCAGTTGATTGTAAGTTTAAAAATTTCTAATTTAGTATTTTTTCCGGATAATGGAGAGAGGATTTTTGATTTATTGAAAGATAAATATGACTTTAGATACTTGCACACAAAATCAATGAAAGAGGGGGTGGATTTTGCTTATTTATATACTAAAAAAGGTCAAGCAGTGTTGCTTTCTACAGCTTCACCTAGTTTTTCTTTATGGAAAAATTATGAGGAAAAAGGTGATGAGTTTGTAAAATACGTCAATGCTTTGGTTTGATACATTTTTCTAGGAAATACTTATGAATGGCTATATCATTGGTCAATTCAGGGTGAAAGGTTGATGCCATGATATTGTCTTGGCGTACTATTATGGGATCTTGGGCGTGTCTTGCCAGGATTTTAACATTTTTGGCTGTTTTTGTGATCTTTGGTGCTCTGATAAAAACCGCTTTAAAGGGCTTGTCTTGAAAATTTATATCAGTGATGAATGATTCATTTTGTCTGCCGTAGGCATTTCGCTCTATGTCTATATCAATCAATTTTAAGCTGTATGGGCTGCCATTTATAGCAAGCAAAATAGCACCAGCACAAGTCCCCCATACTGGAAGTCCTGACTTGACTTGCCTGAGTAGTTTATCATAGAGGCCGTTTTTTTTGATGATTTTACCAATGGCTGTTGATTCACCACCTGGTATAATCAAGCCGTTTATACCTGATAATTGATCTGGTGTTCTGACCCATTTTACATTGCATTTGAGTTTTTTGAGCATTTTTTCATGCTCCTCCCTAGATCCCTGTATGCCCAATATGCCGATTGTTATTTTTTCCATATTGGTAGAAATTCTTCATTTGATGCTATTAGTTCTTCTCTGGCTTTTGCTGCGAAGTCTTTTTCTTTTGAGGCAAAAAGAATTTTGCGTGAAGAGTTTATTATTGCGCCTTTTCCGTCTTTATAAAATGCAGCAAAGAGGTCTTTTGCTTTGCCGCCTTGTGCGCCATAGCCTGGTATCAAGAAAATCTGAGAGGGCATATCTTGTCTCAAAATATGTATATCATCTATATAGGTCGCACCAACTACTGCACCAAGTAGAGAAAACTTGCTCTCTCCGAGATAATCTGCACCCCATCTGCTTACTGCATGCGCCACATGTTCGTGCACTAGATATTCGCCTGCCATTAGGTCTTGAAATTCACCGCCTGTTGGATTTGATGTTTTTACGAGACAAAAGAGTCCTTTGTTGTTTTTTGAAGCGTATTTTAAAAATGGCTTAATACCGTCCTCTCCAAAGTATGGATTGATGGTCAAAGCGTCATATATAGGATAAGTCAAAAATGCTCTAGCATAAGCTTCGCAAGTTGAGCCAATATCACCTCTTTTGGCGTCTACAAGTACTAAAAGTTCTTTTTCCTTGGCTTTTTCACATACTTCCTCAAATACTTTTAAGCCTTCTGCGCCCCATTCTTCAAAAAAAGCGATATTTGGCTTACAGATTGCTACTTTGTCGTGTGTAGCTTCTATTATTTCAAATAAAAAGTCCTTGATGGCTTGAATTTCTGTTTTGCCTTTTTTGATGCAATCAGGAAGCATGTTAAAATGAGGATCAAGCCCAAGACAGATTGGTGTTTTCTTTTCTTTTGTTTTTTGGATTAATAAATCGGAAAAATGAGTCATTTTTATTAAATAGTAGAAATCATTATAAAGTGTACAACAAAAATAGCAATTTTTTTTAGGAAATTTTTTCATAGCTTCGTCAAGAGTATTTTCCTTGAAAAAAAAGCCAAAATAAGAGATAATATCCAGATAAAAACTTTAAAAAAACAAAAAGTGAACAAGAAAACAAAAATTATAGCATCGTGCGTAGGGCTTTGTATAGCGCTAATATTGGGATTTGTATTCCTAATGCCAAGTGACGACTATAAAGCAGATCTATTTGCGACTAAGGGGGACGAGCAAGAAAGTGCTCAAGAAGTCTATGTTCCTCAGAATTACAAAACTCAGCAAAATCAAGCTGGTGATATTGAAATTAAGGCAAATAAGGATTTTGAAAATGTTGTTGGATACGCATTTACATTAGAGTGGAATCCACAAGAGTTAAGCTCGTTGGGAATTGACACAACTGGCACGCCTTTTCATGAGCAGGGATTTTTGACTGAAGCCAATAATAAAGAATCAGGTGTGCTAAAGGCTATCGCAGCGACAGGTGGAAATGGCATAAATATTAAAAAGGGTGACGCATTTATTAGGGTCGCTATGAAGGTCTCATCTGATGTGCCACTGGGGACAAGTATTCCTGTAAGATTAAAGGAGTTTTCTATTGTTCAGGAATCAGGTTCACTTTCTGAGAGAGTTTTGACCACTGAGAGCGGAAAGATCACAATTGAAAATGAGGGTGATTTTAGAGTGATTGATGCACATGTTATTTCGTCTACAAGTATTGAGGTGCAATTTTCTGATTATATTAGCCAGATGGCAATTCAGGATTTTGCATTTACACCTGAATTAAAGAAAGATTCAACTACACTTGAAATTCAAAATACAAAGGTAGTTATTAAAAATTTAAAAGAGCAAATAGCAGGACAAGAATACCGTTTAGAGGTTGCTGGTACTGCTCAGGGAAATTCGAGTGGGGCTATCTCGTCTAATTATAATTTTGCTTTTTTTACAGGGTATGCAAATACTACTGGGATTTCAGATTTTTATGTTACTGATGTTGTAGCAGTAGATGAAAACACTCTTGATATAGAGTTTTCAAAAGATGTAAATCCAAGCTCAATTGAACAAGTTGATTTTAACGCTTGGAACTTAAACATAGTTAGTGTAAGACCAACAGATGATCCAAGGGTATTAAGAGCGATTACAGCTGGGCAAACAGATCTTAGCAAAAAACAAAGCTGCTCAGTTGATGTGTTGGTTTCAAATGATCCAGACTTAACATTGCAAAAAACTGCTGATAGAACAGTGGTGAATACTTCAAATATGGTTTTCTTTACATTTAGTTATGAAAACAAGGCCAAGGGAACAGCTAAAAATGCAAAAATCATAGATGAGTTACCTGAGGGGTTAGAATTTGGAGTATCACCATCTGGTTGTGAGCTAAATTTTGAAACTCGCAAAATTACATGTGAATTGGGTAATGTAGTGGGTGGTCAAAAAGGGCAGGCTTCATATAGTGCAACAGCGACACAGGTTGGAATTGTATCAGGTGAGGCTAGTATTAGCTCAGATGGTAATGATTTGAACCCAAATGACAATAGTGATTATGAGAAAATCAGGATCACTGCGGAGTATTTTGCTGATTTAAAAGTTGATACTACTTACACTGAGTATGGTGATAGATATAAATTTAAAACTGATTTTAAAAACACAGGAAACAAGATTTCAGGGGGTGGATATATAAATATAACTGTCTTAAATGAAGTTTTGGAGATCAATAATGATAGCAATTCTGTAGATTGTAGTTATGATGATGCTGAAAACGGATCTTGTAATTGTTTGATTTCAAAAGATCAAAAAATATTAAGATGTGACATAAAGAAATTGGAATCAGGAGAAGAGGGCACATTAAAATTTGAAGGATTAAAATTGAAGAGTGGTAATGCTTCGTTTTATTCAGTCATCAGAGGAGCTAATACAATTGAGTCTGATCTTGATAACAATGAGCAAGGTTTTATGATTGAAGTAAGGGAGCAAGATAAAGTAAAAATGCTTTTTGATAAATTTGCTTCTGCAAGCGTGCTTAAAAAAGATGAAGAAATAGAAATTGGAGTACAATTTAAAAATACTGGAAATACAAGTATTAAAGATATTAATTTGTTTGATAATGTTCCAGCAGGATTGGAATTTGTAAATAACAGTCTTTCAACTACAGATTGTTCACATGATCCATTTTCAGGAGATATTTCTTGTGATTTTGAGGAATTAAATCCAGCAGAATCAAGGGCTATTTCATATAGGGTAATAGCGAAACAAGAAGGTGAAATTAGGACAGAAGCAGCAATTCAAACAAGTGGCTTTACGGGTTCATCAGAGTTGAAATTAAAAATTCAGGATCAACAACAATCTGATTTAAAGGTGTTTGGTGAAGGAAGGGTAGTAGATGGATCACTTGAATATAGTGCAAATTTTGCAAATCTAGGTAATCAGGCTGCACAAAATGTAATCATGACTGTCAAAATTGAGCCTCTTGAGATTGTAGAAATTGAAGATGCAGATTCGTGCAAAATCAGCTCAAATAAAAGTGAGATTACATGTAATATAGGAACACTTGAAGCAGGATCAAGTAGTACAAAAAAAATAACAGCAAATGTGCTTTCGGCTGGGTCAATCAAAATCGCAAGTAGTATTCAAGGGAGAAATGCTGACTTTAACTCAGCAAATAATATATTTACACAATATGAAGGGGTGTTTAATTCTTCTTATGTAGATGTAAAGGCTTTTGTTGCTGAAACAGTAGCAAATGTTGGAGATGAGATTAATTTTACAATTCACTATGTAAATAGCGGGGAGATTCCAGCTAAGAATGTTATTGTTTCAGATATTATGAGTGCGGAAGATATATTGACTGATTTTGAGATCACTTCAAATAGTGATAACTGTCTAGTTAATGAAAACGGTATCAGTTGCTTGATTTCGAACTTAAATCCAAATGAAAGCAGGATAGTTGAATACAAAGCTAGGGCAAAAAAGTCAGGGGTTCTTCAAAATAATGTCCAATCAAGTGATGGAGCAAAAATTCAGAGAAAAATCTTGATTACAGATAATAAATTGGCTAATTTGTACGTTCAAAAAACAGCTGATAATTATATCGTGAAACCAGAAAGCGTAATCACATATAAAACTAAATATAAAAATACTGGTAATACTACTTCTGTTAAGGTTAAATTAATAGATCAGGTTCCTTTTTCTAGTGATATAACTTTTGTAGATCAAAATCCAAATTGTGAAATCAAAGCAGGTTTGATTGAGTGTAATTTTTCAACACTTGAACCAGATGAGGAGGGTGAGATTTATTATACTGCAAAAATCAATCCACACACTCAAGGTGGCCTGATTCACAAGGTGGCAATCCAATCAGATACAGAAGAATCAGATCTATCAGACAATCAAGACTCTATTCAGATTTCTATAAAGGATTTGTCTTGTAATTTGCAGGCATCACCAATGATTATAAGTAAGGGGGATGATGTGAGTCTTTCATGGCAAACAAGTGCGGGTTTTGCTGAAATTGATCATGGAATTGGAATTGTATCAGTTCCACAGGGTTCAACCACAGTAAGGCCATTTGTGTCAACTACATACACAATGAATACAGAACCAAAAGGTGATAATATGTTGGTTATTTCAAATGAATCAAGTGTATGGAGTCTCAAGTCTAAAGATGGTGACATACTTTCTGTAAATGTGTTTCCTTTTGCGCCATTTGGAGCAGAGGAAATAGCTCAAACAGCGCCTAGGGTAAGCAGGGTTGAAGCAACAGATGAGGGTGTAGTTATTAATCTTGATCGCAATGTATTTGCATCTTCTGCAACAGCAGGTAAATGTACAACTCAATCAGGAATAACCCAGGGGGTGTGTGATATTTATTCGATTTATCAGGTTAATGACAACGGTATTATTATCGGAAATAATCTGATTGATGAAAATGTAAAGGCTGAAATTTCAAAAGATTACAAAACAATTACACTTAAAAATATCACTACATTTCCTTCTAAAAAATATTTATTGGAAGTTAGAAAAGATACTATTAAGGATTATGAATCTGAAAAATCAGTTACAAATTTTTATAATAAAAAAGTTTTCTTGGGTAAAAATAGTTTCTTTAATGAGTCGAATTTTGCCATTGAAAATATCGAAGTAAAAGACAAGACAAGTCTAGTAGTTACATTTACAGAAGAGCCTAATGATTCAAGTGTAACTCCATTAAATATTAAAATTGTAAGCTATGAAAATGGCGAAGAAAAAAAGCTCACAATTACAAATACCACAAAACAAGGCAGTAAGGTGTTTATCAAGACATACTCACAGCAGGCAAATAAATCATACTTTTTAAAAGTAGATCCAAATGAGTTTAAGAATACTAATGGTATTTTGATTAATTCAAAAAATTCAAAAGGATTTCTTGGTTATGATGAAAAATTAACAATAATTCAATCTGTTTCACCAAATTCATTTATCAATGCGGAAGATACAGAGGTTGAAATTACAGTAGAAAATTTAATAGAAAATTCAATAGTAAAATTAAATTCAACTACTCTTGAAATTATCGAACAGACAGAAAATAAAATTAAAGCTGTTGTTCCAGAAACATTTGAAAGTGGTGTTTATACATTAAGTGTAGTTGATCCGCTCGGCAATAAAACTGATATGAAAAATGCTGTTGCGATTTTGGAAAAAGTAAAACATTTAGAGGTTCTTTCTGATGAATCTTATGCAAGTCCATACAAGGTTAGTAATAAATATGGTAAAACAAGACTTTGGGTTAGAATTCAAGATCCACTTGGCATTGATGATATTGCAAAATTGACTGCTGATCTACGTCCGATTAATGGTGAGCCTGGGGTAGAGTTTGTCCAGGGTACACAAGGCAGTACGCCTGAAAATTCGAGTGCAAATGTGGTGGATAATAAGAAGTGGTTTTATCTTGATATTACAATTCCGCCGACTATTTCGACTCAATCAGAGCCTACAAAAATCGATGTAATTGCAGAAAATAAAAGTGGTATCAAAGCAAATGGAACAGTTGAGTTTATGATCACAAAAGATCTCACTTCAAGTATTCCACCTGAAGTTGCAAGTGCTTATTCATACCCAACACAAATCTCACCAGGTGAGCAAACTCCTTTGACATTTTATGTTGAAGTAACTGACGACGATGGTGCTGATGATATTGCAAAAGTAATTCTTGATTTGGGTCAAATCGGACTTGGAACAAAGGTCATGAGGACAGTTGATGATATGTATGAAAACCTCGACTCACAGGCTGCATGTACAGCTGGAGATTATGTGGTTGGAAATTGGTCAGAATGTTCAAACGAAAAACGCACACGCTCAGTAGAATTAAAAAGTGGTGTTGATTGCGATGAGGGATCAGGTGTCAGACCACCAAATGAAGAAGCATGTAATCTCAGGTCGTGCACATCTTCTGATTATGAAGCAGGAGAATGGTCAAGTTGCAACAATAGCAAACAAACTCGCTCATACAGCCTAAAAGAAGGTGTGAATTGCCAAGGAGATTATGCAAAGCCAAATAATGATACTAGAAACTGTGAGACATCATTTTTTATGAATATATTTGTACCAACTGCACATGCTAGTACGGTTGTTGGAAATAGTGTCTGGTTTGAAGAAAAAGGATTGCTTGTTCCATCAAATGTAAAACCTGGTACTTATGAATTACCTGTAATAGTGATAGATAAATCTGGAGAAGAAACTCGCTCAAAAATTTCGGTTAAGATTCAAAAAAATGCAGGTGGTGTACCAACAATTGACAAAGATGACATCTATGCAGTTCCTAGAAATGGTGTTGCAAATGATGGAGTTTCAACATTTACATTGAACATTAAAGTAAAAGATCCAAATGGACCTGAAGATATTGAGAGTGTTAGTGCGAATTTAATGGAACTAGGCATGCCACCAATTTCACTTAATAGAACTGTTGAGGAAGGTGGTGGTGTATGGTTTTCAAGTGAACCACTCACAGTTGATAGAGCTATCACACCTGGACACAGAGAAATCGAATTTACAGTAACAGATAAACAGGGTAATTATTATAGTTATGATAATTTTAAATTTCATGTGTCTGATGGAGCACTTGCTGGGGATAAGCCAATTATCTATACTGACAAAAATTATATGAGTCCAAAGTCTATCCCAAATGATGGTGAAACAAGATCAACTTTATATATATTTGTTGAAGAAGGTGATGCAGAAATCGAAAGCGTGATAGTGAATCTTGGAAATATCGCACACAAGGTAAAAGGCACAAATAATGAAAAATCATCAAGTTTAAATATTTTTGCACCAAAAGATTCAGAAAAACCTTCAAGTACGGAAACGGCTGACAAAGACTTAGAAAAGCAAAATGAAGCTGCGCCAAGTTTGGAGCAAAAAATCATCACACTAACTCCAAGTGTCAAAGAGGGGGCAAAGGGAAGATGGTATTTTGCAACTGATATCGTAGCAGAAAAAACAACTGCTCCATCATCAGAACCATACCTTTTTCCAATTACTGCAACTGATGTGAATGGAAATAGCTCTGAAGAAAATTTTGAGTTTTATGTGACTGATGGGTTTGTTTCAAAAGATCGATCACCACTTCCATATATAAAAAACACAAGGGCAACATCAGAGCGTAATGTGGAGATATTGTTCTCAAAACCACTTGATACATCAAAAATTAAGAGCAATGTGTTTAAAGTTGTGGATTATGAAAATATATCAGAAAGATTGCCTATCAGAAAAATAAAAGTCAGTGCAGACGGAAGAATAGTAAACCTAGAGACAAATTTTATGCAGGAAGATACTAGATATACATTGATTGTTGATTCAGAAGCACTAGGCATAAAAGATGTCCAGGGTACAAATAATCAAATCAATTTTGAAACATTTGATGAAGAAGAGTTCAAGGGAGATGCAACAATTAAAAATGTAAGTCCTATTAGTGAAAATGAAATTAAAATTGAATTTAGTCACCCAATAAAATATTCATCACTTGATGAATCAGGAAAGAATTTTCAGATTATTCAACAGGACAAAAAGAAGGCCTTGAAGGTTAAGTCGGCAATAATCGGCAAAGAGGATATTAGTATTATTCTTTATACAGAAGGGCAAGTTCCAAATAGGGATTATTATGTTTTTCAGAGAGATCTTGAGGTAATTGGGGGTGCTAAGCTCAAGACACGCAGCAAGTCATTTAAAGGATATAATCCACCAGTTGATGAAGCAGGACTTTTTGCACAATCAGATTTCAACGGGGATAACAAAATCGACTTTTTGGATTTCACACTTTTTTCTAGTGTTTATGGAAAAACAGCAGACGATGAGATAGATGTCATGGATTTAAACAAAGATGGAAAAATCGACTTCACAGATTTTACTATTTTTGCACAAACATTTAACCAACAAGGTCAAGATAAGGAGAAGGAGACAGAATTTACTCCTTATGATACAAAAAAAATCAACACAAATATTTTTGATTATCAATGAAAAAAATCTCAATAATTTCGATATTGCTAATTATGTTTACATTGACTGCTTGTGAAAAAGAAACAGGAGAGGTAAATATTCAGTCAAACAATAGTCATCGGGCAGCAAGTGAAACTTCATTAAAAAATGAATTGCTTGATGCAGTAAAAATAGCAAAGCAAAGGCAAGAAAACCAAGAGAAAAAAATCTCGATGTCATTAGAGATGTTAAATGAAAAAGACGATGAAATTAAGGTTTTGTTGAGCATAAAAAATGAACATTTAATTAAGTTTAATTCTGTGAGAAGTTTTTTGAGTTATAATCCTGATTTAATCGAAGCTACAAATATTGAAATTCATAAAAATCTTGAGGAAAAAGTTTTGTTTGCACCTAATGAAAAAAATATAGACAAAGAAAATGGTTTAATAAAAATTGGGTTTTCAAGTATTTCAGAAATAGAGCCAGCAGGAAGAATAACTATCGCAATAGTTACATTTAGAAGAAAAAGCAGGGAAACAATTAATATTGATTTTTTTGATGCCAGAGATGGTGGACATACAGATATAGTAGGTATTTCAAGGGGAATCACAGAGAGTCTACTTAAAAGACCTAAGTCCCCTGCTCTCATAATCAACAGTGTTAAAGAAATGCCAAATCTTGAGGAAATAAAGAAACAAAAAGAAGCTGAGGCACAAGCTGAGGCTAAAATTGAAACAGAAATTTCAGAATAAAATGAATAAAAAAACAAAAATCCTTTTAGGCATAATGATGAGTTTTGCTTTTATGTCAATCTCGAATGCAAATGCAAATCAGACAGAGTTGCAATTTGGTGAAAATTGTACAGAAAGAGAAAATTGTAAAGCTTTAAATAAAGAAAATGGCTATTTTGTAAAAAAAGATGTCATTAAAAAAGGTGAAAAAGTGATTGTTGATATAGTTATCGATAATCCTGCAAGCAAAAAAATAAGCTCAGTATCAAGCTGGTTAAAATATAATCCAGCTGAATTAAAAGCTCTTGAGATCAAGTCTGATGGTTCTGATTTTGGGCTTGCTGCACCTGATGGAGACAAGATTAATGCTCAGGAGGGAATAGTACAAATCGGTAGAGCAAATATCGGTACGCCTATTGATAATAATCAGATTTATATTGCTAGTGTGATTTTTGAAGTATTGACAGATCAAAACAAAAAAAGCTCTGTTGAGTTTTTTAATTATCAAGATTCAGAACTAGGAAACACAGGGGTGTTTATGATATCAGGATTGCTTACAGAAAACATCTTAGAAAAAAAACCAAATAATTTAAAATTGACATTGAATGGAGCTAATACACCAATCACAAAACCAGATCCAGTAATCCCAGAAGGTACATATAGTCACCAAATTCCAACTCAAGAAGAAAAGGAAATAATTGAAAATGCATTTCAAGATAATCTCCAAAGACCGCAAGGATTTAGAATTAAATCAAGAAATTCAAAAGCTGAATTTGTATGGGATTTTGATGAAAGCGTAGAAGGGTATTATATATATTATTCAACTCAAAGTGGTGTTTATGTATATAGAAGAGATTTGGGTAGAACAAACAATGCAACAATCGAAAATTTACAAAATAATACAAAATATCACTTTGCTATCACAGCCTACAATTCAAAAATGGAGGAGACTGATTTTTCTGATGAGGTATTTGCCACAATCGGACAATCAGGTACAGAAAGCCACCCATTTCTTGAAGCTATATATAAAGGAGGAGTTGAACTGGTTAACCCTCAAGATCAAAAAACTCATGATGTAGGAGCAAAACATGTCTGGATATTTTCAGCTTGTTTGGCAATGGGTTTCGTTACTTTAAGAAAATCTTTTTCATTAATAAAATGAGCAATAATTGGAAAACCGTACTAGAGCATCAAACAGAGCAAGCACATCAAAAAATAAAAGGCATCTTGCATGATGAACATGATATAGATCTGTCTCATCATAATGTCCCCCGCAAAGGATTGGCTATATTTTTAGCAGTTTTGGGACTTGCTTTTTTGGGGGCTGGAATTGCGCCATTTGTATTTGATGGTGATGGATCAAGTATGAAGGCATCTATTCAAGATGCACTGATGCCAAAAGAAGAAAAAGAGAAAATAGGTGGATTTTCAGCTAAGAATTTTAATGTGGAATCTGAAGAAATTAATTTTAATTCAAATGAATTCATGCCACTTGAGTTAAAATCAGAAAAAGCATCTACAAGCGCTGTTGAAACTGAAAAACCAAAAGAAAAACTGGATTTTAATTCTACATCAGAAACACTCAATCTAATACCGTTGACTGACAATACTCATAATTCAGCAGCAGAAAATACAAATACCGCTAAGCCTATTCAGCTAAAACCACTCACTCCGGTAACAACTGGAAAAAATCCTGAAGCTACAAATATTACAGATTTGAAACCTATTCAAACAACAACAAATTCAGGGTTTGTGAATCCATTTGAGAATATGGAAAATTTACATTCAGCAGCAGTCGAAAAAGAGCCAACACAATTTAAAGTAAATACACACACAGGCAAAACTGACAAAGGTTCAGTTATTAATACAATTCAAGATAAAGTTAAATACACTACAAAAAAGACTATAAATGCACCAAAAACAAGCCAAACAGGTCCAAAAGAAATCGGGCTTGGGATTGTATCTCTTTTTGCGGCGACTGTTATAATGCGTCGCAAAGAAGTATAGTGTTGATTTAATTTACGGTTTTTTTTTGCTAAAAGCTCTCAGGTGAGGGCTTTTGTTTTTTTAGAAAATAATTTCACCCTCATACTCCCTTTAGGGTAGACTCTATGACTCCAAGTATTTCTAGGGTCTCTTTTTTAGGATTGATGACCATTGTTGGAAAAAATGAATTTTCAGCTCTTAATTCAATTCTGCGATCGTCTCTTTGAAAAAATCGTCTGGCAGTAATTTTTTCATTGCTTGTTTTAAAAGCTATCATTTTGCCATGCAGGCTCTCAAAATCACGATTAACAAAAACCATGTCGCCATGACTAAGCATTGGTTCCATGCTTTTTCCATGAATCAAGAATGCAGTACGGTTGAAATTTATATTTTTAAATGGATAGGGGATTTTTGTTTTCATACGCAATATAAGCGCTGTAAAAATGATATACAATTCAAAATGCAAAATCAACGCTAAAATAAGCCAAATATGAAATATATATGAAATCAAAATTCATTGCCTTTTTGTTTAAAAGATTGAAATTTTTATTAAATTGTCACTCTCCTCTTTTGTATCCATAATCCTCTGCTTCCTGAGCATTTTTAAAGAAAATCCTGTTTTTCTCAGAGAGCAAAAAAGCCTCTGGCTCATCAAGCGCCCAATATCTACTACCTCTTTTTGAAGCCACAAATTCTGAACCATCAGGAGCTGGAAGGGTCTTTAGCATTGGCAAAATCTCAGCCACCGAAAAATCAAAATTCCCACCATGAGATGTAAAAATGCTCTCCTTGCCTATTATAAATCTAATTTCTTTTTCGCCAGTTTTGCCGTACATTGTCCCGTTTTCTATTTTTTCAAAATGAATTAGTGGAATTTTGTCATGATTTTGTGGCACAATCTGTATATCATCTCGATTTAAGTATTGATAATAAGAAAGCGCAAAAACTCCCCCACTAAAACCACTTATAAAAGCTAAATTTAAACTGAGATAAAAAAGCCATTTAGATGTATTGTTTTTATGAAATATATTTTTCAATTTGGTATAAATCCACATTTATCAAAAACAGAAATTTCGTATGTTCTGCCTCATTTTCAAGAAATTTCATCATTTTCGCAATCATTTTTTTTGTATGAAGGGGAAATTTCCAATGCTCAAAAATTGATTGAGCAACTTGGAGGCACAATTAGGATTGCGGAAATGATAGAAGAAATAAGCATAAAAGAGCTAAGTCAAGCTATTGCTGAGTTTTTGATTAAAAATCACAAAGAAGGTAAATTAAATTTTGGAATTACGTCTTTTTGTGGCTTTAGAGACAACAGAAAAGTGCTAAACGAAGTCAAAAAACTACTTAAAGGTAGTATTTCTATTAGGTTTGCTAATCGCAATTTTCAAAATCTTGATGCAGGCACACTTCATAAAGAAAAGCTTTTAAGTAAGGGGTTTGAGATCATGATTCTAAAAAAAGGTGAAAAATTTACAATTTTTCATACTATTGCCGCTCAAAATATTGATAAATTTAGTGAAAGAGACTATAAAAAGCCGTTTAGAGATATGGAGGTGGGTATGTTACCGCCAAAATTAGCATTGATGATGTTGAATTTTACCCGAGAAAATGGCATTTTACCAAAAAGTATCTATGATCCGTTTTGCGGGACGGGTACAGTGTTAATTGAGGGTGAAAATTTAGGATTAAGGGCTTTGGGTAGTGATATTTCAGAAAAAGTTTTGGAGATGAGTCGTAAAAACTTGGAGTATTTTTTTGGAAAAAAGGAACGCAAAATTTTCAAACAGGATGCCCGAGATGCTTTTAAAAAAGAGCTTGAATCTGAGGCAATTTGTTGTGAGGCTTATCTTGGACCAATTTTTAAAAGGAGTTTAAATGAAAAAGATTTGGAAAAAGCGCTTAGTGATACAGAGGATGTGATTTATGGATTTTTACGCAATATGCACACAAAGATCAAAGGCGATCGAGCGGTTATAGCGCTACCTTTTTGGCAAACTCAAAAAGGTGAAATTTTTTTGAAAAAAGTACTTGAAATTATTGAAAAATTTTGGGAAAATAGGACGGTGAGTTTGACGAATCGTCCTAGAAAAAGCCTTTTGTTTAGACGCAAAGAGCAAAAAGTAGGTCGAGAAATCATAATCTTACAAAAACGCTCCTCGGTAGCTCAGCGGTAGAGCAAACGGCTGTTAACCGTTAGGTCACTGGTTCGAATCCAGTCCGAGGAGCCAAACTGTTTTTTGGCTAGAAATCAAGGTTATGAAGAGTGGAGAAATCTCTATCTGAAGCCGTTTTTCGGAGTTGATAAAAAAGTTCGAACCTAGTAAATCAAGAATCCAGCGCTTTTTTTCTATATCTGCCGTTTTCCAAGAGAGTAAGCGGTTTTTGATGAGTTCGAACATTTTCTCTGCTGTGTCGATTACGTTTATGAACCATTCACTATTTGATCTTTGGATTTCCTCCTTGATTGATTTTTGCTCTTTTAAGAGTCTCATTTTGAGTGCTTGGTATTCTTCCTTGTTGTATTCCATGTCTAAATACATGTCGTTGAGCTTGTCGAGGCGTTGTTCGCTTTTGTTGAGTCTTTGAGTGAGACCTTTTCTGGTGTATTGGATATTTTTGATGATTTCTTTTTTGCCTTCTTTGATTTTTTGAAGGATTGCGTGGACTGTTTCTGGTGAGAGCTGATTTTGCTGTAAAAAATCTTCGATATATTTATTGATGAGTCTTTCTTTAAGTGGTTTTTGGGTGCATTTTTTATTGTGACAACGGTAATACACAAAGCCTTTTTGGGTCTCTCCGGTCATTATTCTGCCGCAAGAGCATTTGATTTTTCTGCGGAATAAAAAATTGTGCCTAACTACCTTAAAATGACGTTTGCCGTCGAGTTTTTCTTGGACTTTTAGAAAGAGATCTTGGCTGATTATTGGCTTGTGTGCGCCTTGATATTCTACGCCGTTGTATTGGATTACGCCCATATAAAAGCTATTTCTGAGGATATATGAGAGTGAAGTTGGGTTCATGATTCTGACTCCGTAGATTTTGCCTATTTCTTTGGCTTTTGGGGTAAATTCTGAAGTGCCTTGATCTGAGGCAACAAATTCTTTAAATATGCGTTTTATGGCTTTTGATTTCTCTGGGTGTGGTTTTCTTATGCCTTTGATCTCGCCTGCTTGGTAACCAAGTGGTACACCAAAGAAACTTTTGCCCTCTCTGGCGCCTTGTTCATAGGCTGAGTTCATTTTGCTTTTGAGTTTGCCTACAAAGTCAGTGGCAAAGATTGCTTGGATAGATAGGTTCAGAAGTGCGCTATCACCCTCAAAATCGCTCCCACAGGTGCGGATCTTGAGTCCTTGCTGTCTGAGTTCTTCGAGTTTTGCTAGGTCAAAGAGATTGCGTGTGAGGCGGTCTACGGCGTGTGCTAAGAGGATTACTTGTTCTCCCTGCTTAATCTCGTGTTCGATGATTCTTAGGAGCTCAGAGAAGCTTTTGCGACCTGTTTTGGCTGCACTTTCTGAGGCTTCAAAGAAATCTATTTTGTCGTATTCCCCTTTAAATGCTCTGAGTATCTCCTCTCTTTGGTATGCCAAAGAATGCGTCTGCAAACGCTTGTCATCGGTTGATTTCCTAATGTAGGCAAATACTTTCATGGGCTTAGGTTACATACATTTTTTCTTTTTTTTGGCAATTACATTGGATCACTTGCTAGAATAAAAAGTCAAGCTTCGGTTTTCTGCCGAGTTGTTCCTGAGCCCTCTTCTACCTCATTAATGAGTGCTAATCTGGACATAAAAAACCGTTAAGCTTTGCTTTTTATTAGCTGGTGATAAAATCCCTGTGCCAAAAAGAAGAGAATAATATATTTACAGAGATAAAAAGTCAATGGCTTGTGAGAGTGGGTTAAATAGGATTATTTGATATAAATAAATAATTATGGTATAATAATATAGAAAAAATAAACAAAAAATGAGCAAAAAAAGTTTTTTTAAAAAGTTAGTAAACTACCTCAAAAATAGTTTCTTAAAAAAACCCTCAACAAACAAAATCAAGGAAAAAGCTTCTTCGGTAGAAATTCAAGAAATCCAGAAAAAGACTAAAAAACAAATCTATATCACAACAAAAGGTGAAGAGGTTAAAAGTAGAATGGAGAAAGAAATAGCTGATTTTCTTGCGTCTCAAAAAATAAATTACCAATATGAAAAAGCATGTAGATTAAGCACAGGAAGAGTGGTTTATCCTGATTTTTACCTTAGCGACTACGATGTATATATTGAGTATTTTGGTATGCTTGGCAACAAAAACTACAACTACAGCATGCGCAAGAAAATAGAAGCGTTTAAGCGTGATAAAATACGGGTTATTGAGCTTTATCCGAATAATTACAGAAAACTAGGACAGATTATTAAAATCAGATTTGAAAAGGTTACGCAGAGGACATTTCCCCAAAGAGCCTTTATTGACTTTAAGAAGAATTGATAGATTGAAGCAAAAACGTGGATACAGAAATGAATTATGTTTTAGGGGGAGGCTCGTTATTCTTTTGAATGGATAATGAGGGGGTTTGCCCCCAAAAAAAATAACTACATTTAATAGAATTAGCTACTTTTTAAAAGTGGCTTAAATAGGAATTTAGTATTAGAAACAAGTATTTCTAGGAGCAAGCTGCCGAGATGAAGTAAGTGTACTTTAAAGGAGGTACACGTCTGAATGAGGCAGTGAGGCAGGGTTTTGTGGACACTGTTTGGAGTAGGAATTTGGTATTAGAAACAAGTATTTCTAGGAGCAAGCTGCCGAGATGAAGTAAGTGTACTTTAAAGGAGGTACACGTCTGAATGAGGCAGTGAGGCAGGGTTTTGTGGACACTGTTTGGAGTAGG
>JAOARU010000047.1 GCA_025210675.1 Candidatus Altimarinota bacterium | reverse complement strand
CTCTCACTCCGTTCGATTGCTTCGTCTCCGGTCACAATCCTCGCTGAGAGATAACTTAGGGGATTGATAAATTTCTTTGAAAACTTCTCTCTCTTCGATCCTTCATTTTTCTTAAAGAAATATCCCTACGACTCCGCACTCTCACTCCGTTCGATTGTTTCGTCTCCGGTCACAATCCTCGCTGAGAGATGGAGCGAGAGAGCGGGAGGCTTGCTGATCTATGTATAAAAATCTCCATAGCACTCAAACAAGCCACACTTTGACTGAGTTCAGCAAATCATCTTCGTCGTTCTCGGAAATCTCCGCATAAATGCGTCGACTTCTCTCGAACTCCTTGATGTCGAACCTTTGGGTTCTTATCTCCACTCCTCACGCACATTTAAATGGCGGAGAGAGCGGGAGGCTTTTGCAAGACACAGAGCAATCAATCTGCCCTTTTTGACAAATATAAAACCACTGAGGCAAAAATAATTCTGCGTCGCTCGATCATCTCAAAAAAGCTCCGCTTTTTTTCGGCGATGCTCGCTATTCTCGAATGTCGAACCCTGCGGGTTCTCATAAGCCTACTCTTTCATTATTTTTTATTAATATAAAATATATTAATAAAAAATGGCGGAGAGAGCGGGATTCGAACCCGCGGTGACTTTCGCCACACACGCTTTCCAAGCGTGCGCAATCGACCACTCTGCCATCTCTCCACATTGTATTACGTTTTTATTGGCTTGCGAATTATTTTGTTTGCATAAAAAAAGTGCATTTAATGCACTTATTTTATATTTTTACTTGTAAAAAGCAAATTAAACTTCTTGCTTTTTTAATGTGCGTAGGCATTTAGTGCAAATTCTTGTCTTAAAAAAAGCATTTCTTGTTACATCCCATAGTCTTTTTACTACAAGATTTGGCTTAAATGTTCTTTTTGTTCTTCTTACAGAGTGACTAACATTATGTCCTGTTGATGGCTTTTTGCCGCAAATTGTACAAACTTTTGACATTTTTAATTTATAAGATTATTCTGACCTTTGAGATTTTCTATTATTTCAAGCATTTAGTCAATGGATTTTTTAAATTTTTTTGTATTTTTGGGAGTTTTTTTAATCTCTATTAGTTTTCATGAGTTTTTTCATGCTTATGTGGCTTATTTGTTTGGTGATAATACTGCAAAGTATGAGGGGCGTATGACCATTAATCCGGTTAAGCATATTGATATAGTGGGACTTTTGGCGATTTTAGTTTTTCATTTTGGCTGGGCGAAGCCTGTGCCTGTAAATCCAAATAATTTGCGTTCTAGGCCTCTTTCTCTTGCTCTTGTGTCTTTTGCTGGTCCTTTTGCAAATTTTTTATTGGCTTTGTTGAGTGCTTTTGTGTTTAATTTGTTTTTTGAGGCTGGTTTTTATAACTCGTTTTTATTTAATGTTTTAAAGAGTTTTATTTTTGTAAATTCTCTTTTAATGATTTTTAATTTGATTCCTATTTATCCGCTTGATGGTGCTGGTGTTTTGGATTTTTTTATTCCTCAAAAATTACGTTCTTATTGGGAAGTGTATAAGGAAAATGGACCTTTTATATTGATTTCAATTATTGCTTTTAGCGTGGTTTTTGATGTTGGTATTTTTGCTTATTTGCTTGCTGTTCCTGTTGAGAAGCTGAGAATTTTTATATTGATTCTGGCGGGGTTTAATTTTCACTAAATGTATTGACTGAGAATTTTCTAACTTCTAGTTCACCAAATCTCCAAATGCCCCTTTCGAGTCCTGCTTTTGAGCAGAGTGATGAGATGAATTCTTCTTTTGAATTAAAGTTGCCCCAGACTTCTGGTAGGTATACTGCTCTGTATCCATTTTTGCTTACAGTAAAGCCGTATCCTGGTGATAATTGTTCTATTAAATCTTTTGCATGAGCGTATGCTATGGGTATTGTGTTTGATAGTATGGAGATGGATATTTTGATGTCGTTTAGCTCTCTTTTTGAGAGTGGTTTGAATCTAGGGTCTTTAAAGCCAGCGTTGATAGCATTTTCGATTATATCAACATATAGTGGTTTGAGTGGGTGTATGCGTCCTATGCAGCCTCTTAGTTGCTGATTTTTGCTAATGCTAACAAATGTGGCCTTTTTTTCTTTGAGGGCATCGGGTACATTTGGTTTCTCGATTTTTTGAGAGTTAAGATGGCTCTCTATCGATTTTCTTGCCAGGCTGAGGAGGAAGTTTTTTTCTCGAGCTTGGATCATTAGTTTACAATTATAAGTTTATTTTGTTAAAAGAGTAAGAAAGAGGCATAGCCGACTACTGAATCTTTTGCTCCGCCTTTTTCGCTTGAATTAGTGTAGCTGATAAATTTTATCTTGTTTGCTAGTTCTAGTGCTATTTTTATGACACTCTCTCCGCAGGAGACTATTCTATCACTCTTTTTTAGGTTTTGTCCACATATTATTTCGATACTGTTTTTGTCTATTTGGCGTGCTTCTTGTTCTTCTAAAAAGTGTGATAGATCAGCTGAAAATACAAATAATATATCATCTTGTTTGTAGTATTTTTTTAGTATTGATGTCACGTAGTTTGTATTTTTTGTGTTTACTAGTATTGGAATGATCTTGAAGTCTTTAATAATTTTTTGCAGAAAAGGGATTTGGACTTCTACTGCATGTTCTTTTTCATGTGGTGATGTGCGTTTTTCAAATGGTAATTCTTGGATTATTTCTTGGTCTATTTCTATGTTGCCTAGTGGTGTATTGTAGTGGGTATAGTCTGGTATTGATACTTCTATGTCTTCTTTGTGGCATGGGGCTATTATAAAGATGCGCATTAGTTTTTCTTGATATTTTTCAAGTTGACGAAATGCGAGTGCTGATATATCGCCTGAGTATCTATACCCTGCGTGTGGTACTATGACGCCTTTTACTCCTTTTTCGCCTATATATGGGCTTTTTAATAGGAGTGAGTCTGTGAATAATTCGAGGTCTTCTTTTTCTTCAGGATAAAAAGAACCTGCGAAAAAAGGCTTTCTTAGTTTTTCCATATTTTGAGACAAAAGAAAGTTCCGTACAAAGTATGTGTTTTTGAAAAGGGGTGATAGATTGATAGTTATTTAGCATTGTGTAGTTTTATTTCGCCTTTAAAGACTTTTTTGGCTTCGCCGCTCATGTAGGCTGTATTGGTGTCTGTGTCCCAGTTAATAATAAGCGTGCCTCCTTTTAAGTGAATTTTAATATCTTTTTTTGCTGGTGAAAAGCCATTTTTTATCATTGCTATGCAAGAGGCCGTAGCTCCTGTTCCGCATGCGAGTGTTTCTCCGCTTCCTCTTTCCCAAACTCGCATTTTTAGTTCTTGGGGTGATATTATTTCTACAAATTCTGTATTGATGCGATTTGGAAAAAATCTATGATTTTCAAAATGAGGTCCTATTTTGTGAAGCTCTATTTCATCGACTGAGTCTGTTTTTATGACGCAGTGAGGATTGCCGACGCTAACGCATGTTGCTAGGCATCCTTTAATCTCATCTTGAATAAAATTGTCAGGGAAGTCGCTTAATCCATTGAATATGGCTTTTCCCATATTTACCTTGACTAGATTTCCGATGATTTTTGTTGTTTTGATTCCTGCTAGGGTGTCGACTCTATGTTCATCTTTAGGGCAAATGCCTTGTTCTTTTGTAAAAATAGTTATGGCTCTGATGCCATTGCCGCACATTTCTACTTCTGAGCCATCGGCATTAAATATGCGCATGAAATAATCAGCTTTGTCGCTTTTTTCTGCTATTAGTATTTGATCTGCACCAATTCCAAAATTACGATCACAGAGAAATTTTGCATTTTTTTGAATATTGTTAATTTCGCCGTTCATGTTGTCAATGACAATGAAGTCATTGCCTATGCCTTGCATTTTCCAGAATTTCATTGTTTTTGAGATTTTAATTGTTTGAGTTTAAAGTTAATCATATTTGTAAAACAATCCGCAATGATTTGTTGATCGCTCCATGGGATTTCTTTGCCTTGCATGTTTCTTGATTCTAGTGAGCCCATGCCTGAGATTATTATGCTGTCGCCTGTTTTTGCCATCATTATGGCTTGCTCTATGGCTATTTTGCGGTCAGCTATTTCAAAAAAAGTATCTGATTCTCGGTGGTTTATTTCTTGGTTTTCAAATATGGCTTCACGAAGTTCTTTGCGTATATCATCGCCGTTTTCGTTGTATGTCTCATCATCTGTGATGACGATTATATCGGCATAATCTCTGGCGATATGTGCCATTGGACGACGTTTTTCTTGGTCGTGACTACCTGTTGCCCCAAATACAAGTATGACTCTGCCGGGAGTTCTTTCTTTGAGGTATGATAGCACACTTTTTAGGGCTTTTGGAGTGATGGCAAAGTCTACAAACACTTCAAAATCTTGTCCAAAATCAAGATTCTCCAATCTGCCTTTTATGCCAGTAAAGTCTTTGAGATTTTTTTTGATTTCTGAGTCTTTGTGTCCTATTGCAAGAGCTGTTAAAATAGCTGCTGTTGCATTTTCTGTGTTGAATTTGCCAAAAACATTGGCTGTGAACTTTGTGTCTTTGAGGTTAAATGAAATGCCTTCTTTTGTATCTTTGAAATGTGTTATTTTATTTTGGGATTTATCTGAAAATCCATAAGTAATCACTTCTCCTTGTATGTCTTTTTTCCAGAGTTCTGTTACTTCGTCGTCTTGATTTAGGATAGCTACGCCGTCTTTTTCGAGATATTTTGTAAAGAGGAGTTTTTTTGTGTCTCTAAGATTGTCGATGGTTTTGTGGTAATCGAGATGCTCATGGGATATATTGGTCAGCACTGCTATGTCGAACTTGATACCAAATATGCGTTTTTGGTGAATGGCATGTGATGATACTTCTAAAACCACTGTTCCAATATCTTCTTTGATGCATTGTTTGAGGAATTTTTGCATCTTAAATGGTGAGACTGTGGTTCTTTTTGTTTTGTTTTCCCAGGTGCTGTTTTTCATAGAAAAACTGGCTGATGAGATTTTGGCAACTGGACGACCTGATTTTTCTAAAATATGATAAATCATCTCAGTGGTTGTAGTTTTGCCGTCTGTTCCTGTGACTCCGATTATGGTCAAATCTTTTGCAGGAAAACCATACATAGCATTGGCTAATATGGCTTTTGTATGAGAATAAAATGTCCTAATTAGTGATGTTTGAGGTATTATTTTTCTGAGTATGTTTATCATGGCTAGTCAATTTTTATTTTATTTTAGCATTTTTTTGATTGTTTGTAAGTCTTTTGCAATCTGTTTTTTTAATTCGTTTACTGAGTTAAATTTTTGTGGTTCTCTGATTTTTTTCTTGATGACTAGGGTGCATTTTGTGTCTTCTGGAACTTCTTGGTCAAAATCAAATAAATGGATTTCTACTTTTTTTTGATCAATGTTGAATGTGGTTGATTTTCCGATAAAAATAGCTCCATCGTATGTTCTTTTGTTGATTATTAATTGTCCTTGAAATACTCCTTCTTCAGGGTCTGTGTCGGTTTTTAAATTAATGGTTGGAAAACCTAATTTTCGGGCTAATTGCTGTCCTTTTATGCTTATGGCTTCAGATTTCATTTTCGATTTGGTTTAGTGTATTTAGGGCAAAGTTGTCTGTCATTCCAGCTATAAAATCCTTGATATTGATGATTATATCTTGGTCTGGATTTTGATAGTGTTTTGGTAGGGTTTCTGGATTTGAATAATAATGAAAAAATAATTTTTTGATGGTGGATTTGCCTTGATCACATTGACCTTTTACTAATGGGTTTTTGTAAAATCTATTCATTAAAAAATGCCTCAAGTGGTGATTGTGCTCTGCTATTTCATCAGAAAATGATACGCATTTTGTGTGAGCATTGCGAATATCATCAGCTGAAGTAGGGGAGAGCGATTTGAGTTCTTTGGCTGTTTTTTGGATCACATCTTCGATCATTATCTTAATTAAGTTGGAAATAGTTTGATTAATTTCATATTGCTCGTTTTTGTTGTGATCTGCTCTTGATTTTGCCATTTTCCATAGCTCAAGTTTATTCATTTCATTGATATCTATGAGCTTGCTTCTGAGTCCGTCATCTATATCATGATTTTGAAAGGCTATTTCATCAGCTAGATCGACAATTTGAGCCTCAAGAAAGGCTTGCTCTGTGAGGTTGTGGTTTTGGCGGTCGTAAATTGTACGATGTTTCCATAGTCCTTCCCTGACTTCGTATGTGAGATTTAGTCCGTCATGGAGAGATGATTTTTTTTCTAAAATTTCAACAATGCGGCGTGATTGGGCATTATGTTCAAATTCCATGCCATGTCTATGGAGAAGTTCGTTCATAGCCTCTTCGCCTGCATGTCCAAAGGGTGTATGTCCAAGATCGTGAGCTAGGGCGATACATTCTGCTAGGTCTTCATTTACGTTGAGTCCTCTGGCGAGAGAGCGTGATATTTGGGCAACTTCTAGGCTGTGTGTCAGTCTTGAGCGAAAATGATCTCCAAAATGAGATACAAAGACCTGTGTCTTACCTTTGAGTCTCCTAAAAGCCTTGGAGTGGAGAATGCGATCTCTGTCTCTTTGAAAATCTAAACGAAACTCATCTTTTGATTCTGGGTAATCTCTACCTTTTGAGTTGATGTTTTTAGAGGCATAAGGAGCAAGTCTGTTTGCTTCTTCTTGTTCTAGTTGCTGACGAGTTTTAATATAAGACATTTTTTGAGTAAGTTATTACCCAGATAATAGTTGATTATTAATGATTTGACAATTTTTAGCTAATACTTAGTGTAGGCTTAATGTTTCTTGTATAGCTAAGCCTTACTTTATTGATTATTGGGTCTTGATAAATTTAATTTCTATTAGTAATTTATCAGGTTTTTGTAGAGTGATAGAAGGTGTGAATGAGTAATTTATTCTTTTATTTGTGGTCTAAATTGTAGGGCTTCTGCTATATAGATAGTTTTGATTTCTGGGTCATTTTCTAAATCTGCTATGGTTCTGGAGATTTTTAGAATCCTATGAAATGCTCTAGCAGAAAGAGCATATTGACGCATTGCTTGGCGGAGTAGGTTTTCGGCGTCTTTCTGTATTTTGCAGTATTTTTCGACTTGATTAGAATTCATTTCAGAGTTTGTAAGTATATCTTCATTTGTAAATCTTTTAGCCTGATTTTTTCTGGCTCTAATGATTCTTTGCCTGATATCTGATGATTTTTCGGCTGATTCTTTTTGGGTTAGTTTTTCAAATTTGATTGGAGATATGTCTACAAATAGATCTATTCTGTCTAAGAGTGGGCCTGAGATTTTTTTCTTGTATTTGGTGATTTGACCTGGTGTGCATGTACATTCTTTGTTTGATTCTGTGATTCCGTAGTATCCACAAGGACAAGGGTTCATGGCGCCAATTAATGTAAAATCAGCAGGAAAAGTGCAAGAGCCTTGTGCTCTTGATATAGTGATTGCTCGGTCTTCAAGTGGCTGACGGAGTACTTCTAGTACATTTGATGGGAATTCTGCTAGTTCATCAAGAAATAATACGCCTTTATGTGCTAGGGAGATTTCTCCTGGACGGGGATTTTTGCCTCCTCCTACAATAGATACATCGCTGGCTGTATGATGAGCAGTACGAAATGGTCTCTCTGTGATTAGTGGTGTGTTTTCTGGTAGTAGGTTTGCTACTGAAAATACTTTGCTTACTTCAAATGCTTCATCTTTGGAAAGTGGTGGCAGGATTGTTCGAAATGCTTTTGCCATAAGGGTTTTTCCTGCTCCTGGTGCGCCATTTAGGAGGATATTGTGGGCACCTGCAGCTGTTATTTCTAGTGCTCTCTTGGCGTGTTCTTGACCTTTTATAAAGCAAAAATCCTCTTTGTATGATTCATTTTTTAAAATTTCTTCAAAGCTGATCTTTTTTGCTTTTTCTATTGCTTTGTCTTTATTTAAGTGATTTATTAGGTCTTTTAGTTCTGTGATTCCGTATACGTCAATTTTTTCAATTAAAGAAGCTTCTTTTGTGTCTTGTATCGGTAAATATATTTCTTTGAAGCCTTTTTCTTGGGCATAGCTAACAATAGGAAGTATGCCGTTTGTGTGTCTGAGTTTGCCTTCTAGGGCTAGTTCTCCTATGAATATAGTTTTTGAAAAGTCTTGGCGCTTAATTTGACTTGAGGCAAGTAGGATACCAACTGCCATTGGTAAATCAAAGCTCGGGCCTGTTTTTTTGATGTCTGCTGGGGCGAGGTTGGCGGTGATTTTTTTCATTGGAAATTCCATGGAGGAATTTTTTAATGCGCTTCTGATGCGTTCTCTTGATTCTTGAACAGCTGTGTCTCCTAGTCCAACTATGGTAAATGATGGTAGTCCGTTTGATAGATCAACTTCTACTTCAATAATTTGAGGGTTTAGCCCGATGGTTGTCATCGAATAGACTTTTGCTAACATATTGGTAAATATTTCTTAAATGATAAAGATTTATTGCTTTTAGTCAAATTTTATATATAATTTTGGTGGTTTGCCACTATAGCTCAGGGGTAGAGCGCCGCCATGGTAAGGCGTAGGTCGTGAGTTCAAATCTCACTAGTGGCTCCAGTTTTGATATGGCGGCGTGATTGTAAAATAGTATTTAGTTTTTTAGTTTATCAATAAAGATAATATTGTCATTTGAGTATATCGCCGACCATTTGACAAGAGGCGTAGGTCGTGAGTTCAAATCTCACTAGTGGCTCCAGTTTTGGCGTGCTTTAAATATAAAGATATTAAAAAATAGACTTGTTTTTTCTGTGAAAGTAATTAAAATAATTTAGACTAATTTTTAGAAATTAAGATGGCTATATTAAAGATCAATCCTACACGTATGAACCTCTTGAATCTCAAAAAGCAGATTAAGACTGCTAAGAGGGGTCATAAATTACTTAAAGATAAGCGTGATGGTCTAATGAAAAAATTCATGGAAATCATCAAAGAAGCAAGAGATCTTAGAAGAGAGGTTGAAAAAGAGGTCGGTGATGTATTTTCACATTTTTTATCAGCTAGTTCTTCAATGTCTTCAAAAGAAATAGAAAGTGCATTAATGCTTACTACTGCTAGTATTGATCTTGAAGTAGAGACAAAAAACATAATGAGTGTGCGTGTTCCTGAGTTTAAGGGTGAGTTTTCAGGTAATGTTAAGACTTATTCACCAAGTTTTACTTCTGGTGAGCTTGATATTGCATTGGATAAGCTTCAAAAGGTGTTTCCGCTTTTACTCAGGCTTTCTGAGGTTGAAAAAAAAGCTGAAGCCATGGCTGAAGAAATTGAAACAACACGTCGTAGAGTAAATGCTCTTGAATACAAGAGAATCCCTGATCTTAAAGACACATTACGCTTTATTACTATTAAGCTTGAAGAGATGGCAAGAGATTCATTGGTTTCTGTTATGAGGGTTAAGAGTATGATTGAGGAAAAAGAAAAACAAGCAGCAAGAGAAAAAGTGGCTGTATAATTTAAAATGGGCTAGGTTTAAAAATAGATAAGTAAATGCTTGTCTATTTTTTTTGTATATGAGAGAATTAGGGTGGAGATATAAGTATAAAAATGGATTCTAATCATATTCACATTTTTTTGGAAAAAATCCTATCAACAGTGCACTGTCCACAGTGTAAAAAAAAGGTTAAAATAAGTGATATTTCTATTCAGAGTCTCACTAATAAGACTTGTATATTTAGACTTCATTGTGGTCACTGTGGATT
>JAOARU010000046.1 GCA_025210675.1 Candidatus Altimarinota bacterium | reverse complement strand
CAAAATTTAGGCTTGATTCTTCTTCGCCATGCACCACAAATACTTTTTTGAGTCCTTGTATATCGTTTGCAAAACTTAGCAAGTCGTTTTTATCAGCGTGCCCTGAGAATCCATTTATTATTTCTACTTCAGCATTTCTGATGTATTCATGGTCAAATATCTTGATATGTTTTCTCTTTTCTACAATTCTTCTGCCTAGCGTGTCTATGGCTTGATATCCTACTATCAAAATAGTGTTTTTTGCATCTTCAATGTTATTAGCTAGGTGGTGACGTATCCTGCCTGCTTCACACATGCCACTTGCAGAAATAATTATGCAAGGTTCTTGGATTTCATTGAGTTTTTTTGATTCTTCAACAGAATGTGTAAAACGAACATTATCAAATGGATTTAAGCCATTTTCAAGAAACAACTCCTTAGTTTCTTCGTCAAAACACTCCTTGTGACGCTCAAAGATTTCTGTAACCTTATTTGCTAGTGGACTATCTATATATACTGGAATATTTGGAATTTCTTTGTTGCTTTTGAGTACGTTTAAATCAAATATGACCTCCTGAGTTCTCTCTAAAGCAAATGAGGGGATAATTAGCTTGCCCCCCTTTTTAATGCTTTTTAAGACTATTTCTTTTATTTTTATTCTATTTTCAGAGTTTTTTGGATGGATTCTCGTACCGTAAGTGCTCTCTGTGAGTAATACGTCAGCCTCCCTAATGTGTTCTGGGTCTTTCAGGATATTGCGGTGTTTTCTGCCCAAATCTCCTGTAAAGACTACTTTTGTCTCTTTCTCGCCTTCTTTTATCCTTATCTGCACTATCGTTGAACCAAGTACATGTCCTGCATCATAAAACTTCACAAAAATACCCTTAGTAACTTCAAATTCTCTATGTAGATCCATGCCTCTTATGTGACTGGCTGTTTTAATTGCATCGTCTTCTGTGTATAGTGGCTCAATAGGATGAATAGCTGTCTTGTGTAATTTATTTTGAAAATACATTGCATCGTGTTCTTGGATATGTGCTGAATCAATCAACATAACAGCGGTAATATCTTGAGTGGCTTTTGAGCAGTATATGTGACCCCTGAAGCCATTTTTGATTAACATAGGGAGTGCACCGGAATGATCAATATGAGCATGAGAAAGTACCACAGCGTCTAATTTTTCTGGGTTTAGTGGTAGGTTTGAATTTTTTTCAAAACTTTCCTTTCTTTTACCCTGAAAAAGACCACAATCTAAAAGTATTCTTTTGCCATTTGCTTCTATTAAGTGTTTTGATCCTGTCACACTACGTGCAGCACCAAGAAAGTGAATTTTCATTTTTATTTTTTATAATCTCACTTTATTATAGCAATTTTTAACCCTTTATGGCAATATGCAATTATGTTTTATCAATCTGAAAATTGGGCTTTATTTCAGAAAAAAAGAGGTTTTGAGACTTTTTTTGTAGACGATATATTGATAATCAAAAAGCCACTTTTTTTTGGTAAGTGTTTTTTTGAGATTCAAAGAGCCTTGTTTGATGAAAAAAAATGGCACAAAATCATAGAAAATGCCAAAGAAGAAAAAGCGGTTTTTATAAGAATAGCTTGGGATGATGAAGTTTTGCCTGATTTTATCTCAAAAAAGGCTTATAAATCGACGGTTCATCATTTTCCAGAGTTGACACTTATACTTGATTTGTCCAAGACAGAACAAGAATTGCTTGCAGATATGAGCCAATCAGGCAGGAGGCATCTAAGAAAAGCTCAAAAGTCAGATATAGAAATAAAAGAAGTCAGTGATGTCGATGGTTTTTATCAGATCTTAGAAGAAACCACGTCAAGAAATGGTTTTTTTGGACACAAAAAAGAATATTATCAAAATTTATTAAAATACCTAGGTGGTCAAATATTCATGATAAATGCAATACATGAAGGTGATTTATTGTCTAGTTGTATTTTTGTAAATGATGATGATACTTGTATTTATCTTTATGGAGCTTCATCTAACCACAAAAGAGAGCTGCAAGCTCCAACATTGCTTCAGTATGAGGCAATCTTAAAAGCCAAAAAACAAGGCAAGAGATATTATGATTTTTTTGGGATAGCTCCATCTGATCAGCTAGATCATCCATGGAAAAATGTGACTCAATTCAAAAAAAAATTCGGAGGCCATGAAAAATCATATGCCCCCGAAGCCGAATTTGCAGTCAATAAGTTTTGGTATTTTGTTTTTGTTTTTTTAAAGGGTTTAAGAAAGATTTTTAAGACACTAAAGCATCAATTTTCTATGATTTTTTGATTAGACTTTTGTTTTAAATTTTTCTACTTGTACCCTTAGTTTTTTTTCACACTCATCAATTGAATTCTCTACGCTTGAAGCGTGTGTTTCAGCCCTCATACTTTTTTTTGGGGCAAAGATCGTGACAGTTGTGAAAATTCTTTTGTGTTTTTCTTGAATTTTGTCGTAATCGATCTCCACTTTCATCTTTGTAGACTCGTCATTTAGTCTTTTTGCAAGATGAAAAAGCTTTTCAAGCTTTGACTTAATAATCCCTTCTTGGCTTGAAGAGAGTGTGAGGTTTTTTGTGTGTATATCTAGCATATTTTATAGAAAAATATTAGCATCTCAATTATCTCAAGTTTTTAGTTTTGAGTAAAGACACTTATTTTCTCTGAATTAAAGCTTTTTCCTGCATAATGCACTTTTGCAAAAATCTCTGAGGAATACTCACCCTGATTAAAGCTCGCTGAAAAAATACCAGAATCACCGATGTCTGATTCTGTAAAATCAGCCAAAATAACCTTTTTGCCATTGTCTTTTGTGAGGTATATATCAAGTCCTTCAAAATCTTTTTTCATTTCATCTGATACTTGAATTTTTATAGTTACATTTTCATTTTTTACTACTTTTTGATTATTTGTAGGTGCTAAAAATGAAAAATTATTTCTATTAATAGTAGATCTTGTCTTAAATGTAACTTTTTTCTCACTCATGTTGCCTTGGTTATCAACTGCCTCAATTTTGAGTGTGTATCTTGAGTCATTTCCTATTTTATGGTTTGTATAAAAAGGTGCTTCTGTTTTTGCGCCAATTCTTTGTCCATTTATATAAAAATCAACTCTTTTGATAGATCCTCTTTCATCAAATGCGTCAGCTTTGATACTAATAACTGATCCACGCTCAACAGTATCTCCTTCTTTAGGATATACAATACTTAAATTTGGAGGTGTGTCATCTTTGCCTATTTTGACTTCTATACTTGATGCAGATGAGTAGTATAGCTTGTCTACGGCAATTGCTTTAATTAAATGCGTAGAGCCTTTTTTAAGACTAGGGGAGACTTTTATAGTGCTCTTGTATGGGTATCTATAAACCTCATCTACTAGTTCATTATCAAAATAAAATTCCACTTTTTGTATACCATTTATGGCTTTAATATTTGGAACTACATCAATTGACGGAGGTGTAATGATGCCATAATTTCTTGGGTTTTCAATAATTATCTCTGGACGCTGATCAGCTTTTTCCTTTGTGTGTATGTCGTCTTTTTCTGTTGGTGCACTAGATATAAAGCTTTCTACTCCAAATTTGACCACAAACTCTCTACCATTTTCATTAATCCATTCTTGAACAGGCCTTTCCCAGTCTTCATTTTCAGGATAATAACTATGAAAATTAAGAACAGCTTTTTTTTCAATGGCTTCAATAGGAGTGTGGTCAGTTGGCAACTTATTAGAAACTTTGTCTATTTCTATAATTCTAAGAGCACCATCTATTTCTGTTGGTACAAATTCGCTTTTAAATTTCTCTCTAATAATCAATTTTTCATCTGTGTCTGGCAGAGGTAGTTTCCCTGAAAATCGTGATACAGGAACAATTTTGATGCCTTCTGGCTGGACAAAACCCCTTGCTTCTACTTTTTTATGTGCAAATTCCATAAATTCTTTCCAGATTGGACCAGAAGTGTTAAATCCGCTTGCTTGATGATTCATTACGCTTCCGTTATTATTTCCTGACCAGACAGTAGTTAGCACGTCAGGAGGGTATCCAATAACCCAGGCATCAAGTGGCCAAGTTATATTTTTTATCTTTT
>JAOARU010000045.1 GCA_025210675.1 Candidatus Altimarinota bacterium | reverse complement strand
TAATAATGAGCTTTTCAAATTGGCTCAAAAAAGATTTAAAATAACCTCATGATAAGAGTGACAGATGAAGCAGCGAATGATTATGAGCAGATTAGTGCTATTTCACTGACTGATGATAGGCTTGAGGCTCTTTATAAAGAGCGATTTGCAAGAAAAGCTCGTATTGATGCCATTAGTGTCGATATAATTAGGCAAATTAGGCTAGTTTGGGAGCATAATTTTATTACAAGAAATAAGCCAAATTTACTAGTATAGAGATTTATATGAGAGATTTTTTAATGGCAATGCTGATTTGAAGGAGTTTTATTATGTATTCGAGCAATTTAATATAAATATTAGAAAGAGATTTTTTCAGGTTCTCAACAGGTAGATTGGTGCTATAATGAGCATGATTTTTGAATTTATATGAACATTGACGAAAAAAAGACTCTAGTAGTCGAGCTAAAAAAACCATTTTCAGAGAAAATAGGACCTATTTTAAAGGGCTTGTTTTACGTGCTTATAATTACTGCTTTTTTTGGATCTATTTTTACAGACAAAGATCCGCTTGAGGATTTTGAGGTGAGGTACACTGATTTTTATGGCTCAAGCGTTGTTTTGCCTGCGGGTATAAGTCCTGATGCACATGTTGCAATAGTCGATATAAAAGGCATGATCGCAAATAATGATATGCTTACAAGAGGTATGACAAGTAGTAATCAGATTCTCAAGATGCTTGAAAAAATCAAAGAAGATGATTCTATTAAGGCATTGGTTCTTAGGATTGATTCTGGGGGCGGCACTGTGATTGACTCTGACAAGATTGCCCAAAAAGTGCTTGAATTAAAAGAAAAAAAGAAAGTTTATGCTTTGATTGAAGCAGGCGGCATGAGTGGAGCTTATTATATTGCTTCTCAGGCTGATATGATTTTTGCTCATAGGGAGAGCATGGTTGGCTCAATTGGTGTAATCATGCAGCTACCAAATGCCTCTGAGTTAATGAATAGGCTTGGTATTGAGATGAAATCTGTTACCTCTGGTGATATGAAAGACATGGCTTCTCCCTTTACTCCTTTTAGAGAAAAAGACTTAGAAGTGTTGCAAATAATGATAAATGAGTCTTACGAGAGATTTGTGGATATTGTTTCTTCAGGACGCAATATAGATCGTGAAAAGGTCAAAGAGATCGCAGATGGCAGGATTTATTCTGCTACACAAGCAAAAGAACTTGGTCTTATAGATAACACAGATGGTCTCAAGGGGCTTCGCAAACAGATCACAGAAGACAAGTTGAGTGATGCTTATATTATTGAGTTTTATGTTCCTGAAAGCCCATTTGCAAATTTGTTTTCATCTCTTTCAATGGCTGTAAATGAGTATTTACCGCCAAAGAATCAATCTTATAAATTAATGTATAGATAAATGCCGGAACTTCCAGAGGTAGAGACTATCAGGAGAGACCTTTTGGTGCTTATTGGTCAGTCAATAAGGCAAATAGAAACTTCTTTTGATATTCAAAATACGGCTAAGATTCAAAATGTTTCTCTTAGGGATATTGTTAGAAATGGCAAGTATCTGACTTTTATTTTTGAAAATAACTGGAAAATAACGGCTCATCTTCGAATGACAGGACAGTTGCTATTGTCTCAAAATCACGAAAAATACGAGAGGGCGAGATTTGTTTTTGATAATAGCGTTTTGATTTTTGCTGATATGAGAAAATTTGGCACTATTGAAATATCTAAAAATCCTCAATTAAAAGTAGGAATTGATATATTGAGTGATGATTTTACTGAAAAATGCTTCCTGAATCTCGTAAAAGGCAAAAAAGGTAGCATAAAAAGCATTTTTCTTTCTCAGAAATTATTTTCAGGAATTGGCAATATTTATGCAGATGAGATTTGTTTTGATGCAGGAATATTGCCAGATCGGGCTATGGATAGCCTAAATCAAATTGAGAAAAAAAAGCTCTATCAGTCTATTAAGGGCGTTATCGAGCTTGCTGTTTTTAGGAGAGGGACGAGTTTTTCTGATTACAAAGACGCAAGCGGTAAAAGAGGAACTTTTCAAAATCAGTTAATGGTTTATTCAAGAGCAGGGGAATCATGTAAAGTATGCGGCAATACCTTAAATAAAACCAAGGTTCAGCAAAGGACAACGGTATTTTGTTCTTATTGTCAAAAATAACATGCAATAAAAAAGACCTCAGATTGAGGCCTTTTTTTAAATTCAAATTTTAATTGAAGATTATTTAAGCTCAACAGTAGCTCCTGCTTCTTCAAGTTTTCCTTTGATTTCTTCAGCTTCTTCTTTTTTAACACCTTCTTTAACTGCTTTAGGTGCTCCATCAACCAAGTCTTTAGCTTCTTTTAGTCCAAGACCTGTGATTTCACGTACAACTTTGATAACGTTGATTTTTCCTGCACCTGCGTTAGTTAGTACAACATCAAAGCTATCTTTTTCTGCAGCAGCAGCTTCACCACCTGCAGCTGGAGCAGCAGCAACAGCAACTGGAGCAGCAGCTGAAACGCCGAATTCTTCTTCCATATGTTTTACCAAGTTAGCAAGGTCCAAAACCGATAGGTTTTTAACCTTTTCTAGGATGTCTTGAGCGTCTTTTGAAAGCTCTGGAAGGTCTTTTTTTTCTTCTGTCATTGTTCTTTAAAAAAATAAAAATAGAATAATTAAGCGCTCTCTTTTTGTTTTGAGACTTCTGAAAGTGCTCTAACAAATGAAGAGATAACAGAGTTTCCAACTCCAACAAATCCTGAAATTGGACTTTGCATAGAACCAAGAAGTTTTGCAAGTAGTTCTTCTTTTGATGGGATTTCTGAAAGGGCTGTTACATGATTTGCATCAATGATTTTTCCTTCAAAAACACCCCCGTGAATTACTAGTTTCTCATTGTCCTTTGCGAATTTTGTAGCGGCTTTTATGCCTGAAAGCTCGTCAGAAAAAGAAAATACAGTACCAATAGAACCAATCATTGCTTCAGTAGGCACTTCTTCTTCAATGGCATTTTCTTTTAGAGCCTTTTTGATAAGAGTTTTTTTACTTACAGTAAATTTAGCATCAGATTCTCTTAGCTTTGAACGAAAGTCGCTGATTTCCTCAACTGTAAGACCCTTATTCTCAGCGAATATTACACTTTTAGACTCTTTAACATTGTCAATAAGTAATTGCAATATTTGCTCTTTTTTTGATCTTGAGATTGCCATAGTAAATAAAAAAAAGTGTCATCGAGACACAAGACACATACAAATTAAGATTTAAGCTTACGCTTTGCTAAATTGTAATGTCTAAACAGGTCTTATGTGTGAACTTTATTGTATGCTTTTAATCTAAAAGTCTACGCTGCCTATCGTCTCGGACGTTTATCATCTTATATGTTATTATAAATATTGTCAAACTTTTTTGTAAAAATGTGTATAATAAGAACATGATTCAGTTAAAAAAGCTCAAAAAGGCTTTTAGAAATGGTGGTCAAGTTTGGGAACTTGGAGAGATAGATCTGCATATCAAAAATAGCGAAAAGGTTTCATTAATGGGATCTTCTGGTAGCGGCAAATCCACATTGCTTCATCTTATGGGAACTATTTTAGATTTTGATCAGGGTGAGATGTTGATAGATGGTTCAGATGTTGGTAATATGTCTCATCAGCAAAAGGCTGACTTTCGAAATCAAAAAATAGGATTTGTTTTTCAGGATTTTTTTCTTTTTCCTGAGTTTAGTTTAATTGAAAATGTCAAAATGCCTTTGATAATAAGAGGTGAAAATCCAAAAATTGCTGAAGAAAAAGCAAGGGAAATCCTAAAAGAAGTAGGTCTTTTAAATAAGGTCAATAATCTACCTTCAGAACTTTCTGGTGGACAAAGACAAAGAGGAGCAATAGCAAGATCGCTTATTACAGAGCCAAAAATCCTGCTTGCTGATGAGCCAACAGGCAATCTCGACAAAAAAACAGGAGATATGATCATAGGGCTTTTGGATAAGCTTCACGATAAATACAAGATGACATTTGTTGTATCGACTCATGATGAAAAAATTGCTAAAATATGTCCTAGAATTGTCCAAATTGAGGACGGTAAGATAATTTAATTTTTAAAATATGAATATTGCTTTAATTGGTTATGGAAAAATGGGTCAGTTGATTCATAAAGTTGCAGAGAGTAGAGGGCACAAAGTTGTGTCTATTGTAGATCCAAGTAAAGGGAATCAGATAGATGCTGATACCATGAAGGGGATTGATGTGGCTATTGATTTTTCTGTGCCTGAGATGGCTATTTCAAATCTGGAAAAAGCTTCTCAGTATGGTGTAAATTATGTGATGGGTACAACAGGTTGGATAGATCAGATGAGCAAGGTGCAGGATATAACAAAAAAGTCAGGCATTGGTTTTATTTGGGGGTCAAATTTTTCTCTTTCCGTGCAGATATTTTTTAGAATAATTAGAGAGGCAGCCAAAATTGCCAATAAATTTGAAGAAATAGATATAGCGGCTTATGAGGCTCATCATAGGCACAAATTAGATGCTCCTAGTGGTACAGCAGAGACTATGGGGCAGATTATCCTGGAAGAGCTTGATCGTAAAAAAAGACTACTGCTTGATCGTCCTTTTAGCAAGATAAGCCCTGATGATTTGCATTTATCTACTATTAGGGTAGGAGAAGTGCCGGGGACTCATTGTATGATTATGGATACCGAGAGTGATACTATCGAGATCAAAAACACCTCAAGAAATCGTAATGGCTTTGTGCTTGGAGCAGTTATTGCATCCGAGTTTATTAATGGCAAGAAGGGCTTTTATGATTTTCAAGATGTTGTGATTTAGGCTTATTTTTATTAAATTAATTAATATTAACCAAAACCGCTTATTGTCAATAATAAGGCAACAAAAAAGCCCCCGAAGGGGCTTTTAATTTGTTTTTATTTTTGTTTTGTATTGAGAAAAAAGTCGTTAATTTAGCTTAATTTTTGGCGATTGCAGTATCTCCTCTGATGAATTTTGGTGATTCTGCTGTGATCATTGATGCTATTTTTGGATCTTGCTCAAGTCTTCTTAGGCTTTGTAGATCGGCAATTTTCATGTTCAGAACTTCATTTTGCATGATTAGTTCAACTCTTTCGTCTTGAAGTTTTTTGAGTACATGCCCTTTTGTTGCTACCTTGTTTGAATGTGATAAATAAAGCAGTGCAAAAAGACATATCACTGTAACCATTATAAATATCATTGCGGTGAGCCCAGCTTCAACTCTTTCTGAAAGAGTTTTTTTGCATATTCTTCTTTGGGCTGAATTGTTGTCTATTGAGGCTGTTTGCATGATTAAGATATTTTTTTAATGGCTCTGAGTTTTGAGCTTCTAGAGCGTGGATTTTCTTGGATTTCTTCCTCGGTTGGAATGATAGGTTTTTTAGTTAAAAGCTCGTATTTATCCCTGTCTTGACATGTGCATATTATTTGATCTTGTGGGCATATGCACTTTTTTGCCTTTTCTCTGAATATATTTTTTACGATTCTGTCTTCTAGTGAATGAAATGATATGACCGCAATAATTCCTTCTGTGCTTAACAAATCAAATGCTTTTTCGAGTGCGGTTCGTATGTTTCCTAATTCGTCGTTTACTTCTATTCTTAGAGCTTGAAAGGTTTGTGCGGCTGGATGACCGCCTCCCCATCTGCCTTTTGATTTAACTTTTTCAATTATTTTTACTAAGTCCTCTGTGGTTTTTATCGTCTCTGTTTTTCTGTGATGAACTATTTCTCTGGCTATTTTTCTGGATTGTTTTTCTTCGCCATATTGATAGATGATTCTTGCTAGGTCTTCTTCTCTGTAAGTATTTACAACATCATAAGCAGTCAATTTTGTTTGATCAGACATTCGCATATCTAATTGATTGACCTTCTTAAATGAAAACCCCCGTGTATCAAAATCAATATGAACTGATGATATTCCTATGTCAAAAAGCATTTTGTCTACTTTTTGATCTACATCATCTATGTTAGTAAAATTTTTCTCAATTATTTTGCAACTTTTTTCGTAAGCTTTCAATCTTTTTTTTGCAAATTCTGCATTTTTTTTGTCCCATTCAAATGCGTATAAAAAACCATCTGGGGTAATTTTCTGCAAAATAAGCTCAGAATGTCCACCAAGTCCAAGTGTTGCATCTATTGCAATATCTCCGTTTTTTAAGTCTAGTATTTCTATTGTTTCTTTTTGGAGCACGCTGATGTGTTTTGGTTGTGTCATGAGTTTCAGAGACGATTTTTCAAAGGACTCATCTCATATAAACTTGTTACTCTTGGATAATTTTTTTGTACAGTTAATCTTCGCTTTTAAATTTGCCAAAAGCTCGATTAATTGTCAACGATTTTTTTACAAAATGTTCAAAAAAGTTGAACACTTTTACTTGAAATGGCTTCATCTAGGTGTTTTTGAAAATTATTTTATCTTGCCAAATTTGTATTTTTGCTTGCTTGTTATAGATTTTTTATTTTATCTAGACCTGCTCCTTGGCGGATTATTTTTACCTGATTATTTTCAAATTCAACAATACTTGAAGATATTTGGTTTTTTGGATCAGATTCTTTGATAAAATACACATCAGGATCATTGAAATTTTCCCTTATTTCTGCGTATGTATTCAGAAAATTCTGTCCCGAAATATTGACACTACTTGAACTTATCGGGAAGCTGAGATGCCTGAGAAGCCCCAATAAATCTGGCTTATTAGGAATTCTAGCTGCTAGTTTGTTGTGATTTGGAAAATAATCTTTTAGTTTGTCTTTTTTGCGATTTAGTAAAAAGGTGCACTCAATGGGAGTATTGTTTTTGATGAAATTTTGCTCAAAATCATTTAATTCGCATATTTTTGATATATCATCAGTCAAGAGTAGAAAAGGCTTGTTTTCTGGTCTTTTTTTGAGAGATTGAATTTTTGAAATTGCTTTTGTGTTTTCAGTATGCGCAGAAAAACCCCAGATAGTATCTGTCAAAAGGACTAGTATCTTCCCATCTAATAGTAGTTTTTTTATAATTGGAAAATTTTCTTTAGAAAAATAAATTTCTTGGTTCACAATCTTTTTAAAATATGCAAATATATTTTAAGAAACTTTTTTATAAAAAACGAGTGAAAAAGGACATCAAAAAAGTACTGCTTCTAGGATCTGGGGCATTAAAGATTGGCGAGGCTGGAGAATTTGACTTTTCAGGATCTCAGGCGATTAAGGCTTTGAAGCAGGAAAATATAGAAGTAGTGCTCTTAAATCCAAATATTGCCACAAATCAAACCTCAAAAGGAGTTGCTGATAAGGTTTATTTTTTACCTGTAAATGCCAAATTTGCAGAGCAAGTGATTGAAAAAGAGCGTCCAGATGGGATTTTGTTGGCTTGGGGTGGTCAGACAGCATTGAATTGTGGTATGGAACTACATGACAAGGGCGTCCTTGAAAAATATAATGTAGAAGTACTCGGTACTCCTGTTGATGTTATCAAAAAAACTGAAGATAGAGAGCTTTTTAGAGATGCTCTTGATGAAATAGGTGTAAAAACGGCTCGTTCTATTGCTTGTAGTAACAAAAAAGAAGCCCTTGTGGCATCTGAGAAAATTGGATTTCCACTAATTATTCGCTCAGGATATACACTTGGAGGAGGAGGTAGTGGTTTTGCTCAAAACACAGAGGAGTTTAAAGAATTAATAGAAAAGGCATTTGCACATGCTCCTCAGATTTTGGTTGAAGAGAGTATAAAAGGCTGGAAAGAAATAGAGTTTGAGGTAGTTAGAGATGCAGACGGCAACAAAATCACAGTATGTAATATGGAAAATTTTGATCCTATGGGTATTCATACAGGTGAGTCTATTGTGGTTGCGCCAACCATTACTTTGAGTGATAGAGATTGGCAAATGTTGCGTAGTATTGCCCTTAAAACAATTGAGCATCTTGGAATAGTAGGTGAGTGCAATATTCAATATGCTCTTGATCCAAATAGTAATGATTATCGTGTAATTGAGGTAAATGCTCGCTTGTCTCGCTCTTCGGCATTGGCGAGTAAGGCAACAGGCTATCCATTGGCTTATATTGCATGTCATATTGCAATGGGTAAGCGTTTGCATGAATTAAAAAACTCTATTACTCAAAAAACATCAGCATTTTTTGAGCCTGCACTTGATTTTATTGCTTTAAAAATGCCTCGCTGGGATTTGGATAAGTTTCGCAAGGTATCACATGAGATTTCCTCTGAGATGAAGAGTGTAGGGGAGATTATGGCTCTTGGTAGAAGTTTTGAAGAGGTTTTGCAAAAAGGACTCAGAATGCTTCAGATTGGTGCACATGGCATTACTCATCATCCTTTTACTATTAATGACATTGAAAAAAATCTAAAAAACCCAACACCAAGAAGAATATTTGCTGTATATGAAGCTCTTAAGCAAGGGTATAGTGTTGAAAAAATTTCAAAAATTACAGGCATAGACGAATGGTTTATTTACAAGATTGAAAATATCAAAAAAACCGAAGATAAGTTGGATAAATACTTTAAAAATGAAGTAGGGGATTTTGGTGAGTTATTAAGAGAGGCCAAAATGAACGGTTTTAGTGATGCTCAAATCGAAAAAATCTCAAATGGTAAATATACTGAGATGGAGATTCGCAAAATCCGCAAAGAAAAAGGCATAATTCCTTGTGTAAAACAGATAGACACATTGGCTGGTGAGTTCCCAGCAGAGACAAATTATTTATATATGAGTTATCATGGGTCTAAGTCTGATGTGTAGAATTGATTTTTTTCATCGTTTATATTTATGTTTATTTTTTACTTTCTCCTTGCAAAGGCTTATTTTTTAAGGCAAAATTAATATCGACTTTTCGCTTTTTCGGTTCAGACTGAAAAATGCTCGAATTTTATAACAACATAAAATGAACAGAGATCATAAAAAAGCTACAATCAAAAAACATGCATCTCACGACAAGGACACAGGTTCTTCTCAGGTGCAGATTGCAATTTTGACAGAAAAAATCAAACATCTTACTGAACATTTAAAGCTTCATCCAAAAGATGATCATTCAAGAAGGGGTTTGCTTGGCATGGTTGCACAAAGAAGGAAGCAATTAAATTTCTTGAAAAATAAGAATTCAGAACAATATGCTAAATTGGTTCAAGATTTGGGTCTTAAATACTAAATCTGTTTTTAAATCTCCGAAAGAAAGTACAAAGTCTGTTTTTTAGCACTTGCTATAAAGCAGTATTGTGCTTTTTTTCGGAATCATTTCAATATTTTTTAATTTCAAAATGACTTTTCCGGAAATTAAGCAGTATTCGCTTGATCTAGCTGGTCAAACAATCAGTGTAGAATTTGGGCGAATGGCTAACCAAACTGACGGATCTTGTACTGTCAGATGTGGTGATACAGTGGTTCTTGCGACTGCTGTAATTAGTAAAAATCCACCAAGAGATGGAGTTGACTTCATGCCTCTTATGGTGAATTTTCAAGAAAAAATGTTTGCAGCTGGTAAAATTAAGACAAATCGTTTTAACAAACGTGAAGGTAGACCAGCAGATGACAAGATTTTAATTGGACGTTTAGTTGATAGATCACTTCGTCCTCTTTTTCCTAAGTATTTACGTCAAGATGTGCAAGTTATGCTTATGCCTCTTAGTTATGATGGCGTAAATCAGCATGATACACTTTGTGCTTTGGCGGGTAGTTGTGCACTTACAGTTAGTCAAATTCCATTTGATGGACCTATTGCAACTGTTAGAGTGGGATTGATTGATGATAAATTTGTTCTTAATCCAACAACTGAACAAAGAGAGGTTTCTGATCTTGATCTTGTGGTATCAGCTACAAAAGAAAATGTAGTAATGATTGAAGCAGGAGCAAATCAAATACCTGAAGAAAAGATGCTCGAGGCAATTGAATTTGGTAAAGAAAATGGTCAAAAAATTTGTGAATTTTTCTCAAAAATCAGGGAAGAAATAGGTCAGGAAAAAATAGTAATACCTGAACCTGAAGTAGATGAGGACCTCAAGAAATTTATTGAAGATAATTTTGCAGATGAGATAGAAAAATGTATCTTTGATTATCCTGGTAAATTAGCTCGTTTTCAGAGAAAAGCAGAGCTTTCAAGAATGGCAACAGAAAAGGCAGCAGAGTATTTTGGTGAAGAATATGATGTGTCCACTGCTGGATCACTTTTTGATGGAGTATTTAAGAAAAAGATCAGAGAGTCAGTGCTAATTCATGAAAAACGTATCAATGGTAGAAAATTAAACGAAATCAGGCCTATTAAAGTTGAGGGAACAGTCTTGCCTCGTACTCATGGTAGCGCTTTGTTTACTCGTGGTGAGACACAGGGTTTGACTGTTTGTACTCTTGCAGGTCCAGCTACAAAATTGCTCACAGAAGGTATCGAAGGAGAGGACAAGCTTAGATTTTTTCATTATTATACTTTTCCGCCTTTTTCAGTAGGTGAGTGTTCAAATAGGCTTTCAGCTGGTAATCGTGAAATTGGTCATGGTGCATTAGCCCAGAGAGCTATTGAGCCTGTTTTGCCTAATGATAGTGATTTTCCTTATACTATTCAGTGTAATACTGAAATCCTTTCTTCAAATGGATCATCATCAATGGCTGCTACTTGTGGTACAACATTAGCTTTGATGGATGCTGGTGTGCCTATTAAGGCTCCTGTGTCAGGTATTGCAATGGGATTAATGACTGATGATGAGGGCAATTTTAAAATCCTTTCAGATATCCAAGACGAAGAGGATTTTGGTGGAGATATGGACTTCAAAGTAACTGGTACTGAAAAAGGTATTACTGCTATTCAGATGGATATTAAGGTAAAAGGTCTTTCAAAGGAGATTTTTGAAAAAGCTCTTGCACAAGCAAAAGAGGGTCGCATGCATATTCTTGAAAAAATGCTTGAAGTAATCAAGGAGCCAAGAAAAGAAATGTCAATATATGCACCTAGATTAATTAGTATGCAAATTAACCCTGATAAAATCAGAGATGTTATAGGTAAAGGTGGTGAAATGATTAACAAGATTATTGATCAAACAGGTGTAGATATTAATATTGAGGATACTGGTGAAGTTGTAATTACTGGTGTTGATGGCAAGGGCGCAGAAAGAGCAAAAGCTTGGATTGAGAGAATCGTATTTGAGCCGGAAATTGGTAAAACCTATGAGGCTAAAGTGACTCGTATTGAAAATTACGGAATGTTTGCTGAGATTGCAGGTTCTCCACAGCAGGGATTGGTGCATATTTCACTAATTGCTGACAGGAGAATTGAAGATATTAGCAAGGAGTTTCAAATCGGACACGAGATTCGTGTAAAAGTTGTCGATATTGATCAACAGGGTAGGATTAGGCTTTCTATGAAAGATGCTTCACAAGATTAATAAGTAATCAAAAAAGACTGCCCGAAAGGGTGGTTTTTTTTGTGAGATTTAGTTTGTTTTATTGAGGTCTAGTTGTCATTTGGAAACAGAATATCAAAAGATGAATCACGACAAAGATCATGCTAACTGTAGGGGGAAGAGCAATACGGAGAAAAAGCGAAGCTTGATGTGAATTGATATTAAGATTTTATTAACCTTTGAGTTTTTGATTATAAAAAAATACCCACTAATGTGCGCATATCTAATAAATTAAGCTTATATAATAATTATATCAAAATTAAATATATAAAGTCAATTTTTTAATATTGTATTGTACAAAAAATGTGTTCAACGATTGGTGGTGTGTATTTCTTGGTTTTATCGCAATTTGACACCCTTTTTGACTATTTATATTTAGTTTTACTTATTAACAGGGGTGGTGTGAATGCAGGGCAATAAAAAGTTGTTTATTACCCTAGATTCTCCCTTAATTGTCTGTCTTTTGTACAAAAAATGTGTTCAACGATTGGTGGTGGGGCGCAATCGGGGTGATAAATGGTGTGGAATTTATTTTTTTTAAACTCTTTTATCTACCTTGTTTATATATTGTACAAAAAATGTGTTCAACGATTAAAGAGGTTATTTAAAAAATAGCATCAATTATTTCCCTTGATTACGAGTTTTACAAAGCCGATCGTGGCATTTAGGATTCTTTTTAATCTTTTTGGCTCTTTGATAAGTCTCCAAAGCCATTCAATACCCAATCTTTGAAACACTAAAGGCGCTCTTTTTTGTGTGCCAACAATAAAATCAAAACTACCACCAATACCCATTGCAAAGCGAATGCTGGGCATTTTTGAGATATTGCTGTGAATCCAAAATTCCTGCTTTGGTGCACCAAATGCCACAAAAAGTACGCTTGCTCCTGATTGGTTGATTTTTTTGATTATGCGGTCTGAGTCTGATTTATCGCTTGAGCCTGAGTCAAAATCAGCTAGTTTGAAGTCTGGATTTTTACTTTTAAAATACTTGCCGCATTTCTCGCTGACTCCTTCTTGACCGCCTAAGAGAAACACTTTTTTGTCTGTTTGTAGGCAAAACCTTTGAAATAAATCGCTGCCCTGAGAGCGTTCAAAGCGCTTGTTTTTTTTATTTTGAAAAAAGAACCACACAAGACTTAAAAAAGCAGATAGGTAATTTTTGACTGGATATCTACTTGCCCAGATGATTCCTGTGCCGTCTGCAAGTGACAAGTCAGCTGAGTTGAGTATTTTTGTGAATTCTGGGTTTTTTGCGCATTCTATACACATTTCTGGGTTTGGTGTAGTGATAAATTTATTTTTGCCTGTTTTGCTAAATGCAAGCATTTTATTGAGTGCTTGGTTTTTACTAATTAGATCAAAATTTATTTGACAGATTTTAATTTGAGGTTTTTTCTTGGCAATGTGAATTAGGTTTGATGCTGTTTCTTTTGAGGTTTTTTTGTCTTTGTGTGTGTAAAATGCCTCTCTTATTTTAAAAAAATTATCTGTAATCAATTTGCTTAGTTCATTTAATTTAAAGGCATAATAGTAGCGAGGATTTTTTTCTTTGCCAAAATTAATGATAAATTCTTGATGATTCCAATGGGGGAGTATCGATCTTATTAGGGCTTTTTTCTTTTGTTTTGAGTAGCGATTTTGATAGAGCAGATTCCAGTTTGTCATTATTATGATACCGTCTTTTTTGAGGATTCTGTGGATCTCAGATAGGCAATCATTTCTTCTTTTTGGGTTTTCTAAGTGATGAAAAGAGGCAAGCATAACAACTAGATCAAAACTTTCATCAGCAAAAGGCAATTCTGTCATATCGCCTTGTATGAAGTCTATATCTGGATGCTTGTCTTTGGCTATTTTGAGTAGCTCCGATGAATAATCCATTCCAGTTGGATTAACTTCATGTTTTTTTAAAAAATCCATCAATCTTCCATTTCCGCAGCCTAGATCTAAAACTTTTTGTCCTTTTTTTAGATATTTTGAAAAAAAATCAAATTCACCCCAGTCGAAATGTCTGGTTGATGAAAAGTTTTTGGCTATTTTGTCGTATGTTTTCTTGTAGGATTCTTTTTTATACATAATCTTAGTTTATAAATTTTTTTGCTTTTGTCTAGCTCAGGTTTTGATTATAATCTTTTTTGATGATAGGACGAAGAAGAAAACGCAGGTTTGATTTTGAAATAAACAGGACTAAGTTCTTACTTTTTTGCTTTTTTGTTGTGTTTTCTGTGGTTTTGTCGAGATTGTTTTATCTTCAAGTGGTAAAAGGCGATGAGTATCATCAGATAGCTATTTCTCAGCGTTCTTCCAAGGTTGAGATACCAGCCAGGAGAGGTGAGATATTGGTTAAAGATCCTACAACAGGCGAGCTTGTTAAATTGGCTACAAATACTACACTAGACCTGCTTTATGTTGACCCTTTTGTGACACCTGATAAGAAATTGGTGGCTGAAAAATTAACACCACTTTTGTTTAATGAGGAGGATTACAAAGAATGTTTGGCAAATACCGACTATTGTCCTAAGTCTTCACTTGAATACGTAGAATATGAATATGAAGAAGAAGATGGCGTCAAAATCGACAAAAGACCCATACCACCTGCTAGTTATGATATAGCATTAAAAGCTCTTGAAAATGACGTCTTTGTTAAAATAAACAAAGAAGACGTAGATTTTGTAGTATTGGCGAGGGCTTTAAGTGTCGAGCATATGGATAAAATTGAAAAAGTGAATATATATGGCATCGGTCTTAACAAAAAAGGTCGCTTGGTATATGCAGATCCAACCAAGATACCAGAGAATCAAAGAAAAGATATCGCAAAAAGACTAAATGAAGTACTTGAGACGGATTATGATTTATTGATCAGGAGGCTTACAGGTGGTAAGTTGCGTTATGTGATGTTGGGTCGGAAATTGAATCCTGATGTATCCGAAAAAATCATTGAAATGAAAAAAGCATACAAAGATGTTCATTTAAAAGATAAGCGCAGGATATTTTTAGCAAAGACAGAAGAAAAACCAATTCCTGATTATTTTCGTGGAGTAGCCTTAACTCCTGAGCATTTTAGGTATTATCCTGATGGGGCTTTGGCGAGTCAGGTTATAGGTTTTGTAAACCATGAAGGCGTAGGACAGTATGGAATTGAGGGCAAGTTAAATAATTTGCTTTCTGGTAAAAAAGGTGTCATTGAGAGCCAAAATGATATCCTAGGTAATGGTATAACCTCAGGCACTGAAAATATCCGTGATGCTGAAAATGGCGCATCAGTTGTTCTTACTATTGATAGGATTGTCCAAAATCATATTGAGGAGATACTCGCTGAGGCAGTAGAAAAATACAGGGCTGATTCAGGGCAAATAGTTGTAATGGAGCCTTTTACGGGTGATATTATAGCCATGGCAAATTATCCTACATTTGATCCAAATAGCTTTGGAAATGTATACAAAACTCGGAGGACGACCCCTGAAGATGCAAAAAACATCTTCAAGACAACTCCTTTGTTCAAGAAAAATGATGATGATGTATTGGTAAGAACTACTTTTGATGATTTTGATAAAGCTTGGAGAATTGGCTTTGATCCTGAGTTTTATATTTATGAAAATAAGCTAGGGCCTGCTTCTTATGTTAACAAAACAGTGCAAGAAACCTATGAGCCGGGTTCTGTCTTTAAACCGATTGCTATGGCAGCAGGGCTAGATGCTCGTGAAGTCACGCCTAGTACTAGGTTTTTGGAAGATGGACCACTTGAAGTAGGTGAATTCACTATAAAGACAGCTCTAAATGAATATCGTGGCTGGCAAACCATGACAAATGTTATAGAAACATCAAGTAATGTGGGCATGGCATTTGTTGCTGAAAAATTAGGCAGAGCTGTTTTTTATCGGTATATTATGGATTTTGGTTTTGGTAAATATACTGATATAGAATTAGAAAATGAAGTCGAAGGACAAGTAAAATACTATAAATCATGGAGTGATGCGCTTCTTTTTACAGCTTCTTATGGACAAGGAATCAC
>JAOARU010000044.1 GCA_025210675.1 Candidatus Altimarinota bacterium | reverse complement strand
GTCCAGGGCATGCCGACTATGTTAAAAACATGATCACAGGTGCTGCTCAGATGGATGGTGGTATCCTTGTAGTTTCTGCTGCAGATGGACCAATGCCACAAACTCGTGAACATATTCTACTTGCTCGTCAGGTTAATGTACCTGCTCTTGTAGTATTCATGAACAAAGTTGACCAAGTTGATGATCCTGAACTCCTTGATCTTGTTGAGATGGAAGTTAGAGAACTATTGAGCAAATACGAATTCCCTGGTGATGATATTCCAGTTATCAGAGGCTCAGCTCTTAAAGCACTTGAAAATCAAGACAATGCTGATGCGATTGCTCCAATTCTTGAGCTTGCTAAAGCGCTTGATGAGTACATTCCAGAGCCAACTCGTGAGCTTGATAAATCACTTCTTATGCCAGTTGAGGACGTATTCTCAATCAAAGGACGTGGTACAGTTGCCACAGGACGTATCGAACAAGGTATCGTTAAAGTCGGTGATGACGTAGAAATCGTTGGTATTAAAGAAACAAGAAAAGTTACAGTTACTGGTGTTGAGATGTTTAAAAAACTTCTTGATGAAGGACAAGCAGGTGACAATGTAGGTATTCTTTTGAGAGGTGTTGAAAGAACAGACATCGAAAGAGGACAAGTTATCGCTAAACCAGGAACAATTACTCCACATACAGAATTCGAAGCTGAAGTATATGTACTTTCTAAAGAGGAAGGCGGACGCCACACTCCATTCTTCAAAGGATACAAACCACAATTTTATATCCGTACAACAGATGTAACAGGTGAAATCAGACTACCAGAAGGTGTTGAAATGGTTATGCCTGGTGATAACATCAAAATGGACGTAATTCTTGGTTCTGCTATCGCTCTTGATGAAGGAACAAAATTTGCTATTCGTGAAGGAGGACGCACAGTTGGTGCAGGTATCGTTACAAAAATTATTAAATAATTATTATGACAGCTAGTGTTTCACAGAAAATTCGTATTACGCTAAGATCATTTGACCACACTGTTCTAGATGAGGCAGCAAAGACAATTATTGAGAGCGCAGAGCGTACAGGTGCATTAATTGCAGGTCCTGTACCACTTCCTGTAAGAATCAAGAAAGTAACTCTCAATAAATCAACTTTTGTTAACAAAGACTCAAGAGAGCAATTTGAAATTCGTACACACAAACGTCTAATTGATTTTACTGAGACAACACCTCAGACAATTGACGCACTTCAAAGCCTATCGCTTCCAGCTGGTGTTGAAGTAGATATCAAAATGCTTTCCTAATACAATTTTGTAGAAGAATATTAAAAATACCGTTGATTATTCGGCGGTATTTTTTTATATTCAAAAAAACTTGCATTTTTTGTGAATATCATGCAAAATGTCTTTTGCTATATTTTAACGTTATGCCAAGAGGAAAAAAACAGCAAGCAACAGTGGCTTTTTGTAAAGCATGTAATTCTATTATTCAACATTTTTATATTTTCAACAAAAAGGAAAATAAAGAAAAAGAAGGTGTAGTAGCTAAAAAATACTGTAAAATATGTCAATCAAAACAAGAACTAAAACTTAAAGACGAAAAAGGCAAAACCAATAAATAATGTTTTTAGAAAATTAAAAAGATAAAAGCCTTTCTTTAAAAAGAGAGGTTTTTGTTTTTTTAATTTTAAATAAACAACCTGTTTTTGATTAAGAAAAAATACAAACCAGAAAAGCTTTAAAATAAACCTAGAAACCAGAAAAGCTTTAAAATAAACCTAGAAACCCTCTCTAGAAAAAATCTTGACAGTTTTTTTCTGGCACTTTAAAATAGAGAGTGCTAAAAAACATTTTTTAATAAAAATATGGCAAATATAAAACCACTAGGAACAAGGGTTGCTGTAAAACCACAAACCCAAGAGGAAACAACAGCGTCAGGTATCGTACTTCCTGACACAGCCTCAAAAGAACGCCCAAAACAAGGCGAAGTAGTCGCAGCGGGCAAAGATCAACAAGAAGTAAAAGTAGGAGACATAGTGATTTTCAAAGAATACGCTCCTACAAAAATCAAAATCAACCAAGAGGAGCTCTATATTCTTGATGGTGATGATATTTTAGCAACTATTTAATCTTGAACCATGGCAAAAGAAATAACATTTTCAGATGATGCAAGAAAAAAAATCCTTGCAGGAGTTCAAAAACTCTCAGACGCAGTACGCATTACAATGGGACCAAAAGGTCGTAATGTAGTAATTGACAAAAAATTTGGCGGACCAACAATCACTAATGATGGTGTAAGTATTGCCAAAGAAATCGACCTAGAAGACGCAGAAGAAAACCTAGGCGCACAACTAGTAAAAGAAGCATCAACAAAAACAAATGATGCAGCAGGTGATGGCACTACAACAGCCACTGTGCTTGCTTGTGAAATGATCCAAGAAGGCATTCGCAACATCACAGCAGGAGCAAACCCAATGCAAATGAAAATCGGCATAGAACAAGCAGTGAATCAAATTGTAGAAGAACTTGAAAAAATGGCAAAACACATTTCTACAAAAGAAGAAATTGCACAGGTTGCCACAATTTCAGCACAAAATCCAGAAGTAGGAGAATTAATCTCAGAAGTTATGGATCTAGTTGGCAAAGACGGTGTAATAACAGTTGAAGAAGGTCAAACAATCGGACTTACAAAAGAGCACACAGAAGGTATGCAATTTGACTCAGGCTTCATCTCACCTTATTTTATTACAGACACATCTCGCATGGAATCTGTATATGAAAATGCCCAAATTCTTGTAACAGACCAAAAAATCAGCTCAATGCAAGAAATTCTCCCTACCCTTGAAGGACTTGCTCAATCAGGAAAAAAAGAACTTGTAATTATTGCTGAAGATGTAGAGGGTGAAGCCCTTGCTACACTCGTAGTAAATAAACTCAGAGGCACATTTAACACACTTGCCATTAAAGCACCTTCATTTGGCGAAAGAAGAAAAGCAATGCTAAAAGATATTGCTATTTTGACAGGTGCCACACTTATTTCTGAAGAAGTAGGCTTAAAATTGGAAAATGCCACAGCAGAAGATTTAGGTGAAGCTCGTAAAGTGATTTCTGACAAAGACAACACTACAATAGTGGAAGGAAAAGGCGAAAAACTAGCTATTGAAGCTAGAATTAATGAGATTAAGACAGAATTAGACAAAACTGATTCATCATATGATCAAGAAAAACTACAAGAAAGACTCGCAAAATTATCAGGTGGTGTAGCAGTTATTCGTGTTGGTGCAGCCACAGAAATTGAACTAAAAGAAAAGAAACACAGAATCGAAGATGCACTTTCTGCCACACGTTCAGCAGTTGAAGAGGGAATTGTCGCAGGTGGAGGAACAGCACTTTTTGAGACTTCAAAAGTTCTTGAAAGCTTAAAAATGGAAAATCAAGATCAACAAACAGGAGTTGAACTTGTTAAAAAAGCACTTGAAAAACCAGCCAGACAAATTGCTGACAATGCAGGCAAAGAAGGCGCACTAATTGTATCAAAAATCTCAGGCAATGTCGGTTATGATGCTGCTGAGGATAGATTTATAGACATGTTTGAGGCAGGAATCATTGATCCTAAAAAAGTGACTCGCTCAGCATTACAAAATGCTTCATCAGTAGCAGCAATGCTTCTAACAACAGAATGTGCGATCACAGAGGTAAAATCAGACGCACCAGAAATGCCAGTGGTATGGGTGGCATGGGAGGTATGGGGTTTTAATCCAACTTCTAATATATTTAGACAACAAAAAAGAGAGCTATGTAGCTCTCTTTTTTTACATCAACTTTATTGCCAGATTAGATTGTAGATCATTTTAGAGCTTTGTGCTCTTGTGAGATTATCGTTTGGTTTGAATTCTGTGTCAGAAAAACCCTTTACCACGCCCATTGATTTTGCTTTTTCCACAAAAGGAATTTGCCAAGAATCCAAATCTTTAAATACACTTGTTGTAGATATTGTATTGATACCTTTTAATCCTAGAAGAATTTTTACAGCCTCAGCTCTAGTGATTGTAGAATCAGGCCTAAAAGTCTTGTCACTGTATCCATTAACCACACCTTTATTTTTTGCGTATAAAACATGAGCAGAGATATTTAAATTTTTAGGTACGTCCACAAAAGGATTAAATGCGACGACAGGCAACGCTTCTTTTCTAAAGGCATCAACAGCCATCTGAATAAATTCCCCCCTTGTAATAGCTAAATTTGGTTCAAACTTACCACTTAGTTTAATTACTCCAAATAGTTTCAATTTTGTGATGTATTCTGTTGCCCATTCTGCCTCACTAAAATCACTAAAAATTTTCTGTAAACCACTTTGAGATGGGTTTGTACCCTGAAAAAGCTCTTCTCCGTCATTTACACCATCTCCATCACTATCAGCCTTACTACTACTTGTCCCTAAAAACACCTCTTCAATGTCCTTGACACCATCTCCATCAAGATCTTTAGGATCTTTTTTTTCTATTGGGGCAACTATTGTAGTTGATCCTGTGTCCGTGGTATCAGCTATTTGATCTTTTTGATCATCTTGTTCGTCAACTTCTTCTTCATCTTCTGTAAAATCAATTTTTACTTTTTCGCCTGCATTTTTGAGCGCTACTTTAGCTAAAATATCAGGACACCTTTCTTTTTCATCTTTTTCTTTTTTTGGTTCCACACAAATAGAAATAGGATTGATTACTTTAATTAGAGGTGATTTAATGGTTTTTTTACTGATTGTAACACCGTTATTTTTATCTTTATTAAGTGCTGACATTTTACCTTCAAAGATGAATTTAATTTGTGATGAATCACTCAAAAATGGCAACACAACACCCTCTATTTCATATTCCTCACCTTCCTCGCTTTCTGTTAAATCTATATCAAAATTTTCAAATTTAACATAAATACCATTATTAGTTTGCAAAATTACTCCTGGACCTGCGATGTTTTTATTTTTTTTCTTAAGATAAATATTGCTAAATGGAGCAATATGTAGATTTGCCATAGAGTATTCACTATCAGGATTTCCTTCTTTTAGCTCCATTTTTAACTGAAGTTCATTAACACTAATATCAGATATGAAGTTTTTGACACGCATTTTAGCCAATATCAACTTTTCTTGTTCTGTATCTATTTCAATGGTGTTTTTTTCCTTATCTTCCTTATCTTCTTCAATATCTTCAAAACTTACGCTAAATGTACTTTCTTTTGCATTTGTGATACGTAGCTCAAATGGAGGGCTTTCTTGCTCATCTGGTTCAGTACGTTTTACCTTAATCATTCCACTTTTAAACAACTCGGGAATTGTAACCTCTAGCTTAGTTTTTCTATTGTTAATTGATTCTGCCTTAATCTCTTCTGAGCCAAAAATTATGATATTTTGCTTTGCCATTCTTGCAAAATTGCGACCATTGATAACTATTTTTTTACCAGGATTTCTACCATTTGGAAATTCCACATCAGTGATAATTGGTGTTGTGAGAACTTCTTTTATTTTAGATCCTCCACCATAGGGCACTACTATTGTATTACTCTTTTTTCCTTTTATAGATACGGTTATAGATACATTTTTTGTGGTTTCATTTTTTGTTACACTTTCTTTTAGTTCAAATTTTGATGAAATTTTAGTCCCCTTTGTTTGCTTTCCAGCAAAACCAAAATTCTTATCAATAGACGCCCCAGAAACTATAAGCTGCACGTCTTTTGACGTATTTCCAAAATTTACACCATTAACGTAAAATGGGGCTCCATCATGAAATCCATAAGGCGCTGATACACTATAAATACGAGGCTCCAAGTCTTCTTCAAGATTAAATTCAAAAGGATCTGAAACGTATTTTTTGTCATTTGTTATTTCTACATCACCTTTTGTAGAAACTTTTGCATCTGTTAAAATTCTGATTTTGTTATGAAAACGAAAAAAATCATCATTACTAATTTTTGTGCCCCCAATTTTTAATTCAAGTAAATCATCATCACTTGATAAATTATTGGCATATAGGTCAAATACATCTAATCCGTCTTCTTTTCCTTTGTATTCAAATGATGTCACCTCGGGTGCATTATCAAATTCGTGAATTATACTATTGCTATCAACTCCTGAAATCTCGACCCTGATTTCAGAATTTTTATCAACAGGCTTAGGCATTTTTGCTGTAATTATTGCATCACCTTTATTATCAAAATCAAATTCTTCAATTGTAGCAGTTTTTTTGCCTATATGAATTCTAACCTTGTTTTTATCATCTGGAATATTAGCTGCTTTTACTTTAATCAAATCCTGATCTTCACCTGATTTTTCAATAAAAGAAACCCTTTTTAAAATAGGCGGAAATAATTTTTTTAGATCTAATTTATTACTTTTTAATCCATCACGAATCACTTGAATCTCACCATCAAATCCATGATGGGGAACTCTGAAAGATATTTTGTTATCCAAAACTGTATAATGTGTAACATGATCAATATCAAGCTGAGTTTTTACAAAAACCCCTGAAAAATTCTTACCATACAGCTCCACCTCTTGCCCAGGCAGGATTCCATTTTCCCCGTATATAAAATAAATCTCAGGTGCGGGTATATCTATTATATAAGGATCACTTTTTACTGTTTCATTTTGTTCATTGTGCCTAATCTCTACATATATAGGGCCTGATTTAATATTCTCAGGCAATTTTACTAGAATTTTATCTGCCATTTTATTTTCTATTTCGCCTGTAATATCAAGTTCTTTGTTTTTTTCTCCTGTTGCAACCAGCCTAAAATTGACATTATCCTTGAATTGCAAAAAATTCTTACCTGATACAGTCATCAAAAAGCCTTCCTTTCTCTTGTTTTCTTCAAAAGTTACATTTGTGATTATCGGCTTATCTAGTAGTGTGCCTTCATATTCTGGACGCTCATATTTGTCATCATCACTCGCAAAGACGCTTCCTGTTACGAACAATAGCGAAAAAATCAAGAACAGAATTTTATTTTTTATTTTCATGAGTTTTTTAGTATATTTATTATAAATAATTTATACAGCATAATTGTAACATGGAACAAGATAATTTTGAATACAAAGCCCCAAAGGGAATAGCCTCTGCCGATAAATCTATAAATGACTTTTTTGGTGATATTGCTAGTTATGCTTTTATCGCTCTTTCTTCTGTCGCTGTTTGCATCATCATATATGGAGCTATTTGCATAATTACTGCCGCAGGTGATGAAGAAAAGACAGAAAAAGCCAAAAAAATTATAAAAATGGCGACCATTGGACTCGCTGTTGTACTTTTGAGTTATGGAATAGTGGAAATACTTACAAGCTTATTATAATCCTTTAACTTTTGTAGCTTGTTGAAGTGTTGTTCTGTGAACTATGCCTTTGTCTACGTTTTTACCTCTGTCTATATTGTATATTTGTACAAATTCAGGGTTTTCTTGAAAGACAGCCTTGTGTGCAATGCCATCTGAATTTTTAAACAAAAAAGCATTATCATCATGATATATGTATTCAACTTTTACATTGCACAGATCACCAATGATATTTCTTAGTGAAGATGAGTCTATCTTTCTTGCTGAATCCAGATTGTTGAGGTCTATATCATTTGCCCTTAGTGCAAATTCAGCAGAGGAGATAAAATCACTACCTTCAATACTAAATTGAATTTCACCATTTTTAACTTGCATGTCTACATGATCTCCGCCTTCTAAATCAAAAGAGTCAGCCTGTATATTAATAAGATCACCAAAATTTACATTATACTCTTTTAATGATTGATACAACTTGACCCTAGCTTCATGTCTCTCTTTTTGTTCTGTTTTTTCATTTTCACCTATCAAGATAATAGCATCTTTTAGCAAGGTTGCATTTTCTTCTAATATACCATCTTGAATTGTCCAGCCTGAATCCTCATTTTGTCTAGCTTGAACTATATTGCCATTTTGCTTTTTAAATTCAAAAGAATCCTGAGTAATATTCTGAAAATCATGCCTATTCAAGCCTTCTTTTTCAGCTAATCCCACCAAGCTGTCATGCAGGATAGTTTCTGCTTCTTTAGGCTTGATTTCTACTTCATCTTTACCCTGAAGCACTACCGGTTCTCTTATAGGCTCTGTTTTTGGTTTGGTTTGAGTTTGAGTAGAGCTCTCTGTTTGTGGCATTGAATTGGCTTCCGATTTTTTAATGCTTGGATTAAGCATATATGACCTCAATATACTCACAAGCTTAGGACTTGAGACTTTTTGTCCTTCTATGCCCCATATGGAGCCTGTTTTTGTGATTTGGACATCAGCAAAATCACCTGAGCCCCAATCAGGCTTAGAAAACACAAATCCACCTTCATTTATATTGGAAAATCTTGCTCCAGGTATATTAAACCTATCAGCAATTTGTGCTTTAACAAGATTTTTAAAATCATCTGCTTGTAAATCAGGTGCTTTAAATTCTTTTCTGGTCTCTTCAATGTCCCTATTGATCAATCCTTCAAAAAGTCCGTTTAGACTATATCCAGACATAGCCTTGTTGGCATCATTAAGAGAATCAAGCTGTTTTTTCTCTGGAGACACTTGCTTGTCTTTGAATGGTAGTAATTCTTGAAAATTTTCTAATTGTTGCCACCTGACAACTACTTTGCCGTTTTCATAGCTCGCCTGAACAAGATTTGGCCAATTTTCTTGTACTAATGGATAGAAATTTGAGTCAACATCATTCATTTCTTCAAATCCCATTTTTCCTAGATCCAACTTGTTCATTTTTAGATCAGATTTGAGCTTTTCAAGTCCTTCACTGATACTACCTAGGACGTTTTTTATGCCCTCTTGTCTTTCAAAACCCTCTGAGAGAGAGTTTTTTTGATAAAAGAGCAACATTGCACTGGCTACTTGATTGTTTGGAGCGCTTATTGTCATTTCGTTTTTATCAGTCATCTGCATCATTGGTACTTCACCCCCAGCAGAGAACCTTTCTTTTGCATCATTAAATATATTTCTTTCTGTTTGCGACAGGTTTTCATACATTACCCTTGAAGTATTATCGATGAACGGCGGAGAGCCTTCTTTGAAATCTTTTTGTGGTTCTTGATCATTTGACTCCATTTTGCGAGTTAATTCAAACTTCTGAGTTAGTTTGGTCTTTGTCTCGTCATCAAGTTTTGGACGATCAATATTTTTTAGTCCAAACATAGACTTCAAAAACATGCCCATTGGACCTTTTACATTTATTAATATGTTGCTTATTTTGCCTTCTGTCATACTATCAAGCATACCTAAAAGCCTGTTGCTTTTTAATGTATCCGCCATTTGCTTTTGGTAATCTTCTTGACTTTTTAGGTGCTCATCAAGTGTTTTTTCTAGGTTTTCTGAGCTTGATTCTAGTCCATTTGCCTTTATGAGCTCGCCTTTTTGATCAAAAATTGCGATTTTGCCTTCATTGACTTGTATATAGCCAATTTGATCTGGGTAATTATCTCTAATCTCAGCCAGCAAACCAACTGCCTGATCAAGCGCTCCCTGCTCTAATCCGTCCTCATCTATTTTTAGTGCTGATTGTATTATGCTCGGATTGTCGATATTGCCTGTATCAATTTTCGCACCTCCGCTTTGCATTAAAAAAATCAAAGCATCAATTTGTTGACTCCTGTTTCCTCTAGCCAGGACGTATTCTTGATCTTGCTTAATTAAATCGCCCATTTCCTTGTAAACCTCGCCTAGTTTTTGAGCTTCTATATTACTGGCTAATTGACCTAGGGCTTCTTTAGCTTTTTGATATGTTTCTTGTTTTAAACCTACTTCTAAACTTAGCTGATCCAAATCCTTCGTGATATTTTGAGCTAGCTCAGCTAAATCAGCTGCCTCAATATTACCCTGAGTGTTCTCAAGTGCTTCCTTAGCTTGTTCTGTTTGTTCGCCGAACGGGTTTGGTACTTCAGGCAATTTGATTTAAAATAGACTCAAAATCATCGACGGATTCTTCTGATTCTGCCTCTTTAAAAGCATTTTTTTTAATCTCAGAAGCCCTACGCTTAAATTTAAATAGCTCTTCTTGACTTAATTCCATTTTTCCGGTTTTTATGTCCTGTTCTTTTTGCAAGAGCTGCATCATTTTAAAAATTCGATCTTCTGGTATGACATCAAGACTCAAAAACCAAACATGCTTGATCTCATCAGGCATGTTTGATTGATTTAAAAGCATGAGAGCTTGCTGTTGGATTGGGGTGAGATTATTTATATCCATCTTATTATTATAACACTTATTTTCTTAAAAATCAATTTAAAGATTGATTTTGAGTAAATTTTATGAGACAATATCTTGATGAAAATAAAAACAAAAATTATTGCAATCTTGGCGCTAACGGTATTTGTAGCAAGTTCATTTGCTTTAGCTTTGAGCATAGAAGAGAAGCAGGTCATTGAGCAAGAATTTGAAAAAGTTTATAAATCACGTTATTCATCAAGACTATCTGAGAGTCAGCAAAGACTCAATAGTATCCAGAAATCAATCGACAAAGAATACGAAAAATTCAATCAATCACTAAAGCAATCAGAAGAAGTTGAGCAAAAACTTGTAGAAGTTCAAAAAGAACTAAAAGTACTCACCAATCAGCTAGAAAATATCTCTATTCAACTAGATGAATCAAATCGCAAAGTAGAAGCAATCAAGCTTCAGATCAACAAAAAAACACTTGATTTGGAGATTTTATACGAAGAAAAAGAAAAACTTGAAGTAGAAACAGAAAATCAAAAAAATATTGTATTGGGCTACTTTAAGATGCTACAAAAAGAAAATGCCATAATTGGTTCAGATGAAGTCAAAAACACCCTGAGACTTTTAATTGCCGATAACTCATTTTCTTCTCATCTCAGAAATGAAAACTACATCTCATCTTGGGAAAAAGTTGAGAGACAAATTTTTCATGATCTTGAGCAATCAGCCAATCAGTTAAATGAAGCAACAATAGCACTCAACAAAGAACGTAGTCGCATGCAAGAACTTAAAAAATTATTAGAAAAAGAAAACAAAAGAATCAGCATTCAAAAACAAGCAAAAGAAGAATTAGTTAGGGAAACAAAAAATCAACAAGACGAATACAAAAAACTCTGGGAAGAATCAAAAAATCAAATGGCAGAAAGCGCAGAGGCCATCTCTAATCTTAGAGAAAATGCAGCAAGCATCAAAGAAAAGATCCAACTTCTTGAAGAGCAAAAAAGAAAAAAAGCAGAAGAAAATGCAAATCAAGAAGTGCCATTAAACATGCAAGATGGCATCGAAACAGATACACAAGACGAATCAATTTACGAGGTCGGTAAAATCTTTGAAGACGAAGACAGCAAATCACCTTTGGATTGGCCTGTAAGCCCACTTGGTGGTATTACTGCTTATTACCACGATGAAGGCTACGAGGATACATTTAATATGGAGCACAATGCGATAGATTTGCGTTGTGATCAGGGTACGGCCATTAAGTCTCCAGAACTTGGTTTTGTATATAAAGTGGCTGATAATGGCATGGGCTATTCGTATATTATTTTGGCACACAAAAACAACATCACCACTCTTTACGGTCATGTTTCAAAAATTTTAGTAAAAGAGGGGGATATGGTCAAAAAAGGCCAAATAATAGGTCTTTCTGGTGGTACTCCAGGCACAAAAGGCGCTGGAGTTATTACAACAGGCGCACACTTACATTTTGAAGTTTTTGAAGACGGAGAGCATCAAAACCCGCTTGATTATTTACCGATTGACAAGCTTCCTATTGAGTATATCCCCGAAAAGTACTTAAAGGAAAAACAGTATTAAATAAAGTAAAATAATACACAAAATCCAAAAGAAATAAAAACCTTTCCTCACTTATTTCTTAATCTTAGAATCACATAACCTAAAGCCACGATGCTTAGATTTTTTCTAGGCATTTTTGTAAATCTTCAGGCAAATCAACCCTCAAAAAAAACTCTTTATTATTCACAGGGTGTATTAATTCTAAAGATTTAGCATGTAAAAACTGCCTATTTAATCCAGTTTTTTTTCTAAACTCCTTATTCCAAGCAAAATCTCCATATTTATCATCCATACAAAGCGGATGTCCAATCTCACTAAAATGTATCCTGATTTGATGAGTTCTACCTGTTTTTAGCTCAACTTCAATTAATGAACACTCAGCATACCCCTTTATCACCTTGTATTTTGTGAGTGATTTTTTGCCATCTACACTTAAAGCTATTTCACCCCTTTTTTTATCCAAATGTCCTTTAACAAGAGTAATATAGGTTTTTTTAATACCATCTCCACGAATTAATGCGGTGATTTTTCTGAGCATGCTGTCGTTTTTACTAATAAAAACTAATCCAGAAGTATTTTTATCGAGCCTGTGGCATAGTTTTGGTTCAAATTCTGATTTATTTTCAAACCTGACATAACTTGTCACCAAATCAATCAAATTACGCCCCATTTTTTCACCTGTACCAGCATGTACGGGCAGATTTGCAGGCTTATTTGCCACGATTAATTCATCATCTTCATATACAATATTTAAATTTTTGTTATAAAAATCACTTTTATAAATTGATTTAAAATCAGGCACTTTTTTATTTTCAGGTAATTTCTCAAACTCATCAGGATTAAAAAACCATCTTAATTCATCATTTTCATATAAAATAGTGTCTCTTTTGGCATGTTTATTATTAATTTTAATTTTTTTTTGGCGAATAAATTTATAAATACAAGACAACGGAATCTCGGAAAATCGCTTTCTCAAGTACTTGTCTATGCGTTGACCATCTTCATTTTTTGTAATTTTTAACTTATTCATTATTACTTGTAAAAAATTAGTTTATAGTTACAATAAAATCACTTTTACTTTAATATTTAAATTAAAATGTCATATAAGGTTTATATTAGGGGAATACCTTACTCCACCACTGAGGAAGATTTAGAAGAAGCATTTTCTCGTGCTGGAACTGTTGCCTCTGTAAAAATTGTAAAAGACAGAGTAACAGGAAACTCAAGAGGCTTTGGCTTTGTAGAGATGGAGTCTTCTGAAGGGCGAGACAATGCTATCTCTATGTGGGACGGAGAGGAGTTGGGAGGCAGAAAAATCAATGTGGAAGTATCTCATTCGACCTGACTGAGCGCTTTCGCTAACTTCTTAAAAACCACATCTTGTGGTGAGTCTTTTTTTGTCCAAATTTTAAATTGCTCTACCCCTTGATAAAAGAGCATTTTTTCACCTGTGATAATTTTTGCGCCAAATTTTTGAGCATCTTTTATAAATTGTGTATAACATGGATTCATCACCAAATCATAAGCTATATGTTTTGTTTGCCAATAATTTTCATCAACAACAGATACACCTTCTTTTGGGTGCATGCCGAGCGGTGTTGTATTGACTATTAATTCTGCATCAGCTTCATAAATATCATTAACTACCATAAGTCCGAACTCATCAGCCAATTTCTGAGCTTGGTCAAATTTTCTTGCCCAAATATAACATTTCTTATCCCTTAGAGCATAACAGCAGGCCCTAGCTGCACCGCCAGCACCCAATATCAATGCTGATTCAAAAGGATACTCAAAAGCTTTTTGAAACCCAATATAATCAGTATTTGTACCGCAAAGTCGGTCATCTTGCCAATATATTGTATTGATAGCGCCTATTTTTTGAGCCTCAGGACTGACGTAGTTTAGATATTTTTCGACTTGTTCTTTATGCGGTATGCTAACTGCTAATCCTTCAATTTTGCGCTTTGATACTTGATTTTCAAAGAAATCATCAAGATTTTCAGATGAAATATCAAAAAATTTAAATTCAGCATTAATCCCCAAATGCTCAAATGCAGCATTGTGCATCAAAGGCGAAAGAGAGTGTGATACTGGGTGAGATAAAATTCCAAATATTTTTTTCATAATTAAAATATATCATATATTTACTTTTTGACTCAAAAATAGGATAATAAAAAATAGATTTTTTAACTCATCATGCTTCAAGATACAAAAATAATGTTTGAAAAAGCACTTACAGGCAAATACGCAATTCCTGCATTTAATATAAACAATATGGAAATGATTCAGGGAATTATGGAAGGTGCAAGACTCGAAAAATCCCCAGTGATTTTGCAAGTATCAAGAGGGGCACGCAAGTATGCTAATCCAGTATTTTTAAAAAAAATGGTAGAAGCAGTAGAAGAGGTTTACCCTGAGATTCCCTTTGCTTTACACCTGGATCATGGTGACGACTTTGAAATATGCAAAGACAGCGTGGACGGAGGATTTAGTAGTGTCATGATCGACGCCTCTGCTAAGCCTTTCGAGGAAAATATTGCTCTTACTAAACAGGTTGTAGAATATGCACATGAGAGAGGAGTGGTGGCTGAGGCTGAACTTGGAAAATTAGCGGGCGTAGAAGATGATGTAGCAGTTGAGGATAAAGACGCTAAATTTACAGATCCACAAGAAGCCAAAGAATTTGTAGATCGTACAGGTTGTGATTCACTTGCTGTTGCTATTGGCACTTCTCATGGAGCTTTCAAATTTAAAGGTGAGCCATACCTGAGCTTTGATAGACTTCAAGAAATCACGGATTTATTGCCTGATTTTCCTTTTGTATTGCATGGTGCAAGTACTGTTTTGCCTGACTTTGTAGATCTATGTAATCAGTACGGCGGACAAATTGAGGGTGCAAAAGGAGTGAGCGAAGAACTGCTTTCTGAAGCTGCCAAGATGAATGTTTGCAAAATCAACATTGATACTGATTTGCGCTTAGTGATGACAGGTATGGTACGTAAATATCTATCTAAAAACCCATCTGAGTTTGACCCAAGAAAATACTTAGGTGCAGCTAGAGATGAATTTACAAAGATGGTTCAACACAAAATACATGTTTGTGGTAGCCAACAAAAAGCATAGTTTTTTAAATGGATTTTAATCAAATAACCCTAATCACAGGCATAATTATTACCTCTTTTATTGCACTGCTGATTTTAATAAACTTAGTAGGTACTCAAATCAACACTAAAAAAAGAAAAAAAGAGACTTGGGGCTGTATTAAAATCCTTCCAAACAAACTCAACGAAAGAAATCCAAATGTAGCAGAAAATATTTTTGCCTCTATCCATAGTTTTTATGAGGAGTTTGGCTTTTGGGATAGATTAACAGGCAAAACTCAGCTGAGATCTTCTTGTGAAATTGCCAGTCACAATGGTCAGGTTGCATTTTTTGTGAGAGCGCCTATTGAGATTATTTCAATGATTGAGGGGCAATTTTATGCGAGTTATCCAGACATAGAGATTTATTCAATTGATGATTATACTCATGATTTAAAAAATTCCTATATATCTGCTGAGCTGACTTTTAAAAATCCAGACATGATCCCCTTTAAGCGCTATATTCAATTTGAAGACAAAAGCGCAGGAGTGCTAAATGATCCAATTGCGGGATTAACCCTACCTCTTGCAAAATTAAAAAAAGCAGGTGATATACAGGCGATTCAGGTGATAGTTAGTCCTATTGATTCTGATTATTTTTTAGACAGAGCCACAAAATGCCTCCAGATTTTAAATGCAGGATGCTACAAGCACTTTTTTAAAACTAAATTCATAAAAAAATTCATGACATTTGGCTTTTGGGCGAGACTTAGAGCTACTCCATCACTTTTTTGTTTGTGGATACTTAGAGGTGGTAGCTCAGGAGCGGAGCTTGAAGATATTAATGTAGAAATGAGCCGTTCCCACGACAAAGAGAACGAATTTTCAGCTTCAGCAGACAAAATTACCAAACTAACCTTCAATACAACAATTCGCATCATTGCACCAAATCAAAACAAAACAAGAGAAGTTATAGGTGCATTTAAACAGTTCAATATACCTCAGCTTAATGGTTTTACATTAAGTGGTGTCAATAAAGGCAAAAAAGCAGTTCAAAAATTTCAAAATGCTGAGACGAGCGGTCAAATGATTATGAATACCGAGGAGCTTGCTACTTTGTATCATTTGCCAAACACAACAGTAAACACACCAAATATTGAATGGGTCATGTCAAAAAAACTTGAACCACCTCAAACATTGCCGACAGAAGACGGCATCACTTTGCTTGGAGAAACTAATTTTCGTGGTCAAAAACGTGAATTTGGTATCAGGGAAGATGATCGCAGAAGACATATTTATATAGTAGGAAAAACAGGTATGGGCAAATCTACCCTTCTTGAAAATATGATTTTTTCCGATATTCAAGCAGGAAAAGGTGTCGCAGTTGTTGATCCACATGGAGACTTAGCTGATGCTATTCTTGGTTTTGTGCCGAGCAACAGAACAAATGACGTTGTGCTTTTTGATCCATCTGATTCAGACTATCCCGTATCATTTAATATGCTAGAATGTCGCAATCAGGCACATAGACACTTGATTGCCTCAGGTGTACTTGGAGTTTTCAAGAAAATATTTGCAGACAGCTGGGGGCCTCGTCTTGAGCATATTCTTAGAAATACGCTTTTGGCTCTTGTAGAAGCTCCAAATACCACAATGCTTGGAATCATGCGTATGTTAGTTGATCCGCCATATAGGAGACAGGTTTTAAAACAAGTAAAAGACCCAATGGTGTTGTCATTTTGGAATGATGAATTTGGCAAATGGGAACCCAGACAGCGTGTTGAGGCTATTTCTCCAATTCAAAATAAAGTTGGACAATTTTTATCTACTTCACTCGTTAGAAATATTCTAGGTCAACCAAAAAGCTCAATAGACCTGCGTTTTGCTATGGACAAAGGCAAAATTATCATCATTAATCTCTCAAAAGGTAAAATAGGAGAGGACAATTCAGCCCTACTTGGTTCAATGATGATTACCAAGTTTCAGCTTGATGTTATGAGTCGTGCTGATACACCTGAAAAAGAACGTAGAGACTTCTATCTCTATGTTGACGAGTTTCAGAACTTCGCAACCGACTCTTTTGCGACTATCCTGTCTGAAGCTCGTAAATACCGCTTAAATCTTTGTGTAGCCAATCAATATTTAGCCCAAATGTCAGATGAAGTGCGTGAGGCTGTTTTTGGCAATGTGGGCACTACTGTTGCTTTTCAAGTCGGATTTGATGATGCTGAAAAACTCTCAAATCAATTTGCAGAAATGATTTCACCGATAGACATAGGATCACTTGCAAAATACCAGATTTATTTAAGATTAATGATAAATGGCATGACTTCTACTGCGTTTTCAGCTGGTACGCTTCCACCTCCTGAATTTGAAGATGAAGACGGCAGGGTCGACAAGATTTTAAAAGTTGTAAGGGAACGTTACTCAAAACCAAGAGAAATAGTTGAGCAAAAAATCCATGAATGGTCAAACAATCTAAACAAAAAAGAAAATGATTAAAATCTATGACACTACACTCAGAGACGGCGCACAGATGGAGGGACTTTCATTTACACTGAATGACAAGCTCAAAATAGCCCAGTATCTTGCTGATTTTGGGATAGACTTCATTGAAGGTGGCTATATTGGCAGCAACCCAAAAGATGATGAATTTTTTAAAAAAGCAAAAGATTTAAACCTAAATGATTCAAAAATAGTCGCTTTTTGTGCGACTCATCACAAGAGTATCAAGCCCCAAGATGACAAAAGCTTTAACAAGATTCTTGAGTTGGGATTAAAGCATGCTTGTATATTTGGAAAAACTTGGGACATACATGCTGAAAAGATTTTGGGTATTACTCAAGAGCAAAACTTATCATTGATTCAAAATAGCGTTTCATATCTTGCAGATCAGGGAGTGGAGATATTTTTTGATGCCGAGCATTTTTTTGACGGATATATTCACAATCCAGATTTTGCAATAAAATGTCTCAAATCAGCATTTGAAGCAGGAGCGAGTAATATAACCCTATGTGATACAAATGGTGGCATGATGCCTAGTCAAGTATTTAAAATTACTGAAGAAGTCAAATCATTTTTTACTGAATCAGGGATTTCCTTGGGAATCCATGCACACAATGATACAGGTATGGCGGAGGCAAATAGCATAGAGGCTACAAGAGCAGGTGCTGATTTGATTCAAGGTACAATCAATGGCTTTGGTGAACGCACAGGCAATACAAATTTATGCGTAATTATACCAAACCTAGCACTTAAAATGCAGCAAGAATTAAACTCAAGAATTGATTTAAAAAACCTCACCTCACTGGCAAATTCTGTATCAGAAACAGCCAACACCTCATCACCATCTCGTGCGCCTTATGTTGGCAAAAAAAGCTTCACACACAAGGCAGGGGTGCATGCCTCAGCTGTTCAAAAACTCCCAGAAAGCTATGAGCATATTGATCCGATTAAAATTGGCAATATTCGCAATATCACTGTTTCAGAGCTGTCAGGCAAGAGCAATATCCTGATAAATGCTCGTAAGCTCGGTATGGACCTTGACAACAATCCTGAATTAACTCAAGAAATCCTCAGAAAAGTTAAGCAAATGGAAGAGCAAGGATTTGCTTTTGAGGGTGCAGATGCAAGTTTTGCCTTACTTCTTAAAAGAATGCAACAAGGCTATGTTCAGTCATTTAAATTAATTGACTACCTGGTTTTAGATAGAGGCTCACGCAAGGAAGTAGAAGCAGAAGTACAAATTCAAACTGGAGACGAAATCAAGACAGCAATAGATTTTGGTAATGGTCCTGTCAATGCACTCGACAAGGCTCTCAAAAAGTGTTTGGTGAATATTTTTCCAAATATCAAAAAAGTACAACTTTCTGATTACAAAGTGCGCATTTTAGACTCCAAGAGTGCCACAGGAGCAATCACAAGAGTCTTGATCGAGTCAAAATGTGGTCAATCAACCTGGATAACCGCTGGCTCAGGCGAAAACATCACAAGAGCCAGCTTAAACGCCCTAACAGATTCCCTTGAGTATTTTTTACTTAATTCCTAAGTATATGCTGTCAACTCGTTTTCTTCAAGATAGGTAATTAAACCTTCTTTTTCCATGACGGGAAATTCAGGCAGATCGGGTATAGATCTTCTGATAGCATTAACTACTACTTGCGCTATTGATGCACGTGAAATACCACCAGGAGATTTTATTAGTCGCATTACTAAACCACGTGTACTTTCCTGAATTTCTCCTGCTACATCACCGATTCTAACTTCTATTTTATCACCACTTATCTCATGATCTAGGTAACCTCTTCCTAATTGCTCCTTCGCACTTTCTAAATTCATATGAGTTTATTAAATTAGTTTACTATTTTATGAGTTTTTTAGTAAAATGCAAGGGCGTTTTTAAAAAAAATAATGAAATCAGATATACTCAAGAAAGGTTCAGCCACTGCTCCTCATAGATCATTATTGAGAGCTAGTGGCTTAAAGACAGCAGATTTTTCAAAACCATTTATTGGAATAGCAAACTCATTTAACGATATTGTTCCAGGACATATCCACCTAAACGAGCTTACAGAAGAAGTCAAAAAGGGAATTATTGATGAGGGGGGTGTGCCTTTTCGTTGGGGTGTACCAGCTGTATGTGATGGCATTGCAATGTATGCTGAAATGAGACTCTCTTTACCTTCTCGTGAACACATCGCTGACAATATTGAAATAATGAC
>JAOARU010000043.1 GCA_025210675.1 Candidatus Altimarinota bacterium | reverse complement strand
GGTGTGCATAAGATCAAACGCGAGGTCAAAAAACTCGTGGAAAAACGTGGATTTACCGCTCTGATTGATCGAGGTGGGAAACGCTGGAAGATTGACCGCTACGCCGAAATGCTCGTGCGAACCCATATCATCAAGGCCAATAATTCGGGCTTTGTGAACCGACTGCTTGAAAACGGTTTAGAACTCGTAGAGATGTCGCACCATGCTTCGGCTTGTCCGATCTGCCAACCTTATGAGGGCAAGGTTTTCACTCTCACAGGAAAAGACAAGCGGTACGGAAAAGCCCCTGATCTTCCAATACATCCGAACTGTCGGCACAGTTTTTTACCTTACATTGACTAAAACACCTAAATTGACAATAATGTAAGCACAAATACGGGAAGGAAAATTTAGTGGCAACACTTCTTTCTCCGACCCCCGTATGTGAGCTGCAGGAACAGTTCACGAATCGACCTCTGTGAGGTTGGTACTGTTCCTGCAGTGTGTCCCGCCTCGGTGGGGCATGACTCGAGAGGGTCGCCAGCCTCACTGAGTTCGATTCTTTGTGAGGCATGGCAAAAAGCATAATTTAATGCCAATATATGCCTCAAACAGTACAACCTAAAAAACACGGTTTCATCAGAGAACATCCTTTTCTCATAATTTTGATAGGAGTAATGACCATAGTATTCATTGCTCCAGTTTTTTTAATGTTCATGTTTGATTTTCGGCACACAAAGAATTTTGCAGCTCAAGAATTGAGTGGTCGTGGTTTTGAGCAAGTAGTTGTCCTGAAAAAGTACACCATCGGTCATGGAATGGGAATGCCATCGCTACCAACAGAAAACTGGTTTGATTTTACGGCAGTTAAAAATGGTCAGAATGTTGAAGGACGGCTTATTTGCCATCGATTGGTTTGGGATATCAAAAAAAGTCGGTGCGAGATAAAATAATCATCAATTCAATCTTGAAAAAAACAAAGCTTTTGGTACTATTAAGTTAGCAACTTTTGCAGACAACTTAATGCTTTCAAAGTATGGCAAGAAAAACAGCTACTAGTCAAACCATCGGACAGAAAATCAAGAAGGCGAGAAACAAGAAAAAGCTGACCCAAGAAGCCCTCTCAAGAAAGGCCGATGTTCCATGTACTACTCTCGTGAAAATCGAGAGTAATGTGGTGAAAAATCCGTCTATTGAGACGGTAAAAAAACTTGCAATAGGGTTGGAAACAACCGTTGATGAATTAATCTCATAAATTTATGACAAATGTAAAAAGCTCGTCGCAGGCAGTTCTCATTGAGGACACAATAATCCCTTCAATTGGAAGGAGATTTCCTGTGAAAAGCAATGCTAGATTGCCTAAGATTCCCGTTGCACAATATTTTCAAATGCAAAACCGAAGATATTTGGGAAATAAGTATAAGCTTCTCGATTTCATCGAAGAGATTGTTTCAAAAAAATGCGGACAGGTTGAGTCCTTTTGTGATATTTTTGCAGGCACTGGAGTAGTAGGAGAAAGGTTTAATAAATTTGGAATAAAGGTGATTTCAAATGATATTTTGTTTAGCAATTATGCTTGTTTGAGTGCTTTTCTTGGTACGAATCTGGATATTCAAATTGCTTCAAAAATTGAGTATTTAAATTCACTTGAGGCAAATAAGGACAATTATTTTTCAGATCATTTTGGAGACAGGTATTTTACAAAGCAGAATGCAAGAAAAATTGGTGTAATTCGTGAAGAGATTGAGAATATTGCAGACAGTGAAGCAGAGAGAAATCTGTTGATATGCTCACTTCTTTATGCAGTAGATAAGGTGGCAAATACAGTTGGTCATTATGACGCTTACAGAAAAACTCTTGATATGGTAAAGCCAGTTGAACTTCAAGTTCCACGCATTGATTGGAGTGCAAATGAAGAGAATGAAATTTACAAAGAGGACGCGAATAAACTTGTGAAAAAAATATCCTGCGATGTTTTATATATCGATCCTCCCTACAATTCGCGTCAATACTCGGACGCATATCATCTGCTTGAGAACTTAGCAGAATGGAAAAAACCCGAGGTTGTGGGAGTTGGCAAGAAAATGGATCGATCACACATAAAAAGTGAATACTGCCTGAGGAATGCGACTCTTGCTTTTGAAGATTTAATTAAAAACGCAAATTGCAAGCACATTTTGATGTCTTACAACAATACTGGTGAATCAAAGGATGGTCGCTCTAATGCGAGAATAAGTGATGAAGAAATTTTACAAATACTAAAAGCAAAAGGAAAAGTAGAGATTTTTGAGAAAAATTATCAAGCCTTCACTACAGGAAAAAGTAATGGTGATGGTCACACTGAGCGTGTGTTTTATTGTAATGTAAATAAATAATCATGAAGAAACCTTGGTCAATTACAACAACGTTAAGAAATCCTGAACGACTCCGTGAGTTTCTTTTGGTTCTTCGTGAAATCGAAGGAGTAGAGTGGAACTTGGAGAATCAAAAAAAATATCAAATTCTTTTAATTCAAAATAGAGTTTATGGATATGGGAGTGCTCAGTTTTATGGAGGTCTTTCTCGGAAACAAGTTGAATTGATTGACGACGCTTCAAAGCCTATTTCCTACGAAGAAGCAGAGGAGATTTTTAACGCCAAGGGATATGAAGACCCAGCAATGCGTGGTCGACAGTCTATTAACCCCCTCAAGAAACTTGGATTAGTAGCTATTAAAGATGGGAAAGTTTTTATTACTTCCCTTGGAGAACTTCTCACAAAGGAGGATTTTGATTTTGGAGAAATGTTCTTTAGAAGCTTCCTAAAGTGGCAAATACCAAACCTTGATAACCGCGATTACTCGGATAATGGAGACTATGATATCAAGCCTTTTATTGGTATTCTTCATCTTATTAACGCTGTTAATCAAAAGGAGATTGATCGTGGAGAGAAGGCAAAAGGAATCAGTAAAAAAGAGTTTTCTGTTTTTGCACCAACTCTTGTGCATTTTCAGGATGTAGATCGTTACGCTGACAAAATTATTGAGCTTAGGGATCAGATAAACGGAAAGAAAAAGCAAGAGCAAAAAACAATTTTTGATAATTTCAAAAAAAGATTTGCAAGTGAATTTTTGGATACCAATGAGCCAAAAGAGATCTCAAAGCTTTTGAGTAACCTGAAAGATTATGGTGATAATGCAATTCGATATTTTAGAATGACCCGTTATCTTTACATCCGAGGTGGCGGATTTTATGTTGATCTTGAGCCAAGAAGGTCTGTAGAGATTGAAAATTTACTCGCCAGCGATAATGCAAAAGCGATTGTTTTTGATTCTAAGGAAGATTACTTGGAGTACATTTCAGATATCACCGAACCGAAATTGCCATGGGAAACAAAAGAAAAATATATTCAAATTATCGAAAAATTGCTGGAAGAGATTACTCATTACGAAAAAGTATTGGGCATTCCTGCTATGGAAATTTCTGAATACCAATCGTTCTCAGATGAGGAATTGAAGAATTACATCAGCGTTCTTCGAATAAAACGAAGAGATCTACAAGATAAAGAAAACCACGACAAATCACAGGCTCTTGATAAGGTTGAAGAATACATCAATGACCTTGAAAACATTTTTGATAAAGAAGATCGACCAATTCTACTTGAGAAATTAGCTTCTCTAGGGCTTAATGCGTTAAACGACGCACTCAAAATCAAGCCAAACTATCCTGTCGGAGATGATAATGAGCCAACTTTTACAGCCCCTGCGGGAGTTCCTGATATTGAATGCTACTATGAAAAATTTAATGCAATTTGTGAAGTGACAATGCTAACTGGTCGAGATCAATGGTACAACGAAGGACAACCTGTCATGAGACACCTTCGTGATTTTGAAAACAGCAACAACGAAAAGGATTCTTACTGTTTATTCATCGCACCACGATTACATAGGGATACGGTGAATACTTTTTGGACATCAATCAAGTATGAATACGAGGGCAAACCTCAAAAAATTGTGCCACTTTCCATACAAAACTTCGTAAAAATTCTGAAAGTTTTAGTACAACTAAAACAAAATGGGCAATTCTTGAATCACTCCGAGTTGTTCAGATTGTATGACGAAATTTTGTCGGCTTCTCGAAATCATTCTGCACCTGATGGATGGATTCAAAATATTCCCGAGGTTATTAACTCGTGGCAAGTAACTCTTAACGCTTAAACTATGAAAAAAAATATTATTTACAACGGGGATTGCGTTGAGATACTCAACACCAAGGTCGATGAAGCTTCTGTTGATCTGATTTTTGCTGATCCGCCTTACAATCTTTCGGGGAATGGACTGAAATGGAAAGGAAACCAAACTGGCGGTGATTGGTACATGGTAAATGAAAACTGGGACAAGATGTCAGCCCCCGAGTATATGAGATTTACTCAAAAGTGGATCGGTGCTTCTCATCGAGCATTGAAAGACAATGGTTCAATCTATATTGCCTGTAGTTATCACAATATTGGAGAAGTTATGATCGTTTTGAAGCAGCTTGATTTCAAGGTAAATAACATCATCACTTGGTATAAAACAAATGCCATGCCAAACATGACAAGGAGAACCTTTACTCACGCTACTGAGTTTGTGATTTGGGCGACTAAGGGAAGTGGGTGGAATTTTAACTACGAAGAGATCAAAAAAATAAATCCTGAAAAGCAAAAGGATGGTAGCGATAAGCAAATGCGTGATCTTTGGGAAATGCCGTTAGTACAAGGAAAAGAGCGACTTCGTGGGATTGACAACAAGGCTCTTCATCCAACACAAAAGCCTGAAGAAATGCTAAAAAGGATCATTTTGGCTAGTTCAAATAAAGGCGATCTCGTACTTGACCCCTTCTTGGGAAGTGGGACAACTACCTACGTCGCAAAAAAATATGGTAGAGGCTGGATTGGAATTGAGCGTGAGAAGAAATATGTTGAGGCTGCAAAGAAAAGAATGAATAAATCTTAATTACTCATGATTAAAAAAATAACGAAAATTAAAAATTTCGGTATATTCAATGATTTTACATGGACATCAGATGTAGATTTTTGTCACACTAATGTCTTTTATGGTGTAAATGGAAGCGGGAAAACAACTTTGTCAAACGTGTTATTCCTTGAGTCTAATCAAATAAATGAAGATGAGAGAGGTAATCTTTTAGAGAACTTAAAAAACGATCCTGATAAAAATGCTGAATGTGAATTTATTGATGAGCAAGGAAAAAAGATTCGTGATAAACAAAACATTCTTGTTTTTAATTCTCATTTCGTTTCCAATCACGTTTTTGATGGTAATAAGGCAAAAATTAAAAATTTTAGAGGAGGTATTGTTACTCAAGAATCTTTGCAAAATCCAGAAATAAAAAATATTTTGGAAAAAACAACAAAGGAAAAGGAATCACTAAAAAAAATTGAAACCGAAACAGGAAAAATTGAGGCAACTGGAGAAAAGATTTCAAAATCTCTGTCAGATAGATGGAATGAAAACATAGATGGAAAAAGATTATTAAAAGAAAAACTTGATAATTATTTAGGTGCTACAGAAATTGATGATGATTTAGATGATTTGAATCAACAAATTAATGAAGAGTTCAGGAAGTACAAAGCTTCAAAAAACAACTTGAAGCTTCAAAAAAATATTTCTTACCTTAAAGAAAATACTCCAACTAAGATTAATTTTACTCATTCAGTCAAAAAGTTTTTAGAGACTGAAATCTCAAGTACAGCTCTTGATAAAATCAAAAACAAAATCAAGAAAGCAAAAGAAGATGTTAATCTTAGTGGCTATAGCCATCAGGGATGGTTTGAATCAGGGTTAAGAATGTTGAATGCAAATAAGGGAACTGAAATATGCCCTCTTTGCGATACTAAGCTAAATGACTTTGAAAATATTGTTGCGGAATATAGTAGCTTTTTTAATGACGAATTTAAGTCCTTTCAAGATTTATCAGAAAAAATACTTGAAGCATTAAGTACCATAAAAGACTCTATTTATAAAAATAAATCTATTATTGAGGAAGTAGAAAAAATTATTGCTGAATATTCCTTAGGAAATATTTGTGGAGAGATTGATGAATTTGATTTTGATAGCCTTCTAAATGATGTAAAGAGCCTGAGAGAAGTAACTGAAGAAAAAACAAGAAATTTAGATAGAAAAATTAAAAATAGCGACCTGAAACATATTGAAAATTTCGAGAAATTCAAAAATGAATTTAATACTTTTATTGAAAAGTTTGATTTAGTTAAGAAGCTTGTACTTAAAAAACTTGATGAGAGTAATTTTAATGAAAAAAATATTAGAGGTCTTTTTAAAAAATATTTTTGGAAAGAATTATATATAGAAGCGGAAAAACAGGGAAAAACTTATTTTGCGGATAAAGACCCGAGTGTAAAATTTACAGGTCTTGATTTCATCAAGGGGGTTTATAAAAAGAAAAAAGAACATGAGAATAATTTAAAGAATCTTGAAATCGAAAAGCAGGGAGAGCTTGCAAAACTAAAAAAAGAATCTGAATTTGTTAATCACTACTTAAAAAAATTATGTGTTACTCATTTTGAAATAAAAATAAATGAAGAGAAGGAATTAGAAAATATTGATATAATTTTTAAAACAGGAAGAAAGAAAAAAGGAATAAAATATTCCTTGAGTGATGGCGAAAAAACTGCTTTATCTTTTGCTTACTTTTTAAGTAAAACAAGGCACGAGATTCTAGAAAATGAAGAAGAAAATCTTGCCAATTATTTAGTTGTAATTGATGATCCAATTTCTAGTTTGGATGAAAATAGACTGTTTTCAACTGCATTGCTTATTAAAGAGTTTTTTGGGCAAGATTCAAATCAGCTTTTTGTATTAAGTCATAATTTAGTCTTTTTAAAATTTATTGGAAATATTCTTGATAAGAAAAATGAAGAAAGAGAAGACTTTTTGATTGAGAATGGCTCGATATCGGGATTACCAAAAGCATTGCAAAATTATCAAACCTCGTATTTCCATAAAATCAAAAAAATCCAAGGATTTCTCGATAAAGACATCGACTATGAATCAGCAAAAGAGTTTTTGCCAAATCATATCAGGATTGTTCTGGAGACCTTTTTATCTTTTAAATGCTGTAGATTAAATAGTGGATCAAGTAGCGATAAGTATAAATCAGCAGGATTAGAAAGATTGATTCCAGCATTAAATGGAGGCTCTTTGAATAATTTTCAAGATACTGAACTGATTAAAAAAGAAAATATTGTTGATATTCTATGGGATATAAAAAAGAAAGTTGATCCTGAATGTCATGGTACACCTCAAGATATAACCCATTTGGAGTATCTTTCAGAAAAAGAATTAAGATTGATTTCCAATCAGGCAATTGGAATCATTGAGTTTTTAGATCAAATACATTTTACTAGAACAACAGCCTAAATCATGCATAAAACAATTACAAAATCCGACTTTTTGAAGTACCTGCAGTGTCCTGCATACTTTTGGTTTTGGAAAAAGAAACCTGAGGTTCTTATAGGGGTGGAGTTGAGCGATTTTGATAAAGAATTAGTGAAGAACGGCGTAGAGGTTGAACGCTGGGCAAGAAAACTTTTCCCTAGAGGCGTTTTAGTCGAAAGCAGAGAGACGCAAGCTGTCATTGATACTAAAAAATTATTAGCCGCAGGTGAAAAAGTCATTTTTCAAGCTACCTTTGAGATTGAAGGACTTTATGTGATGGTGGATATTTTGGAATGGAGTGAAGAAAATCAGAACTGGATTATCAATGAAGTGAAAGGCTCAACAATGAAAGAAAAAAAGAAAAATGAACATCTCTACGATGCTGCATTTCAGCGTATTGTTTTGGAAAAAGCGGGTTTAAATGTCGGCAGAGTAAATCTTATTGAACTCAATAAGGACTTTGTAAAAAATGGAAAAATCAGCCCGTCGGCATTACTACAGGTTGCAGATATTACAGAAGAAGTAAAAGAGCTGGAGTCAGAGATTCTCCTGATGATTGCTGAAATGAAGAGGCTTTTGGATCAAGAAAGAGAACCGATGCCTTGTGACTGTATTTACGAGTCTCGAGCAAACCACTGCCCTGCTTTCAATTACCTATATCCTGATGTTCCTGATTACACAGTCCACGACATCGTGCGAATTGGATCAAGCAAAAAGAAGTTAGAGGCTTTGATTGAGGGTGATTACATCCTTATTGATGACGTTCCCGAGGACTTCAAACTGTCAAGATACCAAAGAAACCATGTGGACGTAACGCAAACAAAGACCCCGATTATTAAAACGTCTGAGATAAAAAAGGAGCTGGAGAGCTTGGAGTACCCTTTGTGCTTTTTAGATTACGAGACCTTTCCAACTGCTATTCCCGTG
>JAOARU010000042.1 GCA_025210675.1 Candidatus Altimarinota bacterium | reverse complement strand
GTATTAACACTAAAGATATTGACTTAAGTTAAATCCATCGGCATAACACCATTTAAAATAACCTCATACCTCACTAGGTTAGGCATGAGAACATTTTAATTGGTGGGTGAGGTGGGGATCGAACCCACGGCCAATAGCTTAAAAGGCTACTGCTCTACCACTGAGCTACTCACCCTGGTAGATATGACAACTTTTTTTGACTAAAGCTAACCAAGCCAAGTCATCAACACGCCCACTTATTTTACTGTTTTAGCATGCAAAGTCAATACTTTTTTTAAAATTAACTCCCCTCAGGAGAATCACCCAAAAAGCTACTAATCAAAAACACAACAACAGGCAAAGAAAACCACGCATTGTAATTTTTAATCATCAATCTAACCAGCTGAGATTGCTCTGAAATCTGGCTCAAAGGATTTTCAGTAACAGATGTCAAATCAACCAAAGAAGCTCCTGATATATACACCAAAATTGTTGAAATTATCAATCCAGCACTTAATATCCCGTAAGTCATTGTCAACAAAAATGAAGAAAAACGACTGCGTTCCTGAGAAGCCACAATACCAAATCCCCCTTTTGTCGCAAGTAAGATAGTCAAAAAAATAAAAGTAATGATTTTAATAAAAATCAAAGCATTTGAGCTGCTATGAACAGTTGCAATATTTATTATTGGACTTTCACCGATCATATATTTTTCAATCAAAGAACCAATCGCATCAGCCGAAAGTATGGCAATATAAGAACTCAAAATTATTTTTAAAGTCTGATATTTACCTATTATGTAGCTATAAGCCACAATAATCACAAAGAAAACGATGATAAACAAATCCCAACTTAATTGTATTTCCATTTATTTTGGCTATTTTTTAACAAATGTATGCCAAAAACGAAAAAAAAGCAAAATTTTTTCAAAAAAGATTGACCGATAAACAAAAATTTGGTTTAATATAAGCAATTGTTTCCCCTGTGAATAGTTCACAGAGGGAATCAATCCCAAAACCCCGTTTCGCCAGCAAGGAGTAAGAATCATGTCTAAAATCATCGCCAAATATTGGCTCTTCTGGTGCTGCTGGATCCCCAGTAGCAAAACAGCCACCAATGGCAATAGCTTCTTGGCACAAGAAGGAAGCATAAATGCAAACGGGTCTCAAGGGAGTTAAGACCATGATTTTTGTCTTAGCTCCCGTTTTTTATTTGACTTTTAACAAAAACAGGAGTTATATGTAATCAAAATTCACTTTGTAAATGGTTTACGAAGTGAATCATATTCCCACCCCATTTTTTGAAAGGAGTCAATCATGACTACCACATCGCCCAAGCTTCAAGAACTCGGCATTCAGGATTTTTTCGTCATTCCGGAACTCGGCGAGCTTTTCGTTGTACCGGAAAAAGGGAATCCACCAAGCTTTTTCATGCGGCTTATTGATCCCCTTGGGGTTATGAGTTTTATGAAGAAGTTTACTGAAGATCCGGCAAGTTATCTTGACCCGCTCGGGGTTTTCAGGGAACTGTCGCAAGACCCCTCTCTGCTCCTCAGATCCGCCACCAGCGGATTAAAAGACTGCGGAGCAAGGGCACAAATTTGCGCCATCATGGTCAACGAGGGAATTGACGGCACTCGTCGAGACCCTGCAAATGGCGCACTTGCCTAAACCCAAAAGGAGGCACGATGGAAATGGAAAACGTGGGATTGGGGGCGAGAAAGCATTAGCATTTCTCGTCCTCCCCCAACCCCCAAGGGGTAATTTGAGGTATGCTATACATCAGTAAATAAAAATACCACTTTAGCTTTATATATAAATCTAAAGTTAAAATTTAGTTAATTTTTATAATAATTTTATTGACAAATGTCTCATAACAGTATTAAATAAAAATAAGTCTCACCCCCCCCTAACACCAAAAGAAGGACACCATGAACACCACTCACCCTCTTCAGGCAATCATTGAATTCTGGGCAATCATTTGGGATCCCAGAGGCATGATTAATGCAGTCCTCGAGTTTCACGAGACTGCATTTCCAGAAACCGCCGAAGCTGCAAAAGCGGCTGACGCCAAGCGTCGGGGAGACTCAAAATCCTGAATAGACACCAGAAAAGAGGTAGTCTTGAAGGGGCAAGCCAGGAGGAGGACAGATATTAGTCCTTCTTCGCCTTATTTTTTTATAAACAAATTATACAAAATCGGAAACACCCCAAGTGTTAAAAAGGCGGACAAAGAAAGCCCAAATACAATACTCCAAGCCAAACCCGACCAAACCGGATCAAAGGCAATAGTTAAGCTCCCTAAGACAGTAGTAATAGAAGTAAGCACAATAGGTCTCAATCTGACCTTTCCTGCTTCAATCAAGGCAGACCTCTTTGGCATGCCATCAGATCTTAATTGCTCAAAATATTCCATATACAGGATTGCATTGTTTACAACTATTCCCATCAAAGCTATAAAACCAATCAAGCTTGTAGCATTTAAAAATGTACCATTTAACAGGTCAAGAAATGCAAATCCGGGCATAATCCCAATAAATCCAAGTAGGATAGTACTCATAATTAAGAGTGGTGCCAAAAAAGACCCAAATTGCCCCACAAGCACAACATAAATCAAGAAAAATGCTACCAACATAGCCAAAGATAAATCTCGAAAATTCTCTAAGGTCATTTTCCATTCACCTCCCCACTCAATCTTTGAGCCATTTTTTAGCCTCATTTTAAATAAATTCCAAGATTCAACTTGACCACTTTTGACATAATCACTAATTAGGTCAATCACAGCATAAACCACGCTCCTATTTTCCATTTCTGCTTCTACATAAGTAGTGGCTTCAAGCTCATCACGATAAAGCACAGGTACATTGCGTGTTTGTATTTTTTTAACAACAGATGAAAGTACCAACATTTCGCCTTGTTGATTTTTGACATACAAGCTATCCAAATCTTGAATCTGATCTCTATATTCTTTTTCAAAACTCAGCTCAATAAAAGTCGGCTCATTGTGATCTTGTATATGATATTGACTAATCTGATTAGCATTTAAAGCAGTATTCAAGAGACTCACAATCTGATTAGTAGACACCCCAAAAGACACTGCTTTTTCATGATCTACTTCATAAATAGTTCTAAAAAAAACTTTTTCTGTGGTGTTTTTGACATCTTTTACACCTTTTGTGGATTTAAATTTTTGCTCAAGCTCACTTGCCAAATCAGCCCTTAAATCATCATCTTGGGTCTTAATTTTTGCTAACAATGTAGCCCTAACTGGAGGTCCTGGGGGATCTTCAAAAAATCTTACCACCAAGCCATAATTATTGATAAATGATTGAATTTTTTGATCAGCTAAAATCACCTCACGCATATCAGCAACCAAATCACTAGACCAAGCATTTCTCTCTTTTGGCAAAGTCAGATTCACTCTAATTGTAGCCAAATTTGAAGCATTTCTTAGATTTGACCCCTTATAAAGTCCGTTAAAATCAACCACAGAAGGAGTAGCTGAAAACTCCTGAATTGATACAACATTTTTATCATTTTTTAAAATCTGCTGAGAAATATAACTACTTATCTCACTTGTTTTCTTAAAATCAATCCCCTCTTCAAGATCTAAATAAACATAATACTGCTCCTTGTCTGCACTTGGCAGCATTTTAAAATGCACAAATTTAAAAACAGGAAACAACATCACAAAAATAAAAACCACAGCAACAAAAGACAATATGCTATACTGTCTCGCTTTTGAATTTAATATCCTTGTTAAGATTTTTCCATAATACTCTGATATTTTTTCAAATACACCTTTTTTCTCTATAGCTGGCTGCTTAATAAATATAGAAGCCAAAAAAGGTATAATAACATATGCCACCAAGATAGACATAATCAACGTAACAGGCACAAAAAACGACAGAGGCTTCATATAGTTACCCATCATGCCTGATACCTGGCTCAAAGGCAAAAAAACAATCACAGAAGTCAAAGTAGACAAAAACAAACCCACCCCAACCTCGTCAACAGCTTTTATGATAGCATTTTGACGATCTTCTAGAGTGTTTGTATTTTTAATGTGACGCATAATGTTTTCAATCACCACAGTTGCAGAATCAACCAACAAACCCAATGAAAGTATCAAAGCAAAAAGTGTAATTCTATTAATAGTCTGATCAAATAAAAGCCCTACAAAAAACACCAAAAGCAATGTAGTGGGAATACTCATTGATGCAACTAGGCTGGATTTGAAGCCTAAAAATGCAAATAAAAGCAAAGCCACTATCAATATACTACTGATCAGATTTTGTCCCAGTGTTGAAACAGCACGCTCTGTAACCTTTCCCTCATCTCGATACACTTTGTAGGAAACATCAGAACAAGACTCCATCTCCTCACCTAATCTGGCTAAAAATTTTTCACTTATTTTTATTGCATTTTCGCCTTTTTTCTTTGCCACAGAGAGAAAAACAGCATCTCTTACACCAAAATCATCATAAATCCTAGTATATGAATCAACCTCCTCATGACCATCAATGACATCTGCTATTTCTTTTAGCTTAATCCCTTTTTTTACAAACAAATTTTCTAGTTCATTTTTATTTAAATTACCATTTATCTCTATTTCATGAATATAAGTGTCGTTTTTTATATTTCCTACATTCACTTTAAAATTATTAGCCAAAATCGCATTTTGCACCTCATCTACACTCATTTGGCGCTCTTTTAACAAAAAAGGGTCAATAACAACCCGCATTGCCCTCCTATCTCCACCGTGTATCTCTAGATTTGCTACCCCCTTAACATCTCTCATCTTACTCATAATATCAACAACCTTAGTTCTCAATTCCCCCTTAGAAAGAAACTCAGAAGTAAATCCAATAGTCAAAATAGGAACATCATCAGGATTTATATTTTTAATAACTGGCTGAGACATTTGCGGCAACTTGAGGTCTATATTTTCAATGATCTTACTTGCAACCTTAATTTTAGCATCTCCCAAATCAGTACCCACAAAAAACTCAACATTTAAAATGGCAATACCACCATCAATAGATATCGTTGAAATCTTGTTTACACCTTTTATGTCTGAAATCTTCTCCTCGAGCTCATGTGTAATAAAATTCTCAACTTCATCACGAGACGCCCCGTTGTAAGCAATCTGTATCTGAAAAGCAGGCAAGCTTACATCTGGATTGTATTGCTTTGGCATTATATAGTATGCAAAACTACCAATCACAAAAACAGAAAGCAATATCATCACAGAAAGTGGCTTATTTTTGACAAAAAATTGAGCTATTTTTCCAGCAAAATTTAAATTTTTCATAAAAAATAGAATATTTATTTAATTTATCTAAATATCTCAGCACCTTGCATTTGACCATCAAACCAAACTTTGACTTTTTCTTCGTATTCTGAGCCTATTTTTACCTCTATGTCTCCTGATTCAGTTTTTAAATATGTTTTTTGGTCTTTAAAAATCACAAATTTTCTTGGCACAAAATAAGCATCTTCTTCATCAGAAAACAATCTTATCCTTGCAAATAATCCTATCCTCAAAACGCTTGGCAAATTATCCAACTCCAATTCAAGCCCTAAATTTTTTGTATTTGAGTTAATTTTTGGATCAATTTTGGTGATTTTTGCATTATAAACACCACTAACCCCATCAAAACTCACCTCTGCCTCATTTCCTAAATACACTTTTGAGGCATTTATATCTGCGATCTCTGTCCTGATCTTGTAGCTAGATACATCTGCCAACATCAAAATAGGCTCAGAAGGATTGACCACCTTACCCAATTCAGCCTTTTTTTCAGTTATTACTCCATCAAATGGCGCTGTTAAAGTAGAATTGAAAATCAATGTTTCAGCAAGCTCCTTATTGCCTTTTATTAAATCAATTTGAGTTTTTAATTCTTTTAAGGCTGACTCTTTTTGACTCTTAGTAGAGGCTAAGCTCACCTTTGCCTGCTCTACTTGCTTTTTTAATATTTCTTTTTGACTGGACATATCTACATCAGCCTTGTTTGATCCAGCACTCGCCTGTATCAAACCTTGATTTGCTGATTCAAGTGATTTTTGAGCTTGAGATAACTCAGCTTGATTTTGAGTTTTTATCTGCCCTATTTGACTCTGCAAAGACTTCAATCCTGATCCTTCCTGAGATATCAAACTTGACTCAACAATACTTGCAAGGCTTAGATTTTGACTCTTAAAACCTTGCAACTTTTCACTAGTAAATAAACCACCTACAACAGAAGCATTTAAAAGCTCTTGAATATCCTTAGCCAAAACCTGCAAAGATTCAAGGTATTTAATCATATCAGCAATGTATTGATCATATTCATCATTAGCTATTCCGCCATTTTTTAATTTTTCCTCATAAAATTCCCTTTTTTCTTTTTCATCTTCAAGAGCTTTTTTTAAACTAATAATTGCTTCGATTTTTGTATCTGGCTCTTTAAAACCCAAAAATGTATCAAAAGAGTCATTGAATGAATCTTTATTGTCACTCACGCCTAATAAATCATCAGCAAAATTAACCATATTCACCCCAGCAATAAGCCCTGTACGAATAGCTGTATCTGCATTACTATAAGCAGACTCAAACCTAGTTTTATTTATATTTTTTACATTTTCTAGAGCTTGCTCTGCTTGTTCTTTGTTTTTTTTAGCTGAAGCCACCTGCTCCCTGCCCAATGAAGCTGTGGTTTTTTGCGTACTACCTAGTGCTGCTAAGCTTTGCTCTGCAATTTCCACTGCTTTTTCAGCTTGTGCTATTTTGTCATCAAAAAATTTTGACTGAGATATAAATAAATTCTCTAAATTTTGCTGATTTTTCTGAGCAGTAGCCAGATTTACCTCCGATTCATCAGCACTCACAAAAGCAAGCACTTGCCCTTCTGTTACCTGATCGCCCACATCAGCAATCAATGAGGCCAATCTTCCCTGAGACTTAACAGATAACGGCACTTCTCTGTTTGCCTCTAGGCTACCCACCAAAGAGAATTCTTCTCTGGTTTTTTCAGCCTCTAGCGTTATTTTTTCTATTTTTGGCTCACTTTTAACCTCAGGCTCAACATCTTGCCCACAAGCAGCCAAAAAAAGCGTCAAAATAAATATTAATGTTAATTTTTTCATGATTTTTTACAAATACATTTCACATTAAAATAATCAAGCAATATCACCATCGGACAAAATCCAGTCAAGGCAAAAATCACCTGCATAAGACCAATAAATCCAGTCATAAACAAAAACCTGATATCAAATTTAAAAGCCAAAACCAAAGAAGCAATAATCATACCTCCTGCAATTAAAAATACGATTCTTGTAATATACCATTCATTGTTTTTTAATATTAGTAATTTTTTCATCAAAATTTAGAAAAAGTCTTAACAATACTTAAAATCTTATCAATATCTTTTTGAAAAATCTGATTTGATGTGCATTTCTCCAGTGAAGCCTCGACTATTTCACCGCTCAAAGTAGCAAACGAATTCTTAATAGCCTTCATCTGATTAATAATGTCTACACACTCAGATTCATTGTCGATCATTTTAGAAATACCTTCTACCTGACCTATTATTATCTTTAAACGTCTTTGGATTAATTCTTTTTTTGATTTCATATTTAAAATAAATTCATCTTTATTATACCTATACCCCCTAGGGGTGTCAAGACAATATTACTAATTCAAATAAGCATCTTTTAATTCATTTAAAAATCCCCTATAATATCGGTATGTTTCAAGAGTTTATACAAGAATTAGGCGACAAAAAATATAGAATTGAGCAATTTTATCATGCTATTTTCAGAGAACTTGTAAATGACATTGATCAAATCACTGTTTTACCCAAAGAAACCCGAGAAAAACTGAAAAACAAGCCATTATTTAAATTAAGTGAAGCAAGATTCTTAGAATCAAAAGACGGCAAAACCTATAAAACACTTCTAAGAACGCCTGACGGACATCACATAGAGACAGTCCTGATGGCACATCAAGGCAGAAACACAGTCTGTGTATCATCACAAATCGGCTGCATGTGCGGTTGCATATTTTGCGCAACAGGCAAAATGGGACTAATCCGAAACCTAGAAACTCAAGAAATTATTGAACAACTCTTGTATTGGTCAAGATTCCTCAAATCCAAACACAAAGAGGACAAATGGAATCCAAAAAATCCCCCACCAGAATCACGCATCAGAAATGTCGTATTTATGGGAATGGGTGAACCACTGCTAAATTTTGACAATGTAATTGAATCAATCAAAATAATGAACGAAGACAAAAAGCTAGGCATAGGCTCACGCAGAATTACCATATCAACAGTCGGCATAATACCTGCCATCAAAAGACTCAAAAAGCTAGATATGCAAATCAATTTAGCTGTATCACTTCATTTTCCCGATGATGAACTCCGATCACATCATATGCCCCAAAACAAGATCTATCCCTTAAAAGACCTCATGGAGACACTTTGGGATTTTTCTAATGAAACACTTAGGCGTATATTTTTTGAATATACTGTTATTAAGGGCGTCAATGACACAGAAGAAATGACAAACAAACTCGGCGCTCTACTTGAGAAACACTTGGCTCATGTGAATTTTATACCATTAAATGAAAACCCGCATATAGACCAATCCCTCAAAAAATCCCAAGAGCAAAATATCCGAAAAATGCAAAAAATCCTTGATGAAAAATACGGCATCAAATCAACAATCAGAGAAGAATTTGGCGCAGATATACAAGGCGCTTGCGGTCAACTAGCAGGCAATGAAGACTAGATCAAGTCCGGAAAAGCAAAATTTACAAAAACTATTACCAAAAACAATAAAACTCCTGTCAAAATCAAAAATGCGTCTAAAAGTGGAGCTTCTGCCAAAAAATTTGGATCAATCAACTTCTCTTCCTCTGTGGAAAGCTGCTCATTAAAAGAAATCCTGAGAGATGTTATAGCAAAAATAATCCCAACAAGTGCAAAAGGCACATCAAGAAGCCTGCCGATCATCTCAGTCTCAAAAGACATAAAATTATTTCTATGAAAAACAAGGGCAAACAGAAATATTGCTCCATAAGCAAAGAACATCATTTCAGATACAAATTGGAGGTTTTTTAGTAATCTCATTTTTATTTCAAAACACTTTTTCTAAATTATCTCATAAAATTTTATTTTTGAAAAGTGTTGATAAAAAAAGCTTTTTTCGGCAGAATCTTATAGAAATAATTTAAAAAAAATGATTAGCCAAGACGAAATCAAAAAAATAGCAAATCTTGCCAGACTAGATCTAACAGATGAAGAGGTGGTGAAGTTTTCCAATGAACTATCAAGTATCCTTGATTATTTTGAAAAACTAAATGAGCTCGACACAGAAAACGAGGAAATGACACTACAAATTACAGGCATCAAAAACAGCCCAAGAACTGACGCAGTTGAGCCATCTTCTATCAAAAATGAGCTACTTAATGCCTCAGAAAATGAGATCTCTGATTCTCATATTAGAGTTAAAAATGTATTTTAAAAATCATGCAAAACCTAACAATAAAAACAGCCAAAGAATTACTAAAATCAGGTCAAAAAAAAGCAACAGATCTTGTTAATGAATATTTCAGCAAAATAGAACAAATTGACCCTGAGCTTGGCGCATATCTTAGCCTCAACAAAGAAGGCGCTCTAAAAAAAGCTGATGAACAAGACAAAAAAGGCACCTACGACCTGCCACTTGAAGGTATCCCAGTATCTATTAAAGATGTAATCGCAATCAAAGGACTCAAAAACACAGCAGGATCAAAAATCCTAGAAAACTACATATCTCCATATGACTCAGTAGTCTGGGAAAGACTCGAAAAAGCAGGTGCAATAGTTCTCGGAAAGGTTAACACCGATGAATTTACCATGGGATCATCAACAGAAAACTCCGCCCTAAAAAGCACTCGCAATCCATGGAACAAAAACCACGTTCCAGGTGGCAGCTCAGGAGGATCTGCTTGTAGTGTTGCTTCAAATCAGTGTGTGTTTTCAATTGGTACTGATACAGGTGGCTCTATTCGACAACCAGCCAATTTTTGTGGCTGCGTAGGACTCAAGCCAACCTATGGAAGAGTGCCAAGATATGGCGTGATTTCTTATGCCTCTAGCTTTGACACTATTGGACCTCTTACAAAAAATGTTGAAGATGCAGCCATTGTCATGGAAATTATCTCAGGCATAAGCGAAAAAGACGCAACAACAGTTGATAAACCAATAGATAATTACTCAGAAAATCTACAAAATCCTATCAAAGGCAAAAAAATAGGCATAATCAAAGAATTTATTGAACAAGAAGGCTTTGATCCTGAGCTCAAAAAAGATTTCATGGATAATGTTGAAAAATTTGCCAAAACAAATGATCTGGAAATCAAAGAAATCAGTATGAGCCTCACAGAATACGCTATTGCGACTTACTATATTTTAGTAAAATCCGAAGCTTCAACCAATCTGGCTCGCTATGATGGCGTACGTTACGGCAAAAAAACAGAAGAAGCTTACGACTTAGAAGAATTTTACAAGAAAACCCGTGAAAAAGGACTAGGTTCTGAAGTAAAAAGAGCAATCATGACAGGTACTTTTGCTCTTTCATCTGGATATTTTGACGCCTACTACAAAAAAGCTTCAAAAGTTCGCACAATGATCAAAAAAGAATTTGACCAAGCTTTTAACGAAGTTGATGCAATTTTTGCGCCAGTATCGCCATTTCAGGCTTTTAAAATCGGTGAAAAAATCAATGATCCACTTCAAATGTATCTCTCAGATATATTTACAGTGACTACAAACCTGGCAGGGATTCCATCAATAGCCATACCGACAGGAGTAATTAATGAACTCCCAACAGGACTCCAGATCATGGGACAACATTTTGCAGAAAAAGACATATTGAATTTTGCTTGGCACTTAGAACAAATGGCAAACTTCAAAGGCTTAGAGTAAAAAAACCACAAAAAAGAGAACATGTGCCCTCTTTGTATCTAAATTTTTAATTTTTTTAATAATTTGTAAAATTGGCAACTTTTTTACGAAATCTACTAAGAGAATCATTGTCATCAACAGCTACATGTAAAGCATGTTTATAATCTTCAGCAGGAATATAAAATCCTGCATCTTCATCATAAACAAGTTGCTTATCTGTATTTGCAACTTTTTCCAAAATCCTCATCAAGCTCATATGCCAATCTTGAACCAATTGAGCAATGTCATCATGATGATCCATAAATTCAATCGGGTTCATATCTCCTTTGCTTATTGTGGGTGTCAATCCTTCATCTAGCCTGTTTGTATAACAAATTTTATCTAAAGTATCTAGCAACTCCTGCCAACGAGGATGAAAAATCAGTGGCATATCTTTTGGCAAATGCTCAACCTGTAACAACTGAAGCATAAAAGCCATCTCTAAATTAGTACCAATACCACCCTCACCCATATACACACCACCCAAACTATTAGCCCAAAATAAATCCAATCTAGTCCCAAAAGTAACCGCTTCAATCAATTTTGTTAAATCCGGATTATCTGTCTCCTCAAAAGGCAAATCAACCCTAATCCCCAACACCTCAGAATTGCTTAAATTTCTCAGGTCTATTATCTCCCTGGCGCCCTTACCAGCAGCACCCATCACGCCAAAAGCACCTCCTGTAATTATGCTTATATTTTCACGACAAGCCATAACTATGCTAGCTGCCAAATTTCTATAAAATTCATACTCAAGACTCCCCTCTTTGAATCTCGCACTTCCAAAAACAGAAAATCCAACATTTCCACTTAAGAGATTGATCAATGCTAATCTCTCAGCAGCTTTACCTGATTCAACTAATAAGTCTTCTGCTTTTTTACGCTCTGCTTCAAGCTGATCAGAATTCACTAAGACTCCAGAGGTCTCTCTTATTTTTTCAAATGCCTCATTTTTCATAGAGAAATAATAAATTTAGACCTTACTTTATCAAAATAATACTTTATGTCAATACCTATAATGATCATTTTTATAAGGACCTTTTTTGTCAACTCCAAGATATTGACTTTGTTCCTCGCTTAAATCAGTCAAGTGAGCGCCTATTTTTTCCAAATGCAATCTAGCCACCTTTTCATCTAAGTATTTTGGCAAAATATGCACACCAATTTCGTATTGATTATTGAAAAGCTCAATTTGTGCCAAAACCTGATTTGTAAATGAAGTAGACATCACAAAACTCGAATGCCCCGTCGCACAACCCAAATTAACCAACCTCCCCTCAGCCAAGAGTATGATTTTTTTGCCATCAGGAAATACAATCTCATCAACTTGGTCTTTGATATTTATCCACTCAAAATCACGAATTGAAGCCACATCTATTTCATGATCAAAATGCCCAATATTACAAACAATCGCCCCGTCTTTCATCTGCTCCATATGAAATCTATTTATAACCTTGCAGCAACCCGTAGCTGTAACAAATATATCACCAACACCCACTACTTCCTCCATTGTTAGCACTTCATATCCCTGCATCTTAGCTTGTAAGGCACAAATAGGATCAATTTCAGTAACTATCACACGACACCCAAAAGCTCTCATACTCTCAGCACAACCTTTTCCAACATCTCCATATCCTGCCACAACTGCTATCTTTCCGGCCAACATCACATCAGTTGCCCTCTTGATACCGTCCACCAAACTCTCCCTACAGCCATATAGATTGTCAAATTTCGACTTAGTTACAGAGTCATTTACATTGATCGCTGGGAATTTTAGTTGATCTTTTTTAAATAAATCATAAAGCCTATGAACACCAGTTGTAGTTTCTTCTGATACTCCAATGATCTCAAGATCTGGATAATCCCTCATCACAACCTCTGTCAAATCACCGCCATCATCAAGCAACATATTTGGCTCAAATCCATCAATAGTCTGCTTGATACACCACCAATACTCCTCTTCTGTTTCGCCCTTCCAGGCATAGACACCTATCCCCTTTTTAGCTAAATAAGCTGCAGCATGATCCTGTGTTGAAAAAATATTACAAGAACTCCAACGAACCTCAGCACCAAGCTCTATTAAAGTATCAACAAGCACAGCCGTCTGAATAGTCATATGAATACAACCTGCTATTCTTGCACCTTTTAAGGGCTTTTTGTTTTTATACTCTTCTCTAATTGCCATTAATCCCGGCATTTCTTTTTCTGCCAATCTCACCTCTTTCTTACCCCACTCTGCAAGTGCTATATCTCTGATTTTATAACTCATTTTAATAAAAAATTCACACAAATCCTAACATTAACTTTACATAAATAAAAACCTGATTTACAATTATATCCTTTTTTATTTTATAAATCCAACATGGATCATAGGGAAATTTTAGAAATTGCCTTTCATGATCCCCCTCACTCAAAACATGAAAAAATAGCAATAGCATTTCAAAATCCACAAATCATGTCTATCTGCCAAGATATTCGGAGCAAATGTGCAGCATGCGGAGAAACAGGAGTCTGCACATGCCTAGGAAGCAATAAATGTCCGTCAACATATCTAGATATAGTTGACATACAAAATATTATGCTCAAATTATATTCCGGAATTGGTCAGTGGAGACAATATTTATATTAAACTAACCCCCTTTAACCCCTTACAAAAATGAAATTGCAAAGCAAGCTAGAAAAAGATGCAGAACTAGTAGCAGCGATACTTCAAAAAAGTCTTCATGAACATGGAATCAAGATTGCAAAAAAAGTAATTGATCATTCAGAAATTCAACACCTCATATCTAAATTAAGACAAATTTGCAGAATCCCAGAAGACTCCTCAATACTGCCAAATGAAGCAATTAGAGACAAATCTGTATTTGATTTAACAATAGACATACAAAGAAGTGTATTTGAAATTTTATTCATAAAATATGCCAAATCCAAAAGAAACCCTGGGGCAAACATCACAACCCAAAAACCTCAATGATTCTGACACAGCAAGATACAATGCTGATGACTTAGACATACTTAGAAGAGCGTTAAGGTTTAATGGTTTTGTGCAAGCAGGAGAAGCTGAGATACTAATTCCCATCTTAATATCAATCTATGAAATCCAAAAAATCTGCAAGGGGATCAGAGCAGAAATGGAACAAGGCATTGACTCAGAAAGAATTATGCCATCTATAACAAAAATTCAAGAAATAACTCGACAAACGTCTGCCTTTCATTATCACATTTTAAAGATTAAAAAAAACTAGGATTAAAAATACTGTGCAGAATTAAACTGAACACATTTTGCACCTAGTTCTATGCCTTTTTCAATAGCCTCCTCGATCCTAGCGCCATTGACTATTTCATGTATCATACCCGCACGAAAAGCATCTCCTGCACCTGTAGTGTTTTTAACTTGATCGACAATTTGCGCAGGAAATAAAACCTCCTCACCATCTCTTCTAAACAAAGCGCCACGTGATCCACATGTCTCTATTTGGATATTTTTTTGAACTTCTTCTAAGTGTCTAAGATAATTAAACTCGATATTATTACCGACAATCATATCAGCAAGATCAGCACAAGCTCTCATGTCATCTTCAGTAAAAAACTGTGCCACTTGACCAGGATCAAATATGCAAAAAGCCTCAGGATTTAAATTTTTAAATTCAAATAAATGACGCTTAATTGAAAGTGGCGTACCAGCTGAAAATATTGCTATCTTAAAATTAGAAATCTCTTCAATAGCAAAACTATCTTTTAAACTAGCTATCTCAATATGCTGATAATCATTTGGCTGCCAAATAGTCAACTGCTGATGCAAAGGATCTGAGATAATATAAGCATGAGCTGTAAATTCACCTTCATGACCTCTAAATTGCACTCCCATTTTTTCAAGCTTTTCCCTGTATCCATTTTTGTAAAAATCTTGCCCCCAGGCCGAAAAAACAGTACTAGAAGCTCCTAAATCACCCAGCCAAAAAGAAATATTGCCAGCTGTGCCACCTTCATACTCGTTACGATTACTGGCAGTATAACTAGCTTAAAAAAAACGAAACACACCACCCACCAG